>JBGAOG010000187.1:0-3473 GCA_044221985.1 Phycisphaerales bacterium
GGCGCCCCATCTCGTCGCGTACGCCTCCACGCAGGCACACTCCTCCTTCATCAAGGCGTGCATGATCGCCGGGCTGGCACGCTCGCCCGAGGATCGCACGCACGTGCGGCTGATCGACGTGGACGACGAGCTTCGCATGCGCCCCGACGCCCTCGCCCACGCGATGCGGGACGACGTGGCCGCCGGGCGAACGCCCTTCTTCGTCATGGCCACGGTCGGCACGACCAGCAGCGCGGCGGCGGACCCCGTGGCAGACATCGCGCGCGTGATGCGGGAAGTCGGTACGCGGAGATCGCAGAGCAAGCAGAAGGATGCGGAGGGGAAGGACCGGGAAGAAGAAGGCACGGGCGGGATCGAGACGAGCGGATCGCACGCGGCGCAACCGACTGGTTCTTTCCCCGGTTCCCCTTCTGTTCCGCGTCTCTCCGATTCCTCTGCGCCCTCCGCGTTCTCCTCTCCCTGGTTGCACGTCGACGCCGCGTTCGCCGGCAGCGCGTGCATCTGCCCCGAGTTCCGCCCGCTGCTGGCGGGGGTCGAGCACGCGGATTCGCTCTGCCTGAATCCGCACAAGTGGTTGCTGACCAACTTCGACTGCGACTGCTTCTTCACCCGCGATTCGGCGTCGCTCGTCGGGGCGATGTCCGTCACGCCCGAGTACCTGCGCAACAGCGCCTCGCAATCCGGAACCGTCGTCGACTACCGCGACTGGCACGTCCCGCTGGGGCGGAGGTTCAGGGCCCTCAAGCTCTGGTTCGTGATCCGGCACTATGGCGTCCGCGGGCTCCAGGCCCACATCCGCGAGCACGTCCGCCTCGCCTCGCTCTTCGAGTCCCTCCTCGCCCGCGACGATCGCTTCGAGCTGGCCGCCCCGCGGCTCCTCTCCCTCGCCTGCTTCCGCCTCCGCCCGCGGCCCGGTGAGGCGGCGCCGGACACCGATGCCCGCAACATGTCCCTCCTCGGCCGCATCAACGCCTCGGGGCGGGCCTACCTGACGCACACCGTGCTGCCCGCCCGCGGGCGCCACCCGCGCCTCGTGCTCCGCATGGCCGTCGGCGCCACGCTCACCCGGGAGGAGCACGTGGCGGCGGCGTGGGACCTGATCCGGCGTGAGGCGGACCGGGGCTAGCCCCCGCCGCGGGCGAGCGGAACCTACGCTGTGGACCGATGCGATCGCCCGCCGCCATCCTCGCGCTCCTGGCCCTCGCGGGCTGCACGCCCAACAACACCGCGCGCACGTTCGACGTGGCGCCCGGGTCGTACGCCCGCTCGTTCGACAGCGCCGTCGAGGCCCTGCGCGAGCTGCACTTCGCCATCGACCGCGTCGACGCCCAGGCGGGCGTGATCACGGCCTCGCCCAAGCAGTCCTCGGGCCTGGCGACGCCCTGGGACCTGGACCAATCCACGCTGACGCAGGAGGTGGAGGATCTCCTGGCGGACCATCGACGCCGCGTGCGGATCACCTTCGAGCCCGGACAGGGCGCCGGCCCCGACGCGCCGCTGGAGGGCGCCCCCGTGCTCGGGCGCGTCGAGGCGGTGATCGACCGGCGCTACCTGCGCCACTGGCGGGCGTCGAGCGCGTCGATCCTGGCGTCGGACCTGGCGCTGGACCCGCAGGAGCTGTCCCGGGGCGAGGCGCCCGAGTACGACGTCCCGCTCACGCGCGACGAGCGCCTGGCGGCGCGCATCGCCGACCGCATCCGCAAGAAGCTGGAGCGGTAGGGCGATGCCCGCGCGCATCGCCCAAGGCGTTCCCGGACGCGTCGTGATCGTCGGGGCCGGGCCCACGGGCCTGGGCGCCGGGTATCGCCTTCGCGAGCTGGGCTACCACGACTTCGAGATCCTCGAGGCGCACGGGTATGTCGGCGGGTTGTCGCACAGCTTCGTGGACGCGCAGGGCTTCACCTGGGACATCGGCGGGCACGTGCTGTTCAGCCACTACCGCTACTTCGACGAGATCTACGAGAACCTGCTGCGGGGCGAGTACTCGATGATCGATCGGGAGAGCTGGGTCCGCCTGGCCGGGACCTGGGTGCCCTATCCCTTCCAGAACAACATCCGCTACCTGCCCCGGGCCCTGGCGCAGGAGTGCCTCGCGGGGCTGGAGGCGGCCCAGCGCGAGGTGGCCCAGGGGCGGCGCCGGCACCCCGCCCAATGCGCGGACTTCGGGGAGTTCATCGACAGCGTGTTCGGCGAGGGGATCGCGCGCCTGTTCATGCGCCCGTACAACTTCAAGGTGTGGGCCTTCCCGCCCGCCCTCTTGAACAAGACCTGGATCGGGGAGCGGGTCGCGGTGGTGGACGTGGACCGCGTGCGCCGCAACGTCGAGCAGGAGCTCGACGACTTCGCCTGGGGGCCCAACAACCGCTTCAAATTCCCGCTGCGGGGCGGGACGGGCGAGCTCTACCGGCGGATGGGCCAGTTGCTGGGCACCGGCCCGGGCGGGCACGTGCGCCTGGGCTCGGGCGTGCGCGCCGTCGACGCCGACCGCCGCCTGGTCACGCTGGCGGACGGCTCGACGCGCCCCTACGACACGCTGGTCTCCACCATGCCCCTCGACGTGCTCTGCCGCGACGTGCTGACGGGCGACGTGCCCGCACGCATCCGCGGGCAGGCGTCGCGCCTGCTGCACTCGGGCGGGCACATGGTGGGCCTGGGAATCAGGCGACCGTGCCCCAGCACCCGGAGCTGGATGTACTTCCCCGAAGAGAACTGCCCCTTCTACCGCGTCACGTACCTGAGCAACTACTCGCCCAACATGACGCCCGACCGCGCCCGCTTCTATTCCCTGTTGTGCGAGACCAGCGAGAGCCAGCGCAAACCGGTCAGCCCCGAGACGGTCGTGGAGGACACGATCCGCGGGCTGGAGAGCGTCGGGCTGCTTGCCCCGGGCGAACGCGACGACATCGTCTCCACCTGGCACCACTACGCGGCCTATTCCTACCCGACGCCCAGCGTCGAGCGCGACGAGATCCTGGGCGAGATCGTCCCCTGGCTGGAATCGCGGGACATCTTCAGCCGTGGGCGGTTTGGGCTGTGGAAGTATGAGGTCGCCAATACCGACCACTCGGTGATGCAGGGCGTGGAATTGGTGGACCGCCTGGTTCTGGGACAGCCCGAGCACACGATGGGCATCGTGTACTCGGCGACTCCGGACGGGCGTCGGGCCGCCACCCATGAGCGGCCGACAGTGGCGGGATCCGGGGAGAAGCGTCCGGCGAATTGACACCCCCCCCGCGCCCGGGTGGTATCCCCTTGGTCCGACGCATTGCTGACCAGCGCGGCATGGCGACTTCCAGGACCAAGCTCGGCCGGTACGAAGAAACTGTCGTCTGTTGTCGTTTGTATCTCGTTATCGGAGCGGTTGCTCATCCGATATACTCGGTGCTCGCGCAGGGCCGGTAACCACTCGGGCAGCATCCATGGTGGCTATAAGCGAACGGATTCGCATGGTTAGAACCGCGGCGGCCGCGGAT
>JBGAOG010000188.1:0-3324 GCA_044221985.1 Phycisphaerales bacterium
AATCGCTGCAGGAAGTCGATCCAGCGCGCCATCACGCCTTCCCGGTCGCCTGCGCCAGGGCCCGCAGCACGATCGCCTCCGCGTGCCGTTCGGCGGCGGCGAGCCCGCCGTGGGCCACGATCGCCGCGCGCAGCACCTTGCGCTCCTCGGCGTCCTTCATGGCGCGCCCCACCTCGTCCAGCGGGTACTTGCCGTCCACCAGCTCGTGGAAAGGGAAGCGGCCGCGGTTGCCGTGCACGAAGTCGAGCGCCTCGACGAGGTTGCGCGGATGGTAATTGTGCACCCCGCGGATCGTGACGAGCTTCCTCAGGATGAGGTTCGCGTCCAGGCTCACGGTCGAGCCGGGATTCACCACCCCGGCGAGCACGTAGCGCCCTCCGGTGCGCAGCATCTGCAGGCCCGCGGGAATCACCTGCGGGTAGCCGCAGACCTCGAGCACGGCGTCCGCCCCGTCCGGCCTGCACAGCTCGCGCACCCGCTTCACGAGCTGCGCCTCGTCCATCGCCGACGGGTCGAGGGCGTGGTCCACCCCGAATTTCGCGCCCAGGGCCCGCCGGGAGGCGACCGTGTCCAGCCCGATCACCAGCCGCGCCCCGCGGGCCCTGGCGATCGCCGCGCCGTAGAGGCCCAGCAGGCCCAGCCCCTGCACGACCACCGCGTCGCCCATGCCGATCCCGGCGCGCTCGGTGACGCACATCATCGTGGCCACGCCGCAATTGATCGGCGTGGCCTCCTCGTCGGTGAGGCCGTCGGGAAGCTTGAGGATCCACGATTGCGGAAGCACGTAGCAGTACTCGCCGAAGCCCCCGTGATGGTGCGGCTCGGTGGTGGCGGCCATGTGGCCGTACTTGTCGACGCCAGGGGACTTCTGCGGCAGGTCCAGCACCTCGGTGAAGTAGCTCGGGCCGGGGATGAAGTACTCGCTCCAGGTGATGCGGTCGCCTTCCGCCAGGGGCTCGCCGCGCATGTCGTGGGTGATGCCCTCGCCCAGCTCGACGATGGTGCCGATGATCTCGTGGCCCAGGACTCCCGGGCACGGGTTCGGGCGATGCCCCAGGTACGAGTGGATGTCCGAGCGGCAGATCGTGGACATGCGGATCTTCACCAGCACCTCGCCCGCGCGCGGGGGCCGCACCGGGAACAGGCGGATCTCGAAGGGCTTTCCGGGCGCGTCGTAGACCGCGAGGCGGCCCTGCAGGCCGGGGGCCGTCGCCATCAGCGCGCCGTGCCGTTGAGCGCGAAGTCGAAGAGCTGCCAGCTCTTGAGGATCGCCGCGCCCCCGCGCAGCCGGTAGTCGGCGTTGAGGGGCGCGTTGATGATGATGGGCACCTTCGCCTCCGACACGCCGCCGTGGGTGCGCAGGCGGTGTCCCGCGAGCCCCGAGAGGTCGTGGTCCTTCTCGGAGGCGCCCACGCACACGTTCGCGCCCGCGACCACCACGACGTCGCCCTCGCGGTCGGGCGGAAGGTCGAAGGCCCGGCAGGCCGCTTCCTTGTCGAGCACGGCCTCCAGGCCCGCGAGGCCCCGGATGGCCTCGATGACCTGCGGCGCCGTGGCCTTCCCGCGGCACCAGACGCGCACGAACCCGCCCAGGGCGCCGTGGTGGGCCACGAATGCGTCCGTGATCGGGCAGACCACCTTCGTGTCGCCCCTGCCGAACCTCGCGTCCAGGATGTCCTGCAGCCAGATCACGTTGGGCTTGCCCTCGGGCGTCGACTTGTCGTTCATGCCGTGGTCGGCCGTGAGCGCCACCACCGCGCCCAGCTGCGCCAGGCGCCCGAAGCGCCGGTCCAGCTCCTGGTAGAAGCGCCTGGCCTCGGCCTCGTGCGGGGCGTACTTGTGCTGCACGTAGTCGGTGAGGGACAGGAACATGAGGTCGCGCCGCCCGGCCTCCAGGAGCTTGATGCCCGCGTCCAGCACGAAGAGCGAGAGCTCCATCGAGTACATGTCGGGAAGCGGCTGGCCGACGAGCGCGAGGACGTCCTCGATGCCGTTCTCGGCCAGCGTGCACTTGTCCGCCTTCTCGGAGGAGAAGCACACGTTGCCGCGCGAGACGTCCAGGCCCTTGCCCAGCTGCCTCCTCAGCTTGTCCTTGGCGGTGATGGCCACGACCTTGGCGCCCGCGTCCGCGAACCCCTTGAGGACGGTGTCCCCGCGCAGCAGTTCCGGGCCGGTCATGACGACGGCCTCGCCCGTGGCGGTGTCGAGGTAGAAGTTCCCGGAGATGCCGTGCTTCGAGGCGGGCGTCCCGGTGACGATCGACATGTTGTTCGGGCAGGTGAACGAGGGCACGGTGCCTTCGGCCACGACCGCGAAGCCCTCCTTCATGAACCGGGCGATGTTCGGGATCACGCCTTCCTTCAGGAACTGCTGGATGTAGGCGGGGTCGCCGCCGTCGATGATCACCACGACCACGGGGCGCTCGGGCCAGCGGTACTTCACCCCGTTCACGACGACGGGCGGTCTTTCCTGGGACATGCGATGCGACTCCTGTTCTTTGGATGGCGGGCGCTAGATGAACAGCTTGCGGAAGCGGGCGGAGACGACGTCGATCGTGCTCACGAAGGTGATGATGATGAGCATGACCGCGCAGGTCTGCGCGTACTCGAAGCCGCGGATCACCTCGTAGAGGATGACCCCGATGCCGCCCGCGCCGACCATCCCGACCACGGAGGCCGAGCGCACGTTGGACTCGAAGCGGTAGAGCGAATACGAGATCCACAGCGGCATCACCTGGGGGATCACGCCGTAGAAGATCTCCTCGAGCGCCGAGGCGCCGGTGGCGCGAACGCCCTCGACGGGGCGCGGGTCGATGGCCTCGACCGCCTCGGAGAAGAGCTTGGCGAGCGTCCCCGTGGTATGGATCCACAGCGCCAGCACCCCCGCGAAGGGGCCCAGGCCCACGGCCACGATGAAGAGCATCGCGAACACCATCTCGTTGATGGCGCGGCAGGCGTCCATGAGGCGGCGCACCGGCTGGTACACCCAGATCGGGACGATGTTGGAGGACGACAGGAGCCCGAAGGGCACCGCGCAGACGATCGCGAGCACCGTCCCCCAGACCGCGATGTGCAGCGTCACGATCATCTCGCGCAGGTACGACTTCCACTCCCGGAAGTCGGGGGGGAAGAACTCCGCGAGGAAGACCTTCATGTTCCCGCTGTCCTTCCACAGGTCCAGCGGGCGCATGTCCGCGCCCTTCCAGGCCCACATCAGGACGAGGGCGAACGCGGCCCAGCCCACGGCCTGGACCAGCGTCCGCTTGCCCTCGCCCGGGGGCGCGAGCGCCCCGTCCGGGATGGTGGTCGTCGCCGTCACTTGGAC
>JBGAOG010000189.1:0-3286 GCA_044221985.1 Phycisphaerales bacterium
GTCGCCGCTGAAGAGCGACATCGCGGCGATCGCCGGCGCGGTGTCGCACTGGGTGCGCAGCGCCGCCAGCGCCGCCGAGGTCGGCGCTGATGCGGCCGCGGCGGTGGCCGCCACGCGCGACGGCGCGGTGGGCGTGGTGCGGGACCTGCCCTGCGCGCGATGGGACTTCGATCGGATGTTCTTCGGAGCCCTTCGGCCGCGCGATGCCGACCGGGCCGACGCGCAGGCCCTGCTGGACGCGCTCGCGGGTGGCGCGCCTGCGACGCTCGAGAGCGTGGAGTTCGAGGGGCGAAACGCGTTCACGGTCCGGCTCCTGGAGGGGGACGCGGGCGGCCCGGTCCGGCGCACTCCCGGGGCGTCGACGTTCGTGGCCGTGACCGCGCGCCCCACGCCCGACGGGCGACTCTCCCTGCAGCGCACCTGGTTCGTGCTGTACGACCCCATCGCCTCCGAGCCGGCGGAGGCGGCCCCCAAGGCTCGCGGCGTGGCGCTGTTCATGCCCGGCATCTTCGGCACGCCCGAGGGCGTCGCCGAGTCCCTTGTGCGCGCCCTGCGCCGGCGGGGATGGTGCGTTCTGCGCCTGCTCGCCCAGCCGTCGCGATTCACGGAGGCCGTGGAGTTCCGCGTCGACCCGGCCCATCCCGAGTCCGGGGCGGTCACCATCGCGGACACGCTGGGTCAGCGTGCCGCGGAGGTGGCCTACGCGGTGGAGCTGGCGATGGCGCGCGTGGATTCGGTCCGCCCCGAGCTGGGCAAGCTCCCGCACGTCGTGATCGGATTCTCGGGGGGAGCGATCACCACGCCGGTGGTTGTGGCGCGCGATCCGCGTCGTTTCGCCGCGGCGATCCTGGTCGCGGGAGGGGCCGATTACTGGCTCGTGAACGCCCACTCCACCTACGCCGACATGATCTCCTCGATCCGGACCCGGTGGCTGGGGCGTGCGCCGACCGAGGAGGAACGGGCCGCCCTCGCCCGTGCGTACCGCGCCGTGGCGAGCCTGGACTCCTTCCACGCGGCTGGGGCGATGCGGGGCATGCCGTCGCTGCACATCCTGGCGTCGGCGGATTCTGCGGTGCCCCGGGCCCTGGGCGACCTGCTGGCGCGGCGCATGGGCGCGAGCGCCGAGGTCTGGTCCCGCCCCGGCGAGCACCTCCCGCTCTTCATGGCCCTTCCCAAGGACTACACGGCGATGCTCGACTGGCTCGACGCGCGCGCGAGGGGCGGGCCCGGGGAGCCAGGCGCGGAGCCCGCGCCGGTCCCTCGCCGCACCCTCCAACCCGCGGGTGCGCCATGATCGTGGTGGTCAGCCCCTACCACCTGGTATCGCG
Source organism: Phycisphaerales bacterium (assembly GCA_044221985.1). GTDB lineage: Bacteria > Planctomycetota > Phycisphaerae > Phycisphaerales > UBA1924. The sequence continues at coordinate 1,329 of JBGAOG010000189.1, forward strand.
CGAGGCGCCGGCGCTGGCCTCGCTCCTTCTGGCCGACCAGGTGGTCACGCTGCTGCCCGCGCCGCTGGGGGCCGGATCCGCGGCGGCGCGCCAGGCCGCCGCCCGCTCGCCCTGGTATGCCCGGTTCGTGGACGCGCTGGCGTGGACGGCGCCGCTGTGGCGCGAGGGAGTGCTGGCCAAGCACCTGGGCGAGGAAGACCCCGGCGCGGACATGCGCGAGGTTGTGGATCGAATTCGCGACGAGCCGGCGCTGCTGGCCCTGCGTCCGCTGATCCGGGAGGCCTTGTTCGAGAGCGAGCACACCTACCTCAGCGCCCTGGGGTCGGACCTCACCCGGGGCGGGCCCGATCCCGCCATCACGATTCCGCTGGCGGCGGCCCTCGACCGCTTCGCCCGCCGGCACCGCGCCGCGGTCGCCCGCCCGCAACCCGTCTCGGTGGTGCAGAGAGCGGAGGCGTCGCTGGGCACGCCCGCGCTGGGCATCGCCCTGCCGCTGTTCGTGCAGGCCACGGGCGACCACCTGCTCCTGGCGCGCGAGATCCTCGGGCCGGAGCTGGCGGTCCTGCGCCGCCTGCTGGAGCGCATCACCCTGGCGGTAACCCGCGGCGAATCTCCCGAACCCATCGCGCGGGAGCTTCCCGGCGCCGGCGCCGCCTACGCCCATGCCTTCGAGTCGCACGCGCGCGACCTCGCGCACGCCCCCGACGATGAGGTGCGTCCGGTCGTCGCGAGCGTCGTGATCACGGCGCAGGCCATGCCCGTGGAGGCGGTCCTCCGGTCCAGCATCGTCGCGATGGGCTCGCTCGTGGGCGCGTCGCGGAGCGCGGTTCCAGCGCCCGCGGGCCTGACCGTGGGGGGCGCGGACGTGGGGCCATTCCTGTCCCTGACGTTCAAGCCGATGGGCCAGTCGAGGGCGGGGCGATCCCTCACGTGACGCGTCTGGGGGTTGGAACCGTCCCTACCCTCGTGCGTCCAACCCCCCGCGGCGAGAGGCCTGGGAGCCCCGACATGATGAGCACAAGACGGTTGGTACCGGCGACGCTTTGCGCCCTGGCGTTGGCGGGCGGGGGCGCCCTGGCACAAACAGAATCGACGGCTCCAGATTGGGCGCAGACGCTGATCAAGGACCCCAAGAGCCCCGAGGCGGAGGCCTACCGCCTGCAGCAGGCTCGGCGGGCCAAGGTCGAACAGGAACTCAAGCGCCTGAGGCTGGACTACTTCCGCCAGGCCCGTCCGCGGGAGGTGCGCGGGCAGGGCATCGAGAAGCTCAAGACCTACGCCGATCCCGCGGTCTTCCCGAGCCTCGTCGAGATCTTCGCGGGCGAGGGAAGCGACGTGTGCCGCGGGCTCGTCGAGCACTTTGCGGCGCAGCGGAGCGAGGAGGGCGACACGACGTTGGCCTGGATGGGCGTGTTCGGCCGCGAGGAGGACACGCGGAAACTGGCGTCTCGCACGCTGGTGGAACGGCTCACGGGGCAAGCGGTGCCCGAGCGCGTCAAGCTGGTGCTCTGCGCGGGTCTGGAGCGTGGGAGCGTCTCGGCGGTCGATTCGGCGGCGGGCCTGGCCGGAACGCTCAAGATCCTCGAGTTGATCCCGTGGCTGATCATGGCGCAAGGCGGCCGCCCGCCGGCGCCGGGGGGCGGGGGCATCGGGATCGAGGACCGGACCGGGGCGCTGGCCTATATCTTCGTGGGGACGCAGCGCACGTACGTGTCGAACCTGACGCCGGTGGTGGCGGAGGGGGCGGTCGGATTCCAGCCCACGGTGGACGTGGCCAACGAGGGCAGTCTGCTGGTGGTGGGGGACGCGTCGGTGACCACGGTCATGCGACCGATCGTGCACTCGAGCCTGGTGGGCCTGACCAGCGCGGAGTGGGGGCGATCCACGGATTACCTGGGCTACGACGCACGCCGCTGGAACGAGTGGTACGCGAAGGAGTTCAGGCCGTTCCTGGCCCG
>JBGAOG010000018.1:0-37264 GCA_044221985.1 Phycisphaerales bacterium
ACGATCCTCGGGTTCAGGATCCGTATTCGCTGCGGTGCACGCCGCCGGTGCTTGGAGCGGCGTGGGATTCGTTGGTGCATGCGAGAGCGTGTGTCGAGCGAGAACTAGGGGCGGTGACGGACAATCCGCTCGTGTTTGCCGGCCGTGCTGGCGAGGAGGCGATTGTCTCGGCGGGGAACTTTCATGGGATGCCCCTGGCGATCCCGCTCGACGTGCTGAGCATCGCGATGTCGCACGTCGCGGGCCTTTCGGAGCGGCGGACGTTCTGGCTGCTCTCGGGCCTTGATTCGGAGAGCCACTTGCGACCCTACCTGACCCCACAGCCCGGGCTCTGCAGCGGGCTGATGATCGCGCAGTACACCGCGGCGGCGTGCTGCAACGAGCTGGTCGGGCTGGCGAACCCGGCCAGCGTGGCCAACATCCCCACCAGCGCCGGCGTCGAGGATTACAACAGCTTTGGGCCGCGCGCGGGGGCCAAGGCGTTGCGTGCCGTGGAGCTCGCGCGGAACGTGGTCGCCATCGAGCTGCTGTGCGCCGCGGAGGGGATCGAGTACCAGCGGCCCCTCCAGAGCGGGGGCGCCGTCGAGCGATTGCACGCCCTCGTGCGTGCGCGCGTGGCGCGGCTCGTCAGCGATCGCCCGCCTGCCGGGGACATCGCGGCCATCGCGGGGCTGATCGAGCGGGGCGAGCTGGGAGCGGCCCTCCCCCACTCTTCCAACCCGTGAGAGGCTCGCGGCGCGGGCCTTCCCTCACGGTCGGGGCTCGTCTCCTATTCTCTCCCATGCCCAACGTTCATCCATTCCGCGCGGTCGTGTACGCCAACCAGAAGGACGTTTCCGCCCTCGTCGCCCCGCCCTACGACGTGCTCGACGGCGCGGGCAAGAAGCGTCTCCTCGACCGCAACCCCCGCAACATCGTCGGCATCGACCTGCCGCACACGCCCGCCAAGGAGCTCGGCCCCCCCGCGGCCTACGAGGGCGCGGCCGCGGCGTACCGCGCCATGCTCAAGGACGGCACGCTCCAGCGCCTCGATGAGCCGGCGATGTTCGCCTATCGCCAGAGCTTCCGCAGCGCCGACGGCGCCACGCAGGTCCAGCGCAGCGGGATGTGCTGCTGCGTCGACACCGTGCCCTTCGGGCCCCGCGCCGGCGGCGGCATCCTCCCACACGAAGAGACCTTCAGCGGACCCAAGGAGGACCGCATGGCCCTCATGAAGGCCACACGCACGCAGCTCTCGCCCATCTTCGGGCTGCACGCCGACGAGAAGGGGCTCGCCACGGCCCTGCTCAAGAAGGTCATGGACTCGCGCCCGGCCGACCAGATCGCGAAGACCGACGACGGCACGCTCCACGAGCTGTGGACGCTCTCGATGGGACGCGACGGCGCGGCGATCAAGGCCTACCAGGATGCGCTCAAGGGCGAGGACGTGTTCATCGCCGATGGGCACCACCGCTACACGACCGGGTTGAACTACCTCAAGGGCCTCGAGGCCGCGGGCCCGTTGCCGGCGGCCCACGGGGCACGCCACTGCATGATCGTGCTGGTGGGCATGAGCGATCCGGGGCTGGTCATCTGGCCCACGCACCGCGTGCTGGGCGGGATGAAGGACTACACGTTCGAGGCCTTCGCCGCGGCCAGCAAAGGCGCGCTGCGGATCGAACCGGCGGGCAATGACCTGGCCGGGCTCGAGGCCGCCATGGAGGCCAAGGCGAGGACCCTCAAGAACGTCTTCGGGCTCTACGACTTCAAGACCAGGACCTGCCACGTCGCGACGCTCGTGGGCGCCGACCCGCTCAAGGCCCGATTCGCCGACAAGCCGCAGGCCTGGCGCGACCTGGATGTGGCCCTGATCCAGTACGTGATTGTCGAGCAGGTCTGTCAGCCCAAGCTCAACGGCGGCGAGCCGGTCAAGTGGGCCTTCCCCCACACCATCAACGAGGTGCGGGAGATTGGCAGCGGGGCCGAGACGGGCGCGGGGGGCGGCAAGCTCTTCGGCGCCACGGGCGCCCAGTTGGCGGTGATCGTGCGGCCCACGCCTCTGCAGGCCGTGAGGGACGTCAGCCGGGCCAACCAGCTCATGCCCCAGAAGAGCACGTTCTTCTACCCCAAGCTGGCGACGGGCTTGTTCGTCAACCCGCTGGAGTAGCGTGGCGGTTCACTTGCCTTTGGAGGACTTGGCCTGTTCTTCCTCGAAGCCGGGCGGGAGTCTGCCGGTCCTGGCCTTGTAGTCCTGCACGGGCCCGCTGAACTGGCGGAGCCAGTCGAGCACGAACGCCGCGTCGCGGTCGCCCGAGAACCGGGCCACCTCGCGCTCGCCCTTTTCGTCATCGCGAATCATGACCAAGGTGGGGATCGCCTCGACGCCCAGGCGCGACGCGTCGGGATTGGCCTTGGTGGCGTCCACGAGCACCGGATGGGTGTTGTCGAGGATCCATCGGGCGACGTCCTTGTCGATGAGCGCGCCACGCTTGAACTTCTGGCAGGGCGGGCACCAGTCGGCCGTGACGAACGCCAGCACCGGCTTGCCGGTTTTGGCGGCCTCGTCGAGGGCGTCGCCCAGGGACAGGGCGCCGGCGAAGGCCTCGGGCGTGGGCGCGGTTCGAAAACCCCCCGTGATCAGCGCGATGCCCAGGAAGACGATCACCGCCCCGACGAGCATCTTGAGCGAGCGGCTGCGACGAATCGCCATGCGAGCCTCCTGCCTGCTTATCGGAAATCCGCGCGGGCGGGGTCATAGCCCGGGTCGAGTTGTTCGATCAGCCGCTCGATGTACCGCCAGGCGTTGAGCCGGGTCCGGATGGCGACCAGGGCCTCTCTCGCGGGCGGATCGCCGAGGGCCGCGAACATCCCCCCCACCGCCGCGGCGTAGCCCCGGCGCTGCTCGCCCGCCCACGCACGCCATCGATCAATGCTCAGGGCGTCCTTCGACGCCACGGCGGCCTCGACGCCCTCGCGGGTTTCCATGATCTCCATCAGAAACCCCGCCGGGAGCGACTTGTCCTGTTCCTTCGACGGCCCGCCGACGCGCGCGAGCAGGGCGGAGGCCCGGCGTTCGGGATCTTCGAGGACGCCCCTGGCCTGATTCAGGCGGGCGACCTGGGTTTCGTCGGTGGGAGACGCCCCGGCGACATCGGGGTGAACCGTCCCCATCCGGGCCATGTGGGCGCGACGGATCGCCTCGGGCGAAAGGTCGAACCGGGCGGGCAGCCCGAGGGTCGTGAACGGATCCTGGTCGGATGGGTCGGGCACGCGGTGACTCTACCCGCCCGGGAACTCCCAGATTCGGGGGGAAAGGACGCGAATACCGATTGACGTAACGGACCCCATGCCGGACCATTGGGAGGCCCGGTCGGGTGCCGGGCCAGGAGCCGCGGGATGACCAAGCACATCGGGATCGTCGGCGTAAGCCCCGAGGGCGCGGCGTTGTTCTATCGGGAGCTCTCCCGCCAGTGCGGGCGGATGCTCCCGCCCCAGGATCAACCCCGGATCTCCATCCACAACGAGCCGCTTTCCGCGTACATCGACGCGATTCGCAAGGACGACTGGCACGCCGTGGGCCGGCTCCTGCGCCGCTCGGCGGAGCTGCTGTGGAAGTGCGGCGCGGAGTTCTGCCTCACCCCGGACAACGCCGTGCAGCACGCGATCCAACTGGCGGAGGTGGGCTCGCCGATCCCCTGGCTGACCATGACCGACCTCGTCGCCAGGTCGGTGGCCGACGATGGTCGGCGGGTGGTGGGCGTCATCGGGACTCGGTTGGTCACCCGATCGTCCGCCTATCAGACTCCCCTGGGGCTGCGGGGAGTCACGATGCTGGCGCCCAACGACGACGAGGTGGAACTGCTGGAGCAGATCATCTACGGGGAGCTGATCTTCGGCTCGGCCAGGCCCGAGTCCCAGGCGGCGGTCCTCGGGATCATCCGTAATCTGGCCTCCCAAGGTTGCGAGGGGTTGATCCTGGGGGCCAGCGAGGCGCCGTTGGTCGTCAGCCCGGACAACTCGGTCCTCCCCGTCTACGACCCGACCGAAATCCTGGCCGAAGCGGCGATCCGCCTGGCCCGCGCCGGGGTAGGCGTTCCGGCCTAACCGACAGGTTGGATTCTGGACGGGAACCGCATGCCCCACGCCCGCGAAGGGCTTAGCATCCACGACGGCCCGACGGGGTCGGGAAAAGGCTGGCGGCTGGACGGGCGGCGTCGCCTTCTGGTATGCTGGCCACAGAACGGACCGGCCGCAGTCCACCACGGGCTGCCGCGTCGGCCGGGGCGCACGAGCGTGCGCGGCGGGGCGGGATGGATCGCGCGAGCGAGCCGAAGCCCCCGCGAGCACACCGGAGCGAGAACCAGGAACCAGCGACGGGCGCGCAAACGCCCGCGACTCGGAGAGGGGTGCCCGCTGTCAGGGACGGCGTGGCACAACTGATGGAGCCCATCATGAGCCGTTGGGACACTCGGATCGGTCGTAACCACTACTCGCCCCGCGCGAGCGTGCTGGCCTTTACGGCGCGGAAAATCTCGCGCGTGGTCGGCAGAGCGATGGGCCTGGAGGGCGCTCGCCGCCAGGGCCTGGCCGGCCTGGAGCAGCTCGAACCGCGCCAGTTGCTCGACGGGAGCTTCGCCAACCCGGTGGACCTGGTGCTGGACGTGAACGGGCAGGGCTCGCAGGCGGCCAGCATCAACCCGGCCCAGCCCACCAGCGACAACGACTACTTCCGGTTCGTGATGCCCGGGGCCAACGGGACGACGAACTTCGTGAGCATCCTGGCCGACACTCGCAACGAGGGCCCCACCGGAAGCCCGCTCGACACCAAGGTCACGATCTACGACAGCACGAACACGGCCAACCCGCTGACGGCGGGGACCAACAACGGGCAGTTGACCACGGGCCTGGCCCGCGACGGCTGGGCGGGATTCGTGGGCACGGCCGGGCACACGTACTACGTGATCGTCAGCAGTGACACGAGCGCCGGGGCGCCCGTCTCGGGGGCGTACACGCTGCGGGTGGGCGCGGGATCGACGACGTTCGACATCGACGCCGATTCGGGCGTGGGGCGCCAGCTGGGCAGCGAGCCCCCGCCGCAAAACCCGCGGGCCATCGGCTTCACGCTCACCCGCTTCGAGGAGGACAAGGTCTTCAAGTACGTCGTTCCCGCGACCGCCAACTACGACAGCCTGACGACGTTCAACGCCCAGGTGACCCAGACGGTTCTGGCCAATCGCCTGGACTCTCGCCTCGATGCCTATCGGGCCGACTCCAACGGCGTGCTCACGCGGGCGGCGTTCGACAGCGACGCGGGGCGTCTCAACGACGCCTTCACGACCCTCAAGACCACTCCGGGCGAGACGATCTGGGTCCGCGTGCGCAGCGACGAGGTCCGCCCCGATGCGCCCACGGCGGCCACGGGCAAGGGGACCTTCTACCTCGTCCTGGACGCGTTGGCCAACGACCTGCCCACGACGCTCAACCCGGTGACGCGGCGCGGGAGCGACACGGGCGGGGCCTTCTCGGGATTCCGCGCGACCACCATCCCCGCGGGCATTACCGACGCCCCGCCCACGTTCCAGGAGGCCAGCTACCAGTTCACGGCGCTGGGGACGGGGCTGACGATCATCACGGCCGTGCCCACGGGGTTGGCGCCCGTGACGAACCCCGCGCTGCGGCTGTTCGACGACGGCGGGACGCTGGTGGCCTCGAACGACAACTTCGCGGGCCTGGCCGCGGAGATCCACGCCCAGCTCGTCGGCGGGCACAAGTACTACGTCGTGATCGACGGGTTCGACGTGAACAGCGCGGTGCAATACCAGCTCTTTGTCGAGTCCAATCACACCTTCGACCCCACCCAGCCGGTGGACGACCACGTGAACTTCCCCGACGCGGGGACGGCGGGCGAGGCGCTCCGGCGCTCGTTCGAGCAGGCCACCGCCCTGATCTTCTCGGATCCGTTCACCACCCTGGACACGGATGGCAACGTGGTGCGCGATCGCGGGCTGCGCCAGCAGGCATCGGGCACGGGGCGCATCCACGGCTCGGGCGATTCGGACGTGTACCAGTTCACCGCGTGGTCGACAACGTGCAGATGGGGTTCAAGCCCAACGCGGCTGCCTCCGGGCGCGCCGAGATCTACGCCCAGGTCGACTGGGACTCGGACCCGACGACCGATCCCACGGACGGAACCACGGACCACTTCCTGATCGTGGGCGGGGACTTCACCCTCAGTTTCCCGGGGGCCCAGGGCCCGGTGACGGTGCGTAATCTCGCCGCTTGGGGCTGGAGCACGCAGCAACGCAAGTTCCGGTGGTTCACGCTCGGGGGCGACGCGACGGGAGGCCCGGTGCGGGCCCTCACGGTGTTCGATCCCGAGGCGTACGACCCGGACGGGAGCGGCCCGGCCGACACGCTCGATGACCCCGGCGACAACTTCATCGTCGCGGGCGGCGATTTCACCAACATCGCGGGCACGCCGGCCAATCGCATCGCGTTCCTCAACCCGGCGGCGGGCGCCTGGCAGGCGATCGGCGGGGGCATCACGGGCGCCAACGCTAGCGTGCGCTCGTTGCAGGTGTACAACCCCGAGGACGCCGGGAGCGAGCGGGCCGCCTCGGCGGGGCCGCCGGTGCTCCAGTTGGTCAACGACGCACCCGATGCGCCGCCCATGCTGTTCGTGGGCGGGCATTTCACGACGGCGGGCACGATCGCTTCCCAGAACCTGGCGACGTGGAGCGGGCAGTTGGGCCCGGACCAGGCGGGCGTCACGATCGGGCGTTGGAACACCCCCAACTTCGGATCGGGGATCGCGAACCAGAAGCCGGCCTGGTCGATCAACGGCGACGTCAACGCGATGACGGTCATGGAAATTCCGGACGTCGACGGGACCGGCGACTACGAGGGCGGCGTACGGCTGATCGTGGCGGGGGACTTCACCTCGATCGGCGGGGCCGCCACCAGCACGGTCTTGACCGGGGGCGCGTACAACCGCATCGCCATGCTCGGGCGCAAGGCGGCGGACGTCGAACCGAACACGGACCAGCAGCTCAACGACTTCCGCCCGCGCCTGGTATGGGACCCGCTTGGGACGGGGATCACGGGCGGCGCGGTGGAAACGCTGACCACGTGGCAGACCCCCGAGGCGCTCAACATCCCCCTGATCCTGGTGGCGGGTGGTTCCTTCACGAACGCCGGCGGCGCACCGGCGCCCAGCGTGGGTCTGTGGGCCCCCGGCGAGGCAAGCTCCGGAGACGTCTGGTTCAGCATCTTCGGCGGGCTCGGGGCCGGGAACGGCGAGGGCCCGCTGACGCCCACGGGCGATCCGGGCGTAGTGCACAGCGTGCTCTCGTTCGTGGACGAGCAGGAACCCACCATCCCCAAGGTCAACGGGCAAACTCAGGCGGCGCTCTACATCGCCGGCGAGTTCTCGGTGTTCGAGGGCACGGGCGCGAGCAACGTGGTCGCGCTGGCGTTCGATCCGGCGCCCGGGGCCGGATTCAGGTTCTTCACGTTGGGCCAGGGCCGGGGCGGCGGCGTGGCCAATGCCGATCAGAATGAAACCACGGCGGCGGCGGTCTATTCCCTGGCGACGTTCCACGACAAGGACCCGCTCCGGTGGGACCGCCACAGCCGTCCTTCGACGAGCCTGCAGATCGTGGTGAACCCGGACTTCGGAGGGTTCGAGAACACGGTCCTGCGCATCTACGACTCCAACTTCGAGCTGGTGTACTCCAACGACACCATCAACCCGCTCGGACAGGACCCCGCGGGCGCCATCGATCCGTCCCTGACCAACGGCGTGATGCCCAACAACGCCTGGATGATCCCCGGCAAGTTCTGGGGCGGGGAGACGTATTACATCGTGATCAGCGAGCCGCCCAACGGCGGCGGCACGGGACGCTACTCCTTCACGATGACCATCGACGCGATGCCGACGGCGACGATCCCGCAGGTCAACGGCAACCACATCGGCGAGGTCACCGAGGGCAACTTCGGGCAGGCGACGCTCGTCACCACGAATCTCAACAACGGCGTGGGCGACCTGACGGTTCGCTCGGACCTGAACCCCTTCCCCTCGCAGCAGTACCGCGACTACGTCACCGAGCCCTCGACGCCGCAGTCGTTCCAGTACGTGAGCGACATTGGGACGATCACGACGATCGACGACACGGACCTGTGGCGATTCCGGGCGGAGTTCACGGGGACGGTCGAGCTGCGCGTGCAGACGCGCGAGATCACCGACAACCAGTCGGAGATCGTCACGGACCTGGAGACGGGGCAGCCGACCATCACCCCCCAGCGCAAGACGATCAACTCGGCGCTCGATTCGGCGCTGCGCGTGTTCGACAACGACTTCACCCAGATCGCGTACAACAACGACAACTACGCGATGGCGGGCGAGGTCGGGCGGGCCGCGATCGGGATGTTCCAGGACGGGATCGACCAGACGCCCGTGTTCTACCGGCGCGACGGTCGGGTGGTGATCAACGTGGTGGCCGGGAACACCTACTTCGTGCAGGTGGAGAGCGGGCAGCGCTACAAGGACGGCTCGCCGGCCGATCCCGCCCAGCGCGTGCCCAACGAGTCCAAGGAGATCGACTGGCGCCGCGTGGCGGGCGGCTACGACCTGATCGTCAAGCAGATGCCCTATGTGGGCACCGACGTGGAGAACGGGCAGACGATCCAGGACGACTACTTCCCGGGGCCCAACCAGGCGGGGGGCTTCGATGGTCGCTTTGCCGCTCCCATCCCGATCGTGGACGTGATCGGGAATCCCAACAACGGGAAGGGCTCGATCACCGGCGTGATCAACGACACGCCCAACAACGCCGACGACTGGGACGACTTCCAGTTCCGCGCCACGGGCTCGGGACAAGTCAAGATCACGGTCAGCCGAGCGGGCGCGAGCACCCTGACGGCCGGGCTGTTCGTGTTCATCCCCACCGGCGCGGGAGGCCAGATAGTCCAGGGCACGCCCGGCCCCAACGGGAGCGTGTCGGCGGTCATCGACGTACTGGCCGGGCAGCTCATCGGCGTGCGCGTGGTGGGCAACACGGGGACGGAGGGAGCGTACCGGATCGACATCGGCCCCTCCACCACGAACGCCACCGGCATGGCGGTGCGCGACGACTACGCCGACGAGGGCCAGTTCTGGAATGCCCAGGGCATCACGCTGCGTGATTTCCTGGGGAGCGGGACGATCGACGGCGAGATCGAGGTTCGGGGCGATACGGACGTGTTCCGCTTCACCGCGGTGGAATTCGCGCAGTTCACGGTCAACGTGCACGGGCTCAACGGGTTCGACCCGCAGGTGACGGTGTACGAGGTGCAGGAAGACCCCGCGGGCAACCCCTACCGCGCCCGTGTGGCGTTCAACGACAACTTCGCGACGGGAAACCCCGACGCGCGCGTCACCTTCTCGGTGGGCCCGAACCGCCGGCAGGATCCGCCGCAGGCCGATCCCGCCCGGTTCTACGACTACTACTACGTCCTGGTGAAGGCCGGGGACGTGGATGCGGGGCTGGGCAACTACACGCTCTCGCTGAGCTTCCCGCCCACCGACGACCACCCCGACGCCGCGATCACCGCGGATCCGCTGCGTGACACCAGCGAGTACATCTACGCCTCGGGCATCGCGATCGATCCCAGCCTGGGCTCGGGCAACTCCACCGGGCTCATCGAGCGGACGGGTGATACCGACCTGTTCATCTTCACCGCCCCCGCCAGCGGGCAGGGCACGATCACCGTCAACCGTTCCGGCTCCAGCCTGCTGCGCTCCCGCGTGGTGATCCTGGCCGACACGGCGGCGGGCCAGCCCTCCATCACCATCGCCAGCGCCGTCGCTCCCGACAGCGCCGCCGACGGCGCCGCCACCATCAGCTTCGCGGTCTCCCGCGGCGTGCGCTACTTCGTCCTGGTCGAGGCCTTCGGGCCGCCCAACGTCAACACGACGCTCGTCGGAGCGTTCAGCGTCGCGGTCCAGGTCCCGCCCCTCGACGACTACCCCAACGCGACCGAGTGGACGCTGGCCCACCCCGTGCTGCTCAACGCCACCAACGGCGTGGGCACCATCGGCGGGGACGCCGCGGGCGATCCGCTCAACGCCCAGATCTCTCCCACGCTCGATAGCGACCTCTTCAAGGTCACCACGCTGGCCAACGGGACGCTCGAGGTCCTGGTGAACTCCTTCGGCGTCGGGGCGGCCAACGGCTTCGCGCCGCGGGTCAGCGTGTACGGCGCCAACCAGGTCCTGCTCCAGCAGGTGGCGGCGACGACGGCCGGGCAGCAGGTCACCGTCACGATCACGGGCGTCACCGCCAACACGCTCTACTACGTGCTCGTGGACGCCGTGAGCGGCATCTCCGGGGCGCCCTCCACGGGCGAATACCGCCTTCGCATCACGGGCAACACGGTGGGCGGATCCGGGGGCGGCGGGCCCGACCCCAGCACCATCGACTTCCAGAACCCCGACGGCGGGCAGATCCTGCTCGACACCGTCACGGGCTCGGGGCAGAAGGACGGCGTCGTGGACGTCGCCAACGACCGCGACCTCTTCTACTTCGATACCTTCGGCTTCACCGGGCCGGGAACCACGACCGTGCAGATCGTGTCGCCCACGGGCTCGTTGCTCGATGCCACGGTCCGAGTCCTCAAGAACCCCAACGAGCTCCAGGCCTCCGAGAGCGGGTTCGACGCCGACGGCATCCCCGGCGCGACGGCCAGCAGCACCTTCGAGGCCCTGGCCAACCATCGCTACTACGTCGTGGTGGACGGGGTGGGCAACTCGATCGGGTCGTACACCGTGCGCGTCAGCGCCCGCCCGTCGCTGAACTACCTCTACTTCCCCGAGGGATTCGCCAGCGATGCCATCTCCTCCTTCGTCGCCCTGACCAACCCCAACAACGTCTCGGCGAACTTCACGATCCGGGCCCGATACGAGCTCGGCTCCTTCGAGACCGTCCTGGCCACCGGAACCCTGGCCGCCAACGGCTCGGTGCGCCAGCAGATCAGCGGAACGGCGGCCCTCCGCCCGGCCGGGCTGGTCACCGGCGTGCCCTTCGCCCTGGTCGTGGAGTCCGACGTCGCCCTCGGCGCCACCTTCACGCACACCGACTTCAACGGGAGCCTGGGCGAGGCCTTCACCAACACGGTCTCCACCAACTGGAACTTCGCCCGCGTCGAGCGCGTCCCCGGCGCCAACCTCGACTTCGTCCTCCTCTACAACCCGGCGCCGTACGACGTGGACGCCACGCTCACGGCCTACCAGAGCGGCGCCGCCCCCGTCAGCGTCACCTGGGGCATCGGCGCCCAGCGCCGCGGCGGCCTGTCCATCAACGACCTGCCGAGCCTCCCGCGTGGGGTGTTCAGCGTGGTCCTCAGCGTCGCGCCCCACGACCCCGCCTTCGCCTCTTCCTTCCAGGGGGTCGTGGCCTCCATCAGCCACTACGACCTGGTCGTCCCGCGGGCGTTCGCGGCCTTGGGCGACCAGGGCGCCACCGTCCTCTCCATGCCCAGCTTCACGCAGGGGTCGCAGACCGACTCGCAGATCGTGCTCTTCAACCCCGGGCTGGCGACGGCGACCGTCACGCTCACCGGCTCCTACATCCGCGCCTCGCTGCCGGGGCTCTCTCGCACCTTCAGCATCCAGCCCAAGGGCCAGATCGTGCTGGCCGGGTCGAGCCTCGGGCTCGTCGCCGACCAGCCCATCGGGCTGCGGGTGAACTCCAGCAGCACGATCTCGGGGCTCTCGCTGCAGCGACAGCTCAACGAGATGGACGCCGCGCAGCCGGGCCTGACCGCGGGCACTCGCTTCTTCTTCGGCGACGCCTTCCTCAACACCTTCGGCGCCGGAAACCTCTACTTCCAGACGCTGAACCTCTACAACCCCGCGGGCGTCAGCACCAGCGTCAGCGTCAAGCTCAACTTCGCCGACGGGACGACCAGCACGGTCACGATGGCCCTGGCCGCACGCGGCTACGCCGAGCTGCGTCTCCACGAGCGCTCCGAGATCCTCGCGACGCACACGGGCGACGTGCTCTTCGCCATCGATGCGACGTCGGCCACGCCCTTCTTCGCCACCCTGTCGGGCTACGACCTCCAGGCGCACTCGGGCTGGACCATCGCCGGCGTGCCCTTCGGGCTCACCAACTCGCTGGCGACCATCTGATCGTCGCGAATCGAAACCGATCCTGCCGGCCCGCGTGGACCTCCACGCGGGCCGTTTTCGTTGGACACAAACCTCGGGAGCTCGATCCCACCGCTCGCGGGCTCCTCGTGGGCGGATGGACCGAGCGAATCGCCGGGCGAGGCGGGATGCCCTATCGGGGACCGCCCGCGGAGCCCGTCTCGGCTTGCCCACCCCTTCGGGTCCAATCGTCGAGCCCGCCCGGATAGAGATAGACGTTCTTCAGGCCCAGCGACATGAGCCGCTTGGCCATCCCCCGCGCCAGGGCGTCGCCGGCGTTGCGTCCGTACACCACCACCACGCCGGCCTTGGACAAGACCGGATCGACCGTGCGATCGGGCAGGAGCACGTCGAAGTTCACGGCCCCTGGCAGGTGGCCGCCCTCGAACGCCTTCGCGTCCCGGGGATCGACCAGAACATGCGATCCACGTCGATGACCCTTCGCCTCGGGATCGAGCAACGTGGCCACTTCGCCGCCGGAAAGGTACCGGAGATCGGAGTCGTTGATCTGCTGCCGGCAGCCCCCCGCCAGCATCGTGACCAGCCCCAGCGTCGCAAGAACTCGGATTGGACGACGGATCCGCATGCCTACTCTCATCCTTGATGGAAGGAAGCGGAGGATAGCACTCCGCGTCGGTCCGGCCCGTCGTTTCCAGGCGAGAGACGCGGGCCCGGCCACGGATGCTCTCAAGGATGGGCCCACCGACCAACCTGCTGGCGCTGGCGACGCTGATGGCCATGGCCACGGGGTGCGCTGGCGGCGCATCCACCCCGCAACCGGGGAGTTCTTCGCCCGGGCGCGCGACCCACGCCGTCCCGCGCCTGGTCTGCGACCATACCCGCGCGAAGCCGGGGTCGAAGGTACAGGTCGGGGTCCGGTTTCAGATCGAACCGGGCTGGCATCTGTACTGGAACGGGCGGAACGACTCGGGATACGCGCCGCTCCTGACGCTGCGGGCGCCCGTCGGGTACACGGTCGGTTCGTGGCGTTGGCCCGCGCCGCGTCGCCTGGAACAGCCCGGCGGCCTGGTGGACCACATCTACGAGGGCACAGTGATGCTCACCACCGAGGTGACCCTACCGGCGACGGCCCGCCCCGGGGACGCGTTCTCGATGAGCTTCCGGGGCGAGTGGCTCGCGTGCCGCAGCGCGTGCGAGGCCGAGCAAGGCCAAGGAGAGCTGCGGGTGGCGATCGGAGAAGCCCGGACCAACGGGACGCTTGCCGCGGAATTCTCGCGCACGGTTGGGCAGATTCCCCTCCCCTGGCCCCTGGCGTCGGACATGGAGGCGAGCACCGAGGGCGAGGCGGCGGTATTCCGCGTCCCCGGGGCTCGCCGACTCGAGTTCTACCCGGGCGAGGACTGCGCCCAAGTCGCGGACATTCTGCGCGACGGAGCGGGGTCGGGGAGCACGCTTCGGGTCCGGATCGCGGGCGCGGGGCCGGTGCGAGGGGTGTTGCGGGTGGAGCCCGGCGAGGGGGCGCGGGCGGCCTGCTTTGCGATCGACATCCCGGGGCCGCCGCGGGAACAGGAAACTCCGGGGCAACCTGCCCCATGATCGCCGAGCGGCACGGTGCCGCCCGGGAACCTGAGACAAGCCCCTCGCCTCGTCGGTCGTGTTCGGCCGGGCGCGGGACAAGAAAAGGAGCGAAGCGATGAAGGTGTTGAGTCTGGTGATGGGCATGACGATTCTCTCCCTCAGCGTGGGCACGGCCGTGGCCCAGCCCGCCGGTCAGGGCGCCCCCCAGGGGGAGCACTCGAAGGACCACGGGAAGGGCAAGGACCAGGGGCCGCCGAAGTCCGAGGCCCGCAAGGAGGGCGTCAAGGTCGGCGAAGTCGCACCCGCGATCGAACTGAAGGACACGGAGGGCAAGAGCGTGTCCCTGGGCGAGTTGAGCAAGGCCGGCAAGGTCGTGGTGGTCTACTGGTTCAACCCGGACTGCCCGCTGATCAAGAAGCACCACGAGGCGAACAAGACGTTTGTGGACCTGTTCACCAAGTACAAGGACCAGAACGTGGCGTTCCTCGCCGTCAACAGCGGCAAGCCGGGCGAGCAGGGCACGGGGCAGGATCGCAACGCGAAGGCTCGCGACCAATACGGAATGGCGTACCCGGTGGTGCTGGACGAGTCGGGCGCGGTGGGGCGCGCCTACGGAGCCAGGACCACGCCCCACTGCTTTGTGGTGGGCGCGGACGGGAAGGTCGCGTACATGGGGGCGATCGACGATGATCCTTCGCCGCGCAACCCGGGCAAGACGAACTACGTCGCCAAGGCCCTGGACGAGGTCCTGGCCAAGAAACCCGTGAGCACTCCCGAGACCCGCCCCTACGGGTGCTCGGTCAAGTACGGGCGCTGAGCACCCCCGCGGGTTCGGCGCACCGGCCGGGTTCGCCCGCGAGATGAGAGAATCCGCCCCCGGGCGCGAAAGCCACCGGGGGCGTTTCTACGATGACAGGCCATGCAATTGCCCGGCTCCCTCACCACCCTGATCGACCTGCTCGTGTTCCTGCTCGGCTTCGGGTTCATCGTGTTCGTGCACGAGCTGGGGCATTTCGCGGCGGCGCGGTGGGCGGGCATCCGAGTCCTGGCGTTCGCGGTCGGGCTGGGCCCCGCCCTGGCGTCGTATCGCAAGGGGATGGGCCCGCGCCTGGGGAGCAGTGAACGCGAATATCGGGCCCTGGCCAGGGAGGGCAAGGCCCGGGGCCTGAGCGCCACGGAGTATCGATTCAACTGGCTCCCCTTCGGGGGATACGTCAAGATGCTGGGGCAGGAAGACCTGGACCCCGGCGCCGTCAGCACCGCCACGGACAGTTTCCAGAACTGTCCGCCCTGGAAGAGACTCGTGGTGATCTCGGCAGGGGTGGTGATGAACATCATCCTGGCGGCGGTGCTGTTCGTGGTCGTCTTCATGGCCGGCCTGAAGACCGAGCCGGCGCTGATCGGCCGTGTCTCGCCCGGGAGCCCGGCGGCGCTGGCGAGGATCATCAACGGGCCGGAAATGGGCGTCTCCGAGCCTGGCCTGCGTGCCGGGGACCGCGTGCTGACGATCGACGGCGACGCGGTCCGCGAGTTCGGCGACCTGATGCTGGCCACGACGATGGGGCACCGGGGGCAGCCCATCGAGCTGGGAGTGCAGCGGGCGGGCATCGCGGGGACGCTCTACGTTCGCGTCATTCCCGAGGTCGGGCGGCTCTCGGGACTTCAGGAGATCGGCGTCGAGCCGGCTCGCAGCGCACGAATCCTGCGGGCCCGCCCGGGCGAGGAGGCCCAGGCCCGCGAGCTGCTCGCCAAGGCGGGGCTCGCCGGGGTGGAGCCCGGCATGGTGCTGCTGGGCGTGGACGACGCGCCCGTGACCGCGGGCTTTGCCGACCTGGACCGGGCCCTGCGCGAATCGGGCGGGCGGAGCGTGCGGGCTCGGTTCGCGCCTCGCGCCGGCGGTGCGGAGGTGGCCGTCGCCCTCCAGCCCCGGGCCGCGATGCAGGAGGCGTTCGTGGCGGGTCCCGAGGGGGGCGTCACGCCCGTCGAGCACCTGCTGGGATTGCTGCCGGTGATGAAGGTTGCGACGGTCGACGATGTGGCGTACAAGCGAGGCCGCGAGCAGGGCCTGGCCACGGGGGACGTCTTTGCCCGCGTGGGGTCGGTGGAATACCCGAGCGTGGCCCGTGGGATGCTCGAGATCCGCGCGAACAGGGCGTCTCGCCTGGGCATCGATGTGATCCGGCGGGGGGCGGACGGGCGCCCCGCACGCCTCGGCATCTCCGCGTCGGTGACCGGAAAGGGAACGATCGGGTTCCTGGCGGGCGACACCTCAGAGGACGGCGTGATCGTGGCGCTCCCGCCGAGCAGCCTGCTGCGGGCGCAGAGCGGCGCCGCCGCTCCCCAGTCCCCGCCGGACGGCGCGGGGGCGAATCGGGCGGGCCTGGAGGCATTCACGCCGCCCGCGTGGGGCGTGTTCACGCTGCCGGGCCTGCGAATCGAGATGGTCGAGGGTCGGGGCGTGGGTGATTTCCCGCAGCTGCGGGCGGCGCTGCGCGAGGCCACGAGCGGGGCCTGGGAGCGCCACGAAGAATCAGCGAGCGTGACGCTGGGCGTGTGCTTCCCCAACGCCGACGGCACGTACGACGCCCGGGCCCGGACCATCACGTGGGTGCTCGCCCGCGAGGCGATCGAGTCGCTGCACGCGCTGGGGTGGGAGAGCCCGATTTCTCCCGGGCTATTCGAGCCGGAGGAATTCCTGCTCCGGGGAGACACGCCGCTGGAGGCCCTGAGGTTGGGCGTGCTGCGGACGCACGCGGTGATGATGAACACGTACGCGACGTTCGCTCGCCTGTTCGAGCGGACGGTGAAGATCGAGCACCTCAAGGGCCCCGTGGGCATCGCGCACATGGGGACGATGGTGGCCGAGAAGGGCGGCGCCTGGACGCTGTTCTTCCTGGCGTTGCTGAGCGTGAACCTGGCGGTGATCAACTTCCTGCCGCTGCCGATCGTGGACGGGGGGCAGTTCCTGCTGATCCTGTTCGAGCAGCTTCGCGGCAGGCCCGCGCCCATCGTGGTGCAGAACGCCCTGACGCTGGCGGGGATCGTGCTGATCGGCTCGCTATTCATCGTCGTGACGTTCAACGACATCCGCAACCTGCTGGGGCTGTAGCGTGCTGACGGGCTGGACCGGGCTGGTCGTGTTGCTGGCGCTGGGGCTCGTCGCGGGCGTGGTACTGCTGACGCTGTGGACGCGGTGGATGCTGACCCACCCCCCGCGCCGGACCTACGCCACGGCGCTGGCCCGAGGACGCCCGGGCGATCCCGGTGAGATACCTCCGCCCACGGGCCCCCTGGAATTCCACTCGTGGCGATTCGAGTCGCGCGGCGCGACGCTGCCCGCGTGGGACGTTCTCGGCGGGCGACGCGACGGTCCCGTCGTGGTGCTCCTGCACGGTTGGGGCGATTCGCGAATCGGCGGGCTCTCGCGCGCCGCGGTCCTGGCCCCCCACTGCTCACGCCTGGTCCTCTGGGACCTGCCCGGGCACGGCGAGGCCCCGGGGACATGCTCGTTGGGCGTGCTCGAGGTCGCGGACGCCATCGCGCTGCTGGACTCGCTGCGTGGCGGCACGGGCTCGCACACGCCGATCGCGCTCCTGGGTTGGTCGTTGGGCGCTGGGGTAGCCATCGCCACGGCGGCGGCCAGGCCCGACCTGGTTGCCGGCGTCATCGCCGAGAATCCCTACCGGCTCGCGAGCACGCCGGCGCGGAACGTCCTGGTGGGCGAACGTCTGCCCCACCGGTTGAACCTCCCGTTGGCGATGGCCCTGCATGCCGCGAGCCTGGGCTGGGGCGCCGGCGAACTGGACGGCCCGAGGTTCGACCGGGCCGAGCTGGCCCGGAGCGTGCGCTGCCCGCTGCTGGTCGTATCGGGCGAGCGCGACGAGGTGTCACCGGCGGAGGACGGGCGAGTAATCGCCGCCGCGGGCGGGCGGTTCGTGCTCTTGCCCGCGGGCGGGCATCACGGGCTCTGGACCGACGCGGGAACGCGGGTCGTGCTGGCCCGCGAGTGCGGCGAGTTCCTGGACGCCCTGGCCGTCTCCGTGCCCGCCGCCGGCCCGTCGTGAGAGCCACTACGATCCGCCATGATCGCCCGTTCCAGCGTCGATTGCGTGATGGCCCACGAGCGGGCCGCCTCGTTCACCAAGCGCTCGATCAAGGCCTCGAGCAAGCTGGCGGCCCTGAGGCTGGCGCTGTCGATGATGGACCTGACCACGCTGGAGGGCAAGGACTCCCCGGAAAAGGCGCGGGGGCTGTGCTGGAAGGCGATCCGGCCCTACGAGCGCGACGAGGAGCTTCTGGGCGAGCGCCTGCCCTCGGCGGCCGCCGTGTGCGTGTATCCGAGCCTGGTGAGCGTGTGCGTGGAGGCCTTGCGCGGGACGGGGGTCAGGGTGGCAAGCGTGGCCACGGGCTTTCCCAGCGGGCAGTACCCGCTGGAGGTCCGCCTGGACGACGTTCGGCGCGCGGTGGCGGACGGGGCCGATGAGATCGACATGGTGATCAATCGCGGGGCGTTCCTGGCCGGGCGCGTGACGGAGGTCGCCGAGGAGATCCGCAAGACCAAGCTGGCGTGCCGGCGGTCCGACGGCACGTTCGCGCACCTGAAGGTAATCCTCGAGACGGGTGAGTTGGAAACGCTGGACAACGTGCGCCGGGCCAGCGACGCCGCGATCGACGCCCTGCTCGACGTGCAGCGGAGCGAGGGGCTGGGAACGCGGCACGCCGACTTCATCAAGACCAGCACGGGCAAGGTCACTCCCGCGGCGACGATGCCCGTGACGCTGGTGATGCTCGAGGCCATCCGCGATGCCTACGTGCGCACGGGATCCCTGATCGGCATGAAGCCCGCGGGGGGGATTCGCAGCGCCAAGCAGGGCGTCCATTACCTGGTGATGGTCCACGAGACGATGGGCCCGTTGCGCGTGCCGGGGTTCGAGGACGCGGGCGGGAACCCGTGGCTGACGCCCGAGTATTTCCGCTTCGGCGCCAGCAGCTTGTGCAACGACCTGCTGCGCCAGATCGTGAGGCTCAAGACCGGGAAGTACGTGGCGGGGTACGACTTTTCGGAGGCCTAGACGCGCAAGGAGGGCTGGAGGCCATGTCGCGCACGCGACGCTACCTGCTGCCCGTGTTGGGAGCCCTGGCCCTCACCGTCGCGCTCGCGTGGGCGGGCGCGGTGGCGAGCAACCTCACGGGATCGACGTTCCAGCACGCTCCCGGCGCCGGAGAGCTCGCGGGCCTGCGGGTGTACGTGCCCGGCGACTGGACCCCGCGCACGTGGCTCGTGCGCCGGGGACCGGGCCTGCGCCACGACCTGCTCTCGGAGTGCATTTGGATGGGCTCGACCCTGGGAGCAAGCCCGAGCACCGCGCCCAACCGCACCATGCACGTCGTGAGCGCGGGTTGGCCGCTGCCGGCCCTGCAATGGACAACCTATCCGAAATCCGAGGCCACCGGCGCGCTCGCCCGAGCCTGGGACGAGGGAATCCCGATCACGCGGCAACGCACGCTCATCACGGGCGACCTGCGCCGCCTGCCCCTACGCCCGGTGTGGGCCGGGCTCGTTGCGGACGTCGCGCTGTACGCCGGCGGGTTTGTCCTGGGTTCGCGGTGGCTGGCGCGCCGTCGGGGCGAGCGCCGGCGTGACCGGGGCGACTGCGAGGCGTGCGGGTACCACCTGGCCGGGCTGGGCAAGTGCCCCGAGTGCGGGAGCCCGGCCGCGGCGGGCAATGAGGGGACCCCGGCGCCGGCGGCGTAACGTTCTGCGGCACCCAGGAGGGCGGGCATGGCCCAGCATTCGAGCAACGGATCCAACGGCACCACGACCTCCCCGCTTCCCACGCCACGCCTGGGCGAGGGAGCGTCGACCGCGTCGATCTTCTCGGGCGGCTACGCCCCCGCCCCCGAGAGCGTGAAGGTCGCGATTCGCCCGCGCTACGGGCACTACATCGCCGGCAAGTGGGTCGATCCCAAGGCGGGCAGGGGCGACGCGCCCACGTACTTTCCCACGATCAACCCCGCAAGCGAGGCGGTGCTGGCGGAGGTCGCCCAGGGCACGTCCGCCGACGTCGACGCGGCGGTGCGTGCGGCCCGGGCCGCCCAGCCCAAGTGGGCCGCGCTCAGGCCCTCCGAGCGGGCGAAGTACCTCTTCCGCATCGCGCGTCGCCTGCAGGAGCGTGCCCGTGAGCTGGCGGTGCTGGAAACGCTGGACTCGGGCAAGCCAATCAAGGAATCCCGCGACGTGGACATTCCGCTCGTGGCGGCGCACTTCTTCTACCACGCCGGCTGGGCCGACAAGCTCCCCTACGCCTTCCCCGGGCGCGACCCCACGCCCGTGGGCGTGTGCGGGCAGATCATCCCGTGGAATTTCCCGCTGCTGATGGCGGCGTGGAAGATCGCGCCCGCGCTGGCGTGCGGGAACGCGGTGGTGCTCAAGCCCGCCGAGACGACGCCGCTGACGGCCCTGCGCCTGGCGGAAATCCTCGACGAGGTCGGGCTTCCGCCGGGCGTGGCCAACATCGTGACGGGCGACGGGCGCACCGGGGCGGCCCTGGTCGCCCACCCGGGCATCGACAAGATCGCGTTTACCGGCAGCACGGAAGTCGGCAAGCGGATCGCCAAGGCCTGTTCCGCTCCTCGCCCCGACGGCCGGCACAAGCGACTCACGCTGGAGCTGGGGGGCAAGAGCCCGCACATCATCTTCGACGACGCGAGCCTGGACCAGGCCGTCGAGGGGATCATCGCGGGGATCTACTTCAACCAGGGCGAGGTCTGCTGCGCCGGGTCGCGGCTGTTCGTGCAGGAGTCGATCCTGCCCGACGTGGTCCGCAGGCTCGAATTGCGCATGGCGAGCCTGCGCGTGGGCGAACCGATGGACAAGAACACGGACGTGGGAGCCGTGAACAGCGCCCAGCAACTGGGCACGATCCGCAAGTACCTGTCGCTGGGAGCCCGGGAGGGCGCCACCCTGCACGAGCCCTGCGCCACGGAACTGCCGGCGAAGGGCTTCTGGTGCCGCCCGTGCTTCTTTTCCAACGTCCAGCCGAGCCACGCGATCGCGCGGGAGGAGATCTTCGGCCCGGTGCTCAGCGTGCTCTCCTTCCGCACGCCCGAGGAGGCCCTGACGCGGGCGAACAACACGCCCTACGGGCTCGCGGCGGGCGTGTGGACGGACAAGGGCTCCAAGGTCTTCGAGGTCGCGCGGAAGCTCCGGGCGGGCGTCGTGTGGTGCAACACGTACAACAAGTTCGACCCGTCGAGCCCGTTCGGCGGGTTCAAGGAATCGGGCTTTGGACGCGAGGGGGGCGTGCAGGGCCTGAGGGCGTACGTCAATCTCTGAGGCGGCCGCACGGCCGCGGAGGTGGCCAATGAGCGTCCAGATCGATCGCGGCATGGTGATCCAGGTCCATCACCACACGTACCTGGTGGAGGACTTTCAGGAGCGTCACAGCGGGAAGCAGAAGCCGACCGTGCACGTCACGCTGAAGGACCTCAAGGACGGTCGCCACGTGGAAAAGGCCCTCGATGAACTCCAGCCCATCCACCCGCTCGATCACTTCCATCGCGCGATGCAGTTCTCGTATTCACGCGGCCCCACGCTCGTCTTCCTGGACGCCGAGACCTTCGAGGAACTCCCGCTCGACGACTCGTTGCTCCCGGGCTTCCGCCCGCTCCTTCGCGAGGGGCAGGAATTCCGCGTGCTGTTCGTCGATGGCCTGCCCATCCACGTCGACCTGCCCGACAGCGTGGCGCTGCGCGTCAAGTCCACGGCCGCGCCCGAGCGATCGGTGGGGCAAGGAGGCGGCGTGCTGAAGGACGCCACGTTCGAGAACGGGCTCGCGATCCGCGTCCCGCTGTTCATCAAGCCGGGGGACCTGGTGCGCATCAGGACCGAAGACCACACGTACGTGGGCAAGGAAAAGGAACCCCACGCCTGAGCCCGGCCCTTCCCTGATCGGAGCCCCCGTCCATGATGCACGAACACTCCATCGACCGTCGCGGCGTCCTCAAGGCCAGCGCCGCCCTCGCCGCGGCGGCGATCCTCCCCATCGGGCGCGCCGCGCTTGGCCAGGCCCCGCCCGCGAAGGAGCCCGCCCCCTTGTTCAAGATCTCCCTGGCCCAGTGGTCATTCCACAACGCGCTGTACGCGAGGAAGCTCGACCATCTCGATTTCCCGAAGGCGGCCAAGGGGCTGGGCATCGAGGCGTGCGAGTACGTCAACACGTTCTTCAAGGACAAGGCGGGTGACCAGGCCTACCTGCGCGAGCTCAAGACGCGCTGCGACGGCCTGGGCGTGCGCAGCGTGCTCATCATGTGCGACGGGGAAGGCGCCATCGGAGACGCCGACACCCAGAAGCGGCAGCAAGCGGTGGACAACCACAAGAAGTGGGTCGAGGCGGCCGAGTACCTGGGCTGCCACAGCATCCGCGTGAACGCCCAGAGCTCCGGTGGCCGGGACGAGCAGATGAAGCTCGCCGCCGACGGGCTGCACCGCCTTTGCCTCTTCGCCGACCCGCACGGAGTGAACGTGATCGTCGAGAATCACGGAGGCCTGTCCTCCAACGGGCAGTGGCTGAGCTCGGTGATGGCGTTGGCCGCCCATCCGCGGGTCGGGACCCTGCCGGACTTCGGCAATTTCAGGGTCAGCGAGGGGGAGGAGTACGACCGGTACAAGGGCGTCGCGGAGCTGATGCCTCTCGCGCGGGGCGCATCGGCCAAGTGCTACGACTTCGACAAGGACGGCAACGAAACCACCATCGACTACCGCCGGATGCTGAAGATCGTGCTGCGCGCGGGCTACCGCGGACACCTGGGGATCGAGTACGAGGGAACGCGGCTGGGCGAGGAGGAGGGCGTCAGGGCCTGCAAACGCCTGCTCGAGCGGCTGCGGGATGAGTTGTCCAAGCCCGGCGCGCTCGACGCCCCCGACGTGGCCGAGCCCGTGACGCGCCGGAAGGACCCCAAGGACATGAAGTGACCGCGACGAACCACAATCCGGGCGTGCTGCCGCCCGATCTGCCCGTGCCCGAGGACGACGGCGCCTGCTTGCACCTGCGCGGACGCGGCTTGCCCGGACTTGACCTGCCGGGCACGGGCGGCCCAACCGTGAACCTGCGTCATCTCGAGGGTGGCCCGGCGGTTCTCTTCTTCTATCCCCGCACGGGCATCCCGGGCCAGCCCCCCAGCCTCGGCTTCCATGGCGAAGCGTGGGACTCCATTCCCGGGGCCCGAGGCTGCACGCCCCAGAGCTGCGGGTTCCGCGATCTGCACGCCCGATTCGCGGGCCTGGGCGTGCGAGTCTACGGCGTCAGCACCAACACCCCCGGGCACCAGGGCGAATTCAAGGCCAGAACCCACGTCCCGTTCGACCTCCTGAGCGACGCCGAGTTGCGGCTCACTCGGTTCATGGCGCTGCCGACCTTCGAGTTTCCCGTCGAGTCCGGCGGCCCGACGACGCTGCTCAAGCGCATGGCGTGGTACGTGGAACCCGACGGGTCGCGAGCGCAGCGGATCGTCCGCGTCTGGTATCCGGTGTTCCCGCCGGACCGCAACGCGGGCGAGGTTCTCGCCTGGCTTAATCGCCGCGCGAGCATCGTGGTAGAGCCCGCTTCGCCCTCGAACATCGAGTTCGTGCGTCGCGAGCTGGTCGAGCACTGGCAGAGCACGACGATCATCTCGCTGGGCGTCGCGTACCAGGCGGATCGGCTCGACGGATTCGTGGCCCGCGTCGACGGACAGCCCCGCGGGCACCTGACGTACTTTCCGAGCCAGCGCGGGCTGGAGGTCATCTCGCTCACGGCCACGCGCGACGACCTGGGGGTCGGGACGCGTCTGATGGACGCCGCCGAGGCTCGCGCCCGAGAGCTCGGGGCGCGCCGGCTGTTCCTGACGACCACCAACGACAACCTGCGGGCGCTGCGGTTCTATCAGCGTCGCGGGATGCGGATGGTCGCGGTGCACCGCGGCATGATGGACCGCTATCGTGCCGAGCACAAGCCGATCCCCTGGATCGGGCTCAACGGGATCCCTCTTCGCGACGAGATCGAGCTGGAGTTCATGCTGGAGGAATGACATGCCCGAGCGACTGGACATTCTCAAGACCTACAAGCTCTTCATCGACGGGGCGTTCCCGCGGAGCGAGAGCGGGCGGAGCACGCCGGTGCTCGCCCGCGGCGGGCGAGTGCTGGCCCACGTCGCCAGGGCCTCGCGCAAGGACCTGCGCGACGCGGTCGAGGCCGCTCGCCGGGCCCAGCCCAGGTGGGGCGACGCGACCGCGTACCTGCGCGCGCAGATCCTGTACCGCATGGCCGAGATGATGGAGGGAAAGCGACGTGAATTCGCCGAGGCCCTGGAAGCCGCGCCCTCGTCCCAGGTCCGCGGCACGAAGCCCAAGGCGTCCAGGTCGGCCAAGCCGCGAACATCCGCGGCGGACGAGGTGTCTCTCGCCGTGGATCGCCTGGTCGCCTTCGCGGGCTGGGCGGACAAGTTCGCGCAGGTGCTGGGCTGCCAGAACCCCGTGGCCGGGCCGTTCTACAACTTCACGGTCCCCGAGCCCACGGGCGTGGTCGCGGTGGTCGCGCCCGACGAGGCGCCCCTGCTCGCCCTGATCTCACTGCTGGCGCCCCCGTTGTGCGCCGGCAACGCGGTGGTCGCGGTCGCGAGCAACGTCAATCCACTGCCGGCGGCGATCCTGGGGGAAGTCGTCGCCACCAGCGACGTGCCGGCGGGCGTGCTGAACATCCTCACGGGCGAGCGGGGCGAGTTGCTCGGGCACATCGCGGGGCACCGCGACGTGGACGCGGTCCATTGGGGAGGTCTCTCGCCCCCGGAAGACCAGCTCTTGCGAGAGGGCGTCGCGGAGAACCTCAAGCGGGTGGCCGACCGCGCCGGCGTGGACTGGCGAGACGCCGCCATTTGCCAATCGCCCTGGTGGATCGAGAACTTCGTGGAGTTCAAGACGATCTGGCATCCGTCGGCCATGTGACGGCGCATCAGGGGGCGGGCGGTGGGACTTGGTCCGCGCCCGTCCCGACCTCAAACGCGCGGATCAGGAAGTGCCCGCACGCGCACGCCGCGATCCCCGCGATCAGCGCGCACGCCAGCAGCAGGCCCAGCGAGGCCCAGCCCGGCAAGGCGGACGCGTCCTCGCCCCCGCGCGACTGCTGGCTCCAGGCGTACGCCGCCCCGGCCAGGCCGGCGCCCAAGGGCACCGTGGCCCCGGCTGCTCGCAGCAGCAGGCCCCGGGCCTCGGCCTTCCTCCAGGCAAGAAGGTAAACGCCCACGGCCCCGATCACGGCGGCGATGACAAGGTTCGCGCCCAGCCACGGCTTGAGGGAGTAACCAGCCTCGCGCCCGGCTACGTCGATACGCCCCAGGCAGGCGACGTAGACCAGCACGCTCCCCATGACGAGGGGCCCGGCCACGCTGGCCAGGGTCATTCCCGGCGCCCAGGCGAGTCGCCCGCGGGCGAAGAGCAACCCCAAGACGCTGGCCAGGGCCATGATGGCCGCAAACCCAAGGAGCACCCAATTGGGCGGGCGACTGAGTGCCACGGAGGTGCCCGCCGCGCCCAGCGCGAGGATCAGCGCACCGGCGGACGCCAGACCGACGACAAGCCTCGCTGGTTTGGGGGTCGCTTCCAAGGTGCCCTCCAGAGGGGAACGGTACCGGGGCCATGTATCGGCGACGCGAGATGTAGTACGTGCGCGGAGAGAAGTGGGTCGGATCCCAGGCCGATCGCACGATGGTCCGAGAACTGCACTTCAAGGCTCCCCATCGCATCAAGCAGCCCCGGCGTCCCGACCGATCTATTCGACTAGGAACACCCCGGAAAGGACTCGCTTGGCGAGCAAGACCGTACATACACCGATCATCGCCGCGAAGGCGGCCGAGCGAGCCCGGTGCATGTACCGAGTGGTGCTCGGAAACTGGGCGGCGGACCTGCTGGCATTGCGGCGCCGGGGGCTGGACGGGCCGGTGCACCGGAGCGGGGATGCGCATCTGACGTTGGCGCATTGGGGACGAGGCGAGCCGGCCCGGCGGGCGGCCTGAACGAGGAAGCACACGATGAGCGCCGTCACATCCGGGTCGGGGTTCTTCAGCGGGCTCAACACGTCGCAGATCATCGATCAGCTGATGCAGATCGAGCAGCGCCCGATGCAGCTGATCCAGGCCCGCATCCAGCAGATGCAGATCCAGGAGGCGGGCGTCCTGGGCATCAACGCGAGGCTCCAGGCGGTGAAGACGGCCGCCGAGGCGTTCCGCACCAGCAAGACCTTCCAGACCAAGAAGACGACGAGCTCGAACTCGGACGTGCTGTCGGCGACGGCGAACGCGACGGCCTCGGCGGGCTCGTACACGTTCCTGGTGGACCGGCTGGTGTCGACGCAGCAGATGCTCTCGCGCGGGTTTGGGGACAAGGACATCTCGGGCGCGGGGATCACCAGCTTCACCGTGGAGAGCACGCGGGCACGCCTCGACAGCGACCAGGTCCTGGCGGATTTCAACGGCGGCGCGGGCGTGGCGCGAGGGAAGATCGTCGTCACCGACTCGGGCGGGCGTTCCGCGACCATCGACCTCTCCCGAGCCACGACGCTCTCCGAGGTCCTGGAGGCCATCAACGGCAACGGAACGGCCCAGGTCACCGCGTCGGCCCGCGACGGGCGCCTGGTCATCAAGGACAATGCCAGCGCCGTGACCGCCCCCACCGTCGCCAACGCCAGCGGGTATACCACGGCCGACAGCCTGGGACTCACGACGACGAGCACGACGGGCGGGGGCGAGCGCGTCGGCGCCACGATCTTCGGGATCACTCGCAACACCACGCTGGCCTCGCTCAACGACGGCAACGGCGTGATGATCCGCAGCGCCGCGGGCACCGACCTCTACAATCTCATCGTCAAGGTTACCGAGGGGGGCGTCACCACCGACGTGCGGGTCAACGTGGGCGATGTGTACGAGACCGTGGGCGGGACGCTGACCAAGACCGGGCCGGCCGCCAGCACGATGGGGCAGGTGATCGACCGGATCAACACGGCGGTGCACGACGCGGGGTTTGGAACGGTCTCGGCCGATCTGGACGTGAGCAACGGCCGCATCCAGATCATCGACGCGAGCAACTCCCGCACGCTCGAGGTCGTGGAGAACCCGACGCTTCCGGGCTCGACGACGGCCCGGGACCTGGGCATCCTCTCGGGGCCCGTGGCCAACGTGCTCAACGGGCGTCGGGTCTTCGCGGGGCTGAACACGGTCCTCTCCACCAGTCTCAACGGCGGCTCGGGAATCACGGGCAACGGGGCGCTGGCCTTCACGCTCCGCGACGGGGCCACCTTCACCGCCAGCCTCGACCTGACCAAGGACCTGGGCGCGATCACCCGCGACATCGAGAGCGCCTCGGGCAATCGCGTGCGCGTCACGCTGAACGCCAAGGGCACCGGCCTGCTCGTCACCGACCTGACGGGCGGGAGTTCCTCGAACCTCATCATCACCGGGACGACCGGGAGCGACACCGCGGCGTCGCTGGGAATCTCCACCGGGGCCGGCGGGGTGACCACGGCGACGATGACGGGAACGAACCTGCAGCGCCAGTACGTCTCGGCGAGCATGCGGCTCTCCGACAACCCCCTGCACCGGGCCGTGGGCACGGGGACCTTCCGCGTCACGGACTCTTCGGGCGTCTCCAAGGTGTTCTCTCTGACGGAGAACATGAAGACGATCTACGACGTGACCAAGCTCATCAACGACGGGAACCTGCGGGCCAAGGCCCGCATCAACGCCCGCGGCGACGGGATCGAGATCTACGAGGACACCACCGGGGGCTTCTCGGGCACGCAGAAGATCACGGTGGCGGACGTGACGGGCGTGGTGGCCAAGGCCCTGAACATCGCCGGACAAGCCGCCGGGCTGGCGGCGGACAACCACATCGACGGGAGCTTCGAGCAGCAGGTCACGGTGACCCCCAATGACACGCTGCAGGGCGTCGCGGACAAGATCAACGCGGCCAACGCGGGGGTGCAGGCGTCGATCATCCGCGATGGGAGCGGGGCGACGCCCTATCGGCTCACGTTGTCGAGCTCGGCCTCGGGCAGCGCCGGGCGCCTGCTGATCGACTCGGCGGGAGTGGACCTGGGGCTGACGACGCTGGACCAGGGACAGGACGCACGCCTGTTCTTCGGCTCGACCGATCCCGCCCGCGGGGTGGCCGCCACCCGCTCCACCAACACCTTTGATGACCTGATCCCGGGCGTGCACATCGACGCCAAGACCCCCCACGAATCGGCGGTGACGCTGGCCGTGTCGTCGGACCGCGACGCGATCATCAGCGCGATCAACCTCTTCGCCGACGCGTTCAACCAGGCCGTGGACTCGATCGACACGGCCACCAAGTACGACGTGGAGTCGAAGAAGGGCGGCCCGCTGGTGGGCGACGGGACGATGATCGAGCTGCGGTCACGGCTCTTCGCGATCGTTCAGGGCCCGGCCAAGGGCGTGGCCAGCAGCTTCCAGCGGTTGGCGGACGTGGGCGTCACGGTGGGCGCGGGCGGTGAGTTGAGCGTGGATTCCACCAAGCTCAACGCGGCCCTGGACCAGGATGCCGCGGGCGTGGAGGCGTTGTTCGCGGCCCAGGTTCAGGAATCCGACGCGACGATCGACCTGGGCAACGGCGTGACGGTGCGGAACCCCAACGCCGGGCAATCCTATTCCTCGCTCGGCATCATGGGGCTCATGGGCCAGCTGGCCAAGCGGTACATCGACGGCACGTCGGGCGTGCTGACGTTCAAGAAGAAGGGGTACGACGACCAGATCGCCTTCCAGGCGACCCGCATCGACGCCATCAACACCCGCCTGGCCGCCAAGCGGGCCCTGCTCGAGCGTCAGTTCCTGGCAATGGAGCAGACCATCGGGCAGCTCCAGTCGCAGCAGACGGCGCTGGGTTCGATCCGGTAGGGGCCGGACGCGCAAAGGCTGCCTCAAGTCCGGGTCCGAGATCTTCGATAGCCAACAGCAACCATGAGCGCTCAATCCAACACCGCCCAGAACGCCAACGCCTACCTCCGCACCAAGGTGCTGACCGCCAGCCAGGAGGAGCTGCGGCTCATGCTGCTGGACGGGGCGATCAAGTTCGCCCGCCAGGGCGCCGAAGGGCTCGCGCGGAAGGACTTCGAGGGGATGTACAACGGCGTGTCGCAGTGCCGCAACATCATCTTCGAGCTGTTGACGACCGTGCGCGATGACCTGGATGCGGAGCTGGCTCGCAACGTCAAGTCGCTCTACACGTTCCTGTACACGGAGCTGCTCGACGCGAGCATGGAGAAGAGCCAGGACAAGCTGGCGTCCGTGATCGAGCTCCTCGAGTACGAGCGCCAGACGTGGGTGCTGCTGATGCAGCGTCTGTCCCAGGAGAAGGCCGGCGCAGTCCCGGGCGCTCCCGGCGGTGACGCCCCAACGCGCCCCACGCTGAGCCTGCAGGGCTGAGCCCGCTCGCCCGGCCCGGTGCGATCAGGTGGCGATGGCCTCGCCCGTGACCAAGGCCAGGGCATCGGCGACGATCGCCTCCAGGGCGAAGGTCACCCCCACGTTCGCGTCCAGGCGCGTTTCGCAGCGGCGAAGGGCGTCGAGCACACCCGCGGACCGGGACGCTCCGGCCCCGTCGCCCTTGCGGGCCGCGCGGTGCAGCCGCCCTCGCCAGTGCTCGCCCAGCAGGCGGAACATCCACTCTGCGCCCATGCGATTGGCCAGTTCCTTGCTGGCGTTCTCGTGCTCGTTGACCCATCGGACGGCCCACTCATCGATCAACTGGGCCATCCCCGGCGCCAGCTCGATGGGGTACTTGCCCTGGTCGAGCGCGTCGAGCAGGGGCGAGAGCTTGCGATGCCACGCGTGCATCCCGCCGCGGTGGGCCAGGGTCAGGGCGCCGGGCGAGCCGGCGCAGAACTCCAGCAGCCAGTCCTGTTCCTCCTGGGGCAGGACCAGCCCCGCGCCCTTGAGCCACGTCCGCATGGCGGCGTCGGACAGGGGAACGAACGGGACCCGCTGGCTGCGGCTACGGATGGTGGGGAGCAGGTGTTCCTCGCTGCTGGTCACGAGGATGATGACCGTGCCCTCGGGGGGCTCTTCCAGCGTCTTGAGGATCGCGTTCTGCGAGGGAGCATTGGTGGGCGACGCGTCGAGCATCTCGGCCTCGTCCACGATGAACACCTTGGTCGCCCGCGACGCCGACCGCAGGCTGGGGCCAAGGGCCGCGGGACGGAGCAGGTGCTCGTCGATCACGTCCTTGGGAATGGTGAGGAGCTTGCGCTCGCGGACCTGGGGGTTCTTGCTGAATCGGGCGAGTTCCTTGGTGATGACGTGCAGGTCCGGGTGCGACCCCGCGGCGATGAGCCGCTGCACGGGGCTGTCGGGGTCGGCAGCGAGCTCGCCCGAGAGCGATGGCGCCGTGGTGGGGTCGAGGAGGTCCGCAGCGAAGGCGAGGGCCGTGGTGAACTTGCCCACCCCCGCCGGGCCGTGGAAGATCCAGGCATGGTGGATGCGTTGGGATCTCATCGCGGCGCGCAGGGTCTCCAGGGCGCGGTCCTGCCCGAGGACACTCGCCAGCGGGATGGGGGGCGGATAGGGCGCGACGGCCCGTGCGGGCTCGGCGGAGTCGGGGTGAGCGCGCCGCTCCGGCTTGCCGGTCTCCCTGGGCTTGGCGGGTCGCTTGGCCATGGCGGAAGGTAGCGCCCCTGGGCCTAGGCCAGTCGCTCGGCCATCTGGCTGGCCAGGTCCGTGCGGGCGTAGATCATGTTGACCTCGAGCCATCCCAGGAGGGTGTAGGGCATCATGCTCATGTACTGGGCCAGGGCGGTGTCGGCGCCGCGCGAGTTGTCCTCGATCAGGAGGACCTTGGGCTTGTGCTGGAACAGGTCGAAGCCGCGAAGGAGGGTCAGCTCGCCCCCCTCCACGTCGATCGCGGCCACGTCGATCTCACCCGAGTGCCCCTGGAGCAGCTCGTTCATGGTCGTCCGGGGAACGGTGACGCTGCGCTTGGGGGCGCTGGCGAGCGAGCGGGCATGGGAGGAATTGGGGTCCAGATACGAGAGCATGCCCCCGTGCTGGTCTTCCGTCACCGTGAACGTCACCTCGCCCCCGTGCTTGTCGGCCAGGGCGGCGTGGACGACGCGGCTGTTGGTGCGACGCCGGCGGCACTCCTCGGCGCGATCGGGGATCGCCTCGATCAGCAGGCCCTTCCAGCCCAGGCACTCCAGCGCGTAGGTGACGGCGAACGAGTAGCCGTCGAACGCGCCAACCTCAATGAAGAACCCATCGAGCTGCCCGCGAAAGAGCTCCCACAGCAGGGCGTCCTCGCCGAACTGGGATCGGAACTCGATGGGGTAGACCGGCTTGCGCCCGGCCGACTGCACCGCCTCGATCGCCTCCAGGCGATAGACGGACTTCTTGAGCCGCTGGACCTGGAGAGCGACGGCCGCCGTCTGGCGTGAGAGCAGCATGGCGAGGTCGGGCTGGGCGGAGCGGTTGGGTGGGGGCATGGGGCGGGGTTCCTGGGGTGCGTGCGGCGGGGAGACGGCGCTGCGCGGTCAATCGTCGCCGGAGTTGGTGAAGTCGTCGAGGCGTTTGCGCTGCTCGCGGATGTGCAGGCGGAGGCTCTGGACTTCGAGCTGGGCCTTCTGGGTCATCAGGTCGTGGTACTTGTCCATTCGCTCTCGGGCGTCGAGCTCCTTGCGAGCCAAGTCGGTCTGGAGCCGGAGGTACTGGGCCTCCAGGTGCAGCTTGTCCGCGGTGAGCGCGTTGAGTTGGACGTGCTGGTCGAAGAGCTTCTGGTCGCGCTCGGTCATGCCTTGGCGTTCCTGTTCGCTCGCCATCGTTTCCCTCCGCGGCTCGGACCCCACGCGAGCGCTCCGCGACCGCAGCCTGAGCCAATAGAACGCCACCACGACCGCCACCACCGCGATCACGCCCACGATCGCGAGGACCGTGCGGTCGTCCGTGCCGGCGGGCGACTGCGCCAGCACCACGCCCAGCGTGTCCGGGGCGGGCGTCACTACATGTTCCTCAGCTTGTCGACGGCGTTTGTGGCCGCCACCTTGTAACACTCGGCCAGCGTGGGGTAGTTGAAAACGGCGTTCATGAAGTAATCGACGGTCCCCTTGAAAGCCATGGCGGCCTGCCCGATGTGGATGAGCTCGGTCGCGCCGGTGCCGATCACGTGCACCCCCAGGATGGCGCGGCTCTCCTGGTGGACGAGGATCTTGAGCATGCCGATATCGTCGCCCAGGAGCTGCCCGCGGGCGATCTCCTTGTACTGGGCGATTCCCGCCTCGTAGGGGATGCCGTCGCGCGTCAGGGCCTCCTCCGTCCAGCCGACCATGCTGATCTCGGGGATGGCGTAGATCCCGTAGGGCAGGGGCGCGGGGTTGGTGTCGCAGCGCTCCCCGAACATGGCGCACGCGGCCAACCGCCCCTGCTCCATGCTCGTGCTGGCCAGGGCTGGGAACCCGATCACGTCTCCGGCCGCGTAGATGTGGGGGACGCTGGTGCGGTAGTCGGCGTCCACCCCGATGCGCCCACGATCGTCGGCGGCGAGTCCCGCGGCGGCGAGGTCGAGCCCCTCGGTGCATCCGTGGCGCCCCGCGCAGTACAACAGGGCGTCGGCGCGCAGGCTCTTGCCCGACTCGAGCAGGGCCTCGACCCAGCTATCGCCCGCGGTGGCAGGATTCTGATCGCCCGGCTCGTAGCGGACCTTGACGACCTTCTCACCCAGGCGCAGGGTCATGCCGGCCTGGCGCAGGTGGTACTGCAGGGCCTCGGCGACCTCCGTGTCCACGAAGTCCAGGACGCGGGGCCGTCCCTCGATCAGCGTGACCCGCACGCCCAGGGCCTGGAGCATGCTCGCGTACTCGGTGCCGATCACTCCACCGCCCACCACGATCATGGACCGGGGCAGGTGCGGCAGGGCGAGGATCTCGTCGCTGGTGATGACATTCGTCCCATCGAAGGGGATGCCCTCCATGCGCGTGGGCTGAGTCCCCACGGCGATCAACACCCGCTGGGCGCGGACGGTGCTGGCCGCGTGCTCGCCGATCACGTCGATGGTGAAGGGATCGCGGAATTGCCCGCGTCCGGTGATGGTCTCGATGCCGTTGGCCTCGAATCGCTTGCGGATGAGGTCGATCTCGCCCTTGACGACCTCGTTTGCGGAGCCCAGGAGCTTGGGCAGCGTGGGCGCCCTGCCATTCCCGAAGTCGCTGGTGCGGGCGACGAGCGTGCCCCGTCCCAGGGCTCGCAGGATCGCCTCGCGAAGGGCCTTGCTGGGGATGGTGCCGGTGTTGACGGCGACTCCCCCGACGACCTCGCGCTGCTCGACCACGCAGACGGACTTGCCGAGTTTGGCGGCATGGACGGCGCAGCGTTGCCCCGCCGGGCCCGAGCCGATGACCACGAGGTCGAAGGAGCGCATGGGGGGATGGTACCCGACATCGCGGCGCGAGTCGGTGCGGACTCTCCGGACGGACAGCCAGGCCACGTCGCACCGGGGCGCGGGCCCGGGTTTCTTACAGCCCCAACAGCCCCACCGCGGTCGCGGTGATCGCCAGCAGGGCGGCCATCAGGCTCTCCCCGGCCACCAGGCCCGACGCGATGGGCACGTTGAACTTCTCCTGCGACTTGCGATGGAACTTGAACCAGAGCGCCGCGAGGACCGCGCCGAGGAAGAAGGAGTAGGCGTTCTGGAAGGGGATGACCCAGGCCAGGCCCAGGCCGGTGACCGAGGGCATGAATCGCCGGGCCTTGGCCGGCAGGTACCGCTCGACCACGGGCAGGATGCAGCCGATCGCCGCGCCCACGAAGATCGCGATGATCGCCGAATGGGGCAGCTCCCCCACGCCCTTGACGAGCACGCGTGCGACGGCCTCCCAAGCCCGGGTGGCGGGCATGGCGAAGGTCTCGAGCTTGGCCCGATCGGGCACCATCAGGTACCAGATCGGGACGATCGCCACCGTTCCGAAGAAGACCCCGAAGAACTGGGCCAGGAATTGCTTGCGCGGGTTGGCCCCGAGGAGGTAGCCCGTCTTGAGGTCGGTGAGCAGGTCGGCCGAGGAGCTCGCGCTGTTGGCCGCGATGCCCGCCGAGGCGAGGTTCGCCGCGATGTTCTTGGGCGCCAGCACCGCGAACATGAGCTGCATGACCTTGCCCATGGCCCCGATGGGCGTGGTGTCCGTCTCGCCCGTGGCCCGGCTGGCCACCAGCGAGAGCACGAACGACATCCCGACGGCGATGAGCCCGGCGTACCAGGTCACCCCGAAGGCCTGGATCTGCAACCAGACCATCGCGATGGTGATGGGGAGCATGCCCATCACCATCCAACTTCCGGGCACCTCGATGCGACGCAGGCCGGCCGCGCCGGCGCCCTCGCTCGCGCCCTTCTTCACGCCCGCGAAGGCCCGGACGATCGTCTTCCACTGCAAGGCAACGCTCATCAGGCTGGCGAAGACCATCACGGCCGTCCCGCCCCAGAGCGACCATCGGGTGAGGGTGACCTCGCTCCCACCCCAGTTCCAGATGAGGTTGGGGCGGTAGCGCCCCGCATCGAACGCCGCGTCACCCGCCTCCTTCGTCGCCTTGTACGAGGCGTTGGCCTTCTTCGCCGAGGCCAGCGCGTCCTCCCTCGCCTTCACCGCGTCGACGTTCGCCAGCGCCGCGCCGGCCTGCCCCGCGGCGCCCGTGGGACCACCGATCAGGCCCTGCACGACTGCCTGGAGGCGGTCGCGCTTCTCGTCGTCCGTGAACGACCACTTCGTCGAGGCCTCGAGAATCGCCATGGCGTCGATGCCCTTGGCCTTGGCCTCGAATTCCAGACGCTCCCTGGCCGCGCTCACCCGCGCCGCGCCGGCGCCCAAACCGGACGCGTCCACCGCCCGCTTCGCGGAGGCTTCGATCCCCGGTGTGTCCAGCGAGAGGCGGGCCGCCTCCTGCCTGATCGCTTCCATCACCGCGGTCGTGACTTTCGTGGAAGCCTCCGCGTTCACCCGCTGCCCGACCTCGTCGGCGGCCGACTCGATCGCCGAAGGGTCCCGCCCCGCGAGGTCGTAGATGAGGCGCACTGCCTCCTTCTTGGCCGCGGCCGCGCCCTCGCGCCCCGGGTTGGCCTTGGCCGCCGCGGACGCCTCCTCGGCGACCTTGCGAATCGTCGCGACGTCCACGCCCTCCTTCGTCGCGGCCTCGAGAACGGCCGCGAGCACCGCGCCGCCCGCCTCCTTGTCCGTCGTGATCGAGGCTTCGCGCAGGGCCTTGTTCGCAGCCTGGGTGATGGCGGTGGAATGGTGACGCCCCGCCTCCGCCTGGCGCACGGCCTCGGCCAGCGCCGCCCCGATCATGACCTGCTCGGGCCCGAGGTCGAGGTCCTTGCCCGCCCGCATCGCCGCCTTGCGGATCGGCGACGGATTCAGGCCCGCGGCATCGGCGGCCCGGAGCAACGCCTCGACGTGCTTCTGACCCTCGGCCAACTCGAGACCGGCCATCGCCCCCGCCGCGCCACGCCGGGCCGCGCCGAGCACCACGCCATTGTCCTTCAGCTCCAATGCCGCCACGGCCTTCTCGACCGCTTCCAGCCCGGTCTTCACGACGTCCCCGGGCACGAGGCTGGGATCGATCTGGTGGACGCGGGCGTCGGAGCCCGGGACCTTGGTGGCCGTTTCCACCGCCGTCGCGATCGCCGAAGCACCCCGGTCCAGGTGCTGGGCGTCGATCTGCGCGACCCTGGGCGCAAAGACGCCATACAGCAACGCCGACCCGATCAGCAGCGAGAGGCTGGTGCGCATCCCCACGATCATCCCCGCGGCCACCAGCAGGCCCGACGGCTCGAACGAGAATCCGACCGGGTGTCGCCCACCCGGGAAGAGCTTCATCCCGTCGATGATCCGCAGCTTGATCTCCTCGGGAATGCGCAGGAATTCGATGCGGGCGAAGAGGTTCTTGAGGAAGTGGACGGCGTTGAGCACGTCTTCCGACGCGCGGAGGAACCCGATGAGCAGCCCCAGCCCCAGGCCCAGCACCAGGACGTAGGCCTTGTGCATCGCTTCCTTGCTCGCGCTGTACAGGCTTCGCAGGGTCTCGGCCGCCGCGATGCCCGAGGGGAAGGGCAACTGCTCGTGGTTGATCTGCTGGCGCTTCATGGGGATCGCCAGGAAGACGCCCATCAATCCGGTGCAGAGCGTGAAGGTCACGACGATCCAGGGCTCGGTCACGTTCCAGGTCTTGATGGTGGCCAGGGGCGTGCCGTCGGGAACGTCCTTGAGCAGCACCAGGGCGCCGAACATCGTCGCGATCGTGGATCCCGTGGAATATCCCGCGGCCGACGCGCACGACGCCATGCACGCGTTCTCCAGGATGGACATCTGCGACGTCCCCTTGGGCGCCGCCAGCCTGACCACATTCCAGACCACGAAGCTCAGGACGCACGCTGTGATGGCGATGCCAAACGCCCAGCCGATCTGGAGCGTGGTGTACAGGTTGGCCGCCGCCATCAGCATCCCCAGGATGCCGCCCATCAGCACCGCTCGCAGCGTGAGCTGGGGCATCTTGTCCCCCTGGTACATGTGCTTGAACCAGTGCTCGTCCTTCTGCTCGGGCGTGGCATCCGGGGGCAGGGGCGGGATGCCCGGCTGGACGGGGGGGGTCGTGCCGGCTTGCTCGTGGGCGCCTGGTGTGGACATCGGAGCTCCTCGTGGACGGCCCAGGGCTTGCCCCCCGGGGCCAGGATTGACCCTAAAGGTACGGAGAATCGGTGCTCACCGCAAGCCTGCCGCCACAAAGGGACCCTCAGCACCCGACGGCATCCCCGCCGAGCGCCCCCGACGTGGACGAAAGGTCCTCCGCAACCGGTGGGAATCCCGGGCCGCCGTCGCGCTCCCGCGTGCGAATAGGAAAACGGCCGGACCCCGGGGCCCGGCCGCGTGCAAGGCGCTCGAACAGCGTCGATCAGCGGACCAGGTTCATCACCGACTCGATCGACTCGACAACCTGGCGGACCTGGAAGGGCTTCTTGAGGAACCCGTCGTAGCCCTGGGACCTGAGCCCGACGGCCTGCCCGTCGGTGAGCTTGGCGCTCATCGCGACGATCTTGGTGTGGGCGAGGTTCTCGTTCTTGCGGATGTGGTCGGCCAGCGCCCGGGCGTCGCTGTTGTCGCCCAGGTGGATGTCCAGGAGGATGACGTGCGGGCGGAACCGCTCGCACTCGGCGCCCGCGGCGAACCCGCTCCCGGCCGTGTGGACCTCGTAGCTGGTCTGCTCGGTGAGGATGCGCTCGAGGGTGTCGGTGATCTCCCGGTCGGAATCCACGATGAGCAGGCGCGTGCGCCCCGAGGAAAGCCCGTCGAGGGGAATCCCGTGGGCCTTCATGAACTTGACCAGTTCTCCGGTTGGGATTCGCCGGTCCCGAGAGCCGGGAATGCGGTAACCCTTGAGGGTTCCCGAATCGAACCATTTTGAGACCGTGCGAGGGGCGACGTTGCAGATCTTCGCCACTTCGCCGGTCGTGAGGACTTCCTTGTCATGGGGCATCGTCTCACC
>JBGAOG010000190.1:0-3149 GCA_044221985.1 Phycisphaerales bacterium
GAGGGGATCGGAGAGGAGCCCCGGGGCGGGTCCAGTGTGGGCGTGGGAAGGGGTTAAGAGCGCCTTTGGGCGAGCGATTCCTGCGATCACCGCGGGCAGCGGCGATGAATAAACAGGGGCCCCGCGCGGTCGGGGCCCCTTTCGAGGGCTTTGGCACTGGCGTCGGGCGTGCTCAGCAGCCCGCCGCGTAGTGGTCCAGGAAGAAGAGCAGGTCGTTGATGTCCACCCCGCCGTCGTGGGTGCCCGTCAGGCTGCCGTCGTCGAGGTCGGCGGCCAGCCCTCCGGCCTCGTAGGCGGCCAGGAAGAAGAGAAGGTCGTTGATATCGACGCCGCCGTCTGGGGTCCCGGCGCCAGCGCCGTTGTCGAGGTCGGCGACGCACGCGACGCATGAGCGGGCGTTGTACGAACCCGGGGAGCCCTTCTCGCCGGTGGTGGCGACGAAGGAGCCATACGCGTCGCCGGCGACGGAGAGGACCCAGGCTGAGGCGAGGTTGAGCCCGAGGTTCTCGCGGCAGGTCTGCCCGCTGGCATTCTGGGTGCGGATGGTGCCTGGGAGGGTCTGGTCGCCGAAGGTCAGGCGATCGACGAGCGTTCCGGCGGAGTTGTAGAGGTTGATCTGGTCGTTGCGGGCGAGGTTGTTGCCCCCGCTCGTGTTGCCCAGGGCGCCCAGGACCTTGGCGCTCGCGGAGAGGCCCCAGGCGGCGCGGAAGGCGACGGCGGTGGCCTCGGTGATGACGACGGACTCGCCGGGCCCGACGCTGCCCAGGGCGGAGAGGGGGAAGGCGCCAGCGATGGCGTGGTCGTCGTCGAAGCTCCAGCCTGTCAGGTCGATGGGGCTGGCGGTCATGTTGGTGAACTCGATGAACTCACCGGTGGTGCCCGAGTACATGTACTCGGTGATGCGCATGCCGCCGCTGGCGGAGAAGGTGTAGTCGATGGAGAGCGGATCCCACTCGGTGTGGCTGGGGAAGAAGCGGAGCGAGGAATAGGTGTTGCCCGAGGTGGCGGCGACGTAATAGTCCACGTGCTGCCCGGGGGAGGCGACGACGGGGAGGACGACGCTGTAGATTCCCCCTCCGGCGCTGGTCATGAGCGTGCGCTGGTAGACGCCCGTGGGCGATGGGCGGTACCACAACTCCACCTTGGAAATCGTGCTCCCCGAGGCGGGCGTCACCCAGGCCGTGATCGTCACCGTGTCGGTGGGGTTGGGCGTGGTGCTCGAGGGCGTGACGGTGTTGATCGTGGGTCCCTGGGCGGCCATTTCCGCGACGCTGCTCAGGTACGTGGTGCGCTGGGTGCAGAAGGGCTGGAGCCCGGGGACGGTTCCACCCGCCGGACCGCTGTAGGGGAGCGTGGCGTTGGCGGTGAAGTTGCTCTGGAAGAGCGCGTAGGTGTAGAGCTTCTTGGGGTCGGCTTGGACGGCGGCGTCGATCTGGTCGCGCAGGGCCGTCGCCTGCGGGCCAAAGTAGGTCCAGGTCAGGTCGGCCATCGCCGTGCGATAGTGGGCGAAGAACCGCTGGCGCAGCTCGGGAACGCTCAGCACGTGGCTGAGGACGGGCTTGGCGGCGGCGGTGAAGTTCAGCGTTGGCGACCAGTTGGTCTGGGTGAAGGTCTCGTTGGCGTCGGTCTGGAGGAGGAATGTCCGCCCGTCGGTGGGATTGCGGTAGGTCATGAAGTCCGCGCCCTTGTTCACGTAGCTGTCGTCGTCGGTCAAGATATTCTCGAAGACGACCGACCAGATGGAGGCGTCGATGGCGAAGACGGAATCGATGGTCGACGCCCACGTGGCCGTCGCCCCGTTGGTGACCGCGTCGCACACGGCGATGTGGGCGGCCCAGGGATCGGCCAAACCGCCGGTGTCCTTGATCTCGTAGCCGGTGTACCCGGCGCTCGTGGCGCCGTTGTACCGGAGCCCGGGACCGTTGGGGTTGTTGGCGCACTTCATCCGGAGGCCGGCGGTGTCCGCGAAGTGCGTGCTGAGCATGGTCTTGTTGAACTGCTGGACGTTGTTGTACACGCCCCAGTTCTGCCCGTTGATCGTCACCACCACGTGGTTGGCCCGTGGGTTGGGCATGAACTGGGACACGTAGTTGTTGTAGAGGACCTCGCGGCAGAAGGTCGGGTCGTGGAACCCGTTGTTGAGGTTCAGCGACGAGTAGCCCATCAGGTCTTGGGCCGTGTCCACCGTGTCCATCTCCACGTTGAGCGAGAATTTCTGCGAGCCGGCGGGCAGCGCCGTGTACGATGTGTTCCCGCGTATACGGATGCCGCAGTTGGGATACGCCACGCCATCGACGGTGAGCGTGCCCAGCAGGTTGGTTGCCGACGTGTAGTTAGCGCGGAGCAATGCCTCCCAGTTCGGCTCCACGAAGGCGATGTCGATCGTGCGCAAGACGCTGGTGTCGTACAGGTCCTGGGCTTG
This sequence comes from Phycisphaerales bacterium, assembly GCA_044221985.1. GTDB lineage: Bacteria > Planctomycetota > Phycisphaerae > Phycisphaerales > UBA1924. The sequence goes on from JBGAOG010000190.1 coordinate 2,423, forward strand.
GGCGGCCGCGCCAACCGCCAGTGCCATTGCCACCCCCGCGATCGAGCGGGCCACCGATTCCATGTGTTGTCCTCCAGTTGAGCGTGGAGCCCCCCCTGGTCAGCAGCCCCGCGCCAAGGCAAGAACGCGTCGGCAAGCAGGATATTTCACGATCTTTGTGTGACGCCTACGCGTGCGTAGAACTGATAGTTATAGGACATTTCTTCACCCATCGGTTTGTACGAACACCTGAAGGCGAAGGAAAACACCGGCCGTGAATTCGCGGTCGACTTGTCGCCCTTGCGGGTGGGCAGAGCCCTGATCATGGACCAATGACCTGCAAGGGCTTTCTCTGGCTCGCGGCGCGCCGCGCTCCAGCCGCCGGGACCGAAATCGGGAGAGGAGGGGTGAACGACGGGCGCCTCTTCCTCAATTGGGTGCAAGGTCCGAAGGTGAGTCGTCGGGCGTCGCGACGAATCCGCACGCCCGGCTACCGAACTCCAGCCCTCCGGGCTGAGGAATCGCCTCCGACCGGTCGCCCAACCACTCGTCGACCTCGTGTCAACGCTCCGCGCCGCTCACGCCCGCGCGCCCAGCGCCTCGTCCACGGGCATGCGCTCGCCGCGCGCCGTGTAGCCGGCGAGCGTCTTGTCGAGGCTCTCGCCGTCGATGTACTGCATCACGAGCCAGAGGTTCGGCCCGTCCACGACCACGGAGCGCAGGTGCACCACGTTGGGGTGATCGATCT
>JBGAOG010000191.1:0-3090 GCA_044221985.1 Phycisphaerales bacterium
GGCATTCCTAGCATGGTGGGCTTCCGGGGACATCAAGGAGCCCACCATGCGCCACCCGAGCGCCCGGAAGTTCGCCGTTTCCAATTCAGTTTCCGCCTTGGTCGCGCTGGTCGCGGGCGGTGCGGCCTTTGGCCAGTGCACGCCGCAGTGGCTTGCGGGGCAAGGCCCCGGCGCGGGAGGGCTGAACGGGCCCGTGTACGCCCTGACCTCGTGGGACCCCGACGGCGCGGGCCCGCTGCCCGCGCGCCTCGTGGCCGCGGGAGATTTCACGGTGGGTGGCGGGAGCGCCCCGCAGGTGGCGAGTTGGAACGGATCGTCGTGGACGCGCCTGGCCCAGATCCCGGCGGGGTACCCGCAGGTCTTGGGCGTGCACAACAACGAACTGATCCTCGGGGGCTTGTTCTCGCAGGTCGTCGATGCGGGTGGCGCGAGCGTGCCCGCGGGCAACATCGCCCGCTTTGACGGCGCGGCGTGGCACGCCCTGGGCTCGGGGACCTCGGACATCGTGCTCGCGCTGGCGACGTACGACGGGGAGCTGTACGCGGGCGGAGACTTCAACACCGCCGGCGGGGTCGCGGCCCACAAGATCGCGCGCTGGAACGGGTCGGCCTGGAGCGCCCTGGGCGCGGGCACGAACTTCGGCGTGGCGGCGCTCGTCCCCTACGCCGGGCAGCTGGCCGTGGGCGGGTTCTTCACCAGCGCGGGCGGGCAAGCGGCCAACTACGTGGCGACGTGGGACGGCTCGGCGTGGCACGCGCTGGGAGGCGGGACCAACGACTGGGTCCTGGCGATGGCGGTGTACAACAACCAGCTGGTCATCGGCGGGTGGTTCACGTACGTGGAGGGGAGCTACATCCTGCCGTACCTGGCCCGCTGGACGGGATCGACATGGCAATCGCTGGGCGCGGGCGTGAGCGACCCGGTCAGCGTCCTGGGCGTGTACGACGCAACCCTGGTGGCGGCAGGGGATTTCGTGCTCGCGGGCGGGCAGCCCGCGGCCGGCATCGCGCAGTGGAACGGCACGGCTTGGTCGGGCATGGCGGGCGGGACCAACGGCACGGTCTTCGCGCTCGCGGCCCACGCCGGCGACCTGGTCGTCGGGGGCTCGTTCTCCAATGCCGGAGGGATCGCGTCGGCGGACTGGGCCCGGTGGGGATGCCCAGGCTCGTTGCCGTGTCCGGCCGACGTCGACGACGGGAGCGGCGCGGGCACGCCCGACGGCGGGATCGACATCAACGACCTGCTCTTTTTCCTGGGCAAGTACGAGGCGGGCGACGCGCACGCGGACCTGGACGATGGCACGGGCTCGGGCACGCCCGACGGGGGCGTGGATATCAACGACCTGCTGTATTTCCTGGGGCACTACGAGGGCGGATGTTGATTCGACAACGCCCCTTCCCAGACCTGACCACACCTGGAGGGCACCCCACGCGGCGCGTGGGGGTACCCAAAGAGAGCGGTGTTGTAGTGTTGAGCGCGGGTGGAGGGCGCCCCGCGAGCCATCGAAGCTACTGCAGCGATCGGACCTCGCCCGCGCGCACGACCTGGTACGCGGTGGGCAGCAGGTAGTTCCGTTCGGCGTACGCGGTCAACCGCCCGCTGACCTTGACCTGCACGTCCTCGCCGCGCGAGGCGGCCAGGGCCTCGAGTTGCTCGGTGAGCGCGCAGCGCAGCAAGGGCATCGGCGCGAGGTTCCCGTTTCCCGTCCCGCTGTCGAAGTTCAGGACCAGGCCGTCGAGCCCGCGCACGAGGCGGGCCCGGCGCCACGCCAGGACGGTCCCCTCGCCGAGCAGGTCGGGGGTCTTGCTCAGGGCGCGGCGCGGTCGGCGTTCCTCGCCGATGGTGGATCCTGGGCCGCCGCGGTCCATCGCGCGCGGGCCGGCGCTGCGTTCGTCGAGCTCGCGCATCAGGGCCTGGGCGTCGGCGCGATCTTCCGGCCCCGGGGCCCTCGGTTCGTTGCCCGCGGCGGCGGCATCGTTTCGCGCGCGGTCTCCCCCGAGGGAGAAAACCGACACGAGGAGGTACGACCGCTCGCGGTAGACGAACACCTGCCCGCTCAGGGTGGCCAGGCGCGGCTCGGTGCTCCCGCCCAGGGTGGCCTCGAGCTGTGCCAGGCGCTGGTTGGGCAGCAACGCCAGCGGCGCCGACTCACTACTGGTGGCGCCTTCCTTCTCGGCCGGGACGAACACCAGGCGTCCGCCCTTGGAGGCCGCGACGACGCCCGCCCGCGATGACAGGAACGTCCCTTCGGGCAGGAACCGGCCCTCGGGCGGCCTGGGAAGCACGCTGGAGGCCCCGGCCCGCGGGGTGTGCCCGGGAGCCTGGGCCGAGGGGGGCACGGGCGCGGCTTTGCGCTCCCCGTGGCGTTGCTCGTTGAGCTTCTCATCGACGGATGGGTCGTTGAGCTGGGGGTCATGGGCGGGCTCGACCGGTGCCTGGGCCCGGGCAGCCAGGACCGCACCGGACAACACCAGCAGAGCCGTCAACCAGGATCTCCACGGAATCGCCATGCCGACGGCCTCCTGACCCTGATGGAACATCGACCAGATGCTATCGCGGGGTGCAGGGTGCGGCGTTTGACCGAGGTCGGGACTGCTCGTAGCGTCCCTTCCTATCCTTGTGCGTCCCGGTCGGGTGCCAGAGTGGACAAATGGAGCGGATTGCAAATCCGCTGCGCAAGCTTCGTGGGTTCGAATCCCACCCCGACCTTTCGATCGGTCCCTTCTGGAGGGAGAATCGACCCGCGGCGAGCGCGAGCCCACAGTCCGGGCGCCACGCGCGACGCCCTCGTGCATCAACAAAGCGACCCCGGCAGGATTCGAACCTGCGACCCCCGCGTTCGAAGCACGGTGCTCTATCCAGGCTGAGCTACGGGGCCCTGGTGGGCGATTGTACCGGGGTGCGCCCCCGAGGTGGGGAATCGCTCCGAGCCGGGTACTTGCGGGGGCCCGCGCAGGTTGTACCATGCGTGCACAAGGGCTGGGTCGGGAGCGAGGGCTCCGGTCCTTCAAGGAGCAGCAGATGCCAAAGCAACGAGGCGTCGTTCCGAGTGGGCACGATGATCAGGGCGACGTGCAGTCCAGGCGGGGG
>JBGAOG010000192.1:0-3062 GCA_044221985.1 Phycisphaerales bacterium
GGGGTCCACGTACCCCGCGCTCGTCTGGCCCACGCCGGGCGGGCCCGCGATCCCCGTCGTGTCGCGCATGTTCTTGTCCAGCCAGTACCCGCCCTGGCCCTGCCCGTAGCGGTTGGGGTCGTAGTGGAACGCCTTGAGTTGCTCGTCGAACGTGGGAATCCAGAACCGCGCCCCCGCGAGGTGGTTGGGCGCATCGGTAAACGTCCCCTGCGGCCCCGGCCCCCACGTCGACACGTCGTACGCGCCGGTTAGCAGGGACGCGGGGTCGGACGATTGGCCTCCTTGGAGCCAGTTGCAATAGAGGGCGCACTCCCGCCACGAGATACCGTACACGGGTTGCACGCCCGCGCTCGGGTGGTTTGCCGGGAGCACATAACGGAACCCGGGGCCGCCGTAGGTCGGATCGGAGACCGCTCCCCAGTGGAATGGACCCGCCCAATGGAAGAAGGGCGGGGCCTGATCGAACGTGGTCCCGTTGAACGTGTTGACGAAAGCCATCCACTGCGCGGTGGTGACCTCTGTCCGCCCGATGCGGTACTCGTAGCTCACAGCACCACGCCCGACCGAGGGCGAGTTCGGCCAATCCGGGAAACCGGACCGCGTAAACGCCGGGTTGTTCACCGCCCCCACGGTCACGAAATCGATGCCGTAGTCGGGCTGTCCCCGGGCTTGCACTGGGGCAACCAGGTTGAGGACTGCCGCACACAGCGCCATCGACGCAACGGGGCCAGACTGATTCCGTACCATGAGCGCTCCTTGGCAGAAGGTCGTACCCCTCCAATCTACAACACGATCCGCAAGAGACCAGGGAAGTTCCGTGATTGAGTGCGGGCCTGCTCAGAAGGGAGCGCCGGCGAGCCGCGAGCGACGCGAGTCTCCTCGCGCGAGCCGTCGTCGCCCAGGACGACCTCGAAGTCCGTGAACTCCTGGCGCCGATACCCCTTGGAATCCGGGGAGGGGATCGACCGCGTTCATCAAGTACTGGCGAAGAGACGGTGCCGTCAATGCGGGCTTGGCCGACTACAGGAGCGCGGCGACGCCGGTCACAACCGGCGCCGCGGCGGAGGTGCCGCTCGTGAACGCGCAGTTCCATTCGCTCCCCTAGAGGTAACTGGAACCAAGTAGAACCCATGAATTGGAAGGTCGGCAAGGAGACCCGTGAGTTTTTCCACCAAATTTGGCGGCCCGGGCGGAGGGTTCCCGCTCGGCATGCGTTCGCATCGCGGGCCTCGCCCTCCAGTGCCGCCGTAGACTCCGGCACACGGGAGGTCGGGCATGGAATCCTCCAGCACGTTCTCGATCCATCGTCTCTTGGCGGCCATGAAGAAGCTGGACGCGTCGGACCTGCACTTGAAGGTGGGCGTGCCCCCGACGTACCGCATCGGGGGGCTGCTGCGCGCGGTGGCGGCCGAGCCCTTGAGCGAGGAAGAGGCGGACCACCTCCTCGACCCGATCGTTCCGCCCGTCCTCAAGCAGCGCTACGAGAACACGGGGAACCTGGACTTCGCCACGCACCTCAAGGACGGGGACCGCTTCCGCGTCAACATCTTCCGCTCGGGCGGGCACACGCACGCCGCCATCCGGCGCGTCAAGAGCGAGATCCCCAGCTACGACGACCTGCACCTGCCGCCGATCTATGGCGAGCTGGTCGATCGCACCATGGAGGGGCTGTTCCTGGTGGTGGGCGTGACGGGCTCGGGCAAGTCGAGCACGCTGGCGGCGATGATCGAGCACATCAACGCGATGCGCAGCGAGAACATCATCACCATCGAGGACCCCGTCGAGTACCGCTTCATCCCCAAGAAATCGATCGTGTCGCAGCGCGAGCTGGGCATCGACGTGGCCGACTATCCCACGGCCCTGCGCTACATCGTCCGCGAGGACCCCGACGTGGTGTTCATCGGGGAGATGCGCGACCACGACACCGTCCTGGCCGCCATCCAGGCCGCCGAGACCGGGCACCTGGTCTTCGGCTCGATGCACACCGCCGACACCATGCAGGCCTTCAGCCGGATCCTCGAGTTCTTCCCCGCCGCCGAGCACGGGTTCCTCCGTCACGCCCTCTCCAACACGCTTCGCTGCGTGTCGGCCCAGCGCCTCCTGCCCGCCCAGCCCCACTTCGCCGGGCCCGACTCGCCCGGCGTGGTGCCCGCGTGCGAGATCCTCATCGGCACCTCCACCGTTCGCGAGAAGATCCGCCAGGGCGAGGACTCCAGCCTCCCCGCCATCGTCTCGCACTGCGAGGAGGGCATGCAGGACTTCACCCACGCCCTGGCCGACCTGGTCAAGAAGGAGTGGGTCTCCCTCCAGACGGCCATGGACTACGCCCCCAACCGCGAGGCGCTCGACAGCACCCTCAAGGGCGTCGAGGTCAAGGCACAGACCCTCGTCAATCGCATCCGGTCGGCGGGGAATCGGAGTTAGGGGCCGTTGAAAGACCCTCCGCACCAGGGCGCAACCGGTTGGTGCTCATGAGCCTGCACACGGTGCGTTCGGAGCGGGCCCTGTGCGAGCGGATCACCTTCGACATGCTCTTCCGCTGGTTCCTGGACATGACGCCCGACGAGGCGTGCTTCGACCACAGCGACTTCACCAACTTCCGGGAGCGGCTGGACACGCTGGACATCACCAAGAAGTTCAGCGACGGGGTCGTGACGATGGCCTTGGAGGCGGGCCTCATCAGCGAGGACCGCTTCTCCATCGACGGCCCGCTGCTGCAGATCGAAAGCGGTGAAGTAGGGTCTCGCGTGGAATTACCGGGAGACGGTCGAACAAACGGGCGGGGGGATGGGGCGGCGCAGAGGGGATACGCGGAACTCGCGGAAGGGCGGAGCCGCGAGCGGGGCCTGGAGGCAGGGCGGAAGGGCCGCTAGCACACGCCATTCGAGGCCAACGAGGGGGCAATACAAAGCACCAAGCGTGAAACACGCTTGGTGCCGAGTCTTCCGGCGCTGCTCGCTTGCTGCGAGTCCCGGCCTTGCCCGTTCAGCACTACAACGCCATATTCGCTCAAGCTCCCGGGCCTGACGTGCCGAGGAAGAGGCTCTCGCAGGGAGGTACTG
>JBGAOG010000193.1:0-3017 GCA_044221985.1 Phycisphaerales bacterium
CATCTAAGTGCGAAGCCTGTTCCTAGATGAGATTCCCCACTGGGTTAACCAGGTAAGGCCCGTGACCAGACGATCACGTTGATAGGCCGGAGGTGTACGCACAGCAATGTGTTCAGCCGACCGGTACTAATCGGCCGAGGGCTTGGATCGACAATGATGTTCGTGCTCGCTATGGAGTTCTGCAAGGGGCTCGAGCGCCGCCGAGAGGCGGGCCGCTCGCCCATTGACAACAGGTTTCGGTGGCTATGGCGGTGGGGTCACACCCGTTCCCATCCCGAACACGGAAGTTAAGCCCACCAGCGCCGATGGTACTTGGGGAGAGATCCCCTGGGAGAGTAGGTCGCCGCCGGATTTCTCTGAGCAGGCCCCGCTTCGGCGGGGCCTTCTCTCGTTTTGCCCGGACGGCCGAGCCATGGCCGGGGCGCGAGGGCGCTCCGGTACGCTGCCGCCCATGCCCGGGCCCTCGGATTCCTCTTCGCGCGCCAAGGGACGGCCCGGCGCCGGTCGGCCGGCGCCCGGTGGTGGCCCCAAGCGGGCGGGCGGTCCCGCCCGGTCGAGCGGTGGCTCCAAGCGCGCCGGCGGCGCGCCCGCAGGCCCGGATGGAGGGCGCAAGCGCCCCGGCGGGCCCTCGGCGAAGACCGGCCGGCCGTCGGGCCCCGGCGGGAAGCGTCCGGGCGCGTCCCGGGTCAAGGGCGGTCCGCCCAAGCGCTCGTCGGCGCGGGACGACCGCGACGGCGTCACTGAGGTGCACGTGAAGGGGTGGGGGAGCCTCGCCCGCAAGGGTGCGGCCCGGATCGCCCCCCGGGAGGGCGTGGGCGACAGCGCGTCCGCGGAGTGGCGCAAGGCCGTCCAGGAGGCCAGGGACAAAGGCCTCGGCACCGAGTTCACCCCCGAGGAGTGGATCCGGGTCGACGACGTGCGGGACGAGGCGTCGGGCGCGGTAGCGCGGGGCCGGCAGAATCCCCGGCGCACCGAGCGGGGAGTGGCGGGTGCGCCGCCGCCGATCGCCGATCAACACGACGAGTTGGGCAAGGCCGTCGGCGCCCGCCAGGGCGAGAAGCTGGCCAAGGTCGTGCGCGACGCGGCTCGGGCGTTCGATCGTGAGCGCTATCCCGAGGCGCGCAAGTTGCTCGCTCCCGTGACCGAGCGGGTGCCCACCTTCGCCCCTGCCCGCGAGCTGTTGGGGGTGACGTACTACCGCATGGGGCGCTGGAAGCAGGCGGCTCGCCAGCTCGAGGCCTTCCGCGATCTGACCGACTCCACGGAGCAGCACCCCGTCCTGGCCGACTGCTACCGGGCGCTCGGCAAGTGGAAGCGAGTGGACGAGCTCTGGATCGAGCTGCGGGAGGCGTCGCCCAGCGCCGAGTTGGTGACCGAGGGGCGCATCGTCACCGCCGGGGCCCTGGCCGACCAGGGAGAGATCCGACCGGCCATCGCGCTCTTGGGGGCTCATGGGTGGAAGCTGCCGAAGGCGCCCCGCGAGCACCATCTGCGCCGGGCCTATGCCCTGGCCGACCTCTACGAGCGCGCCGGTGACGTGCCTCACGCTCGCGAGCTGTTCGCCCGCGTCGAGCGGGCCGACCCCGACTTCGGCGACGTCGCGGAGCGCCGGCGAGCGCTCTGATCAGGGTGCCCCGGCGCTGCCCTTGGGCTGGTCGAGCTCGGCCTGCACCCCGGCGAGGGCCCGGTCGACCGCGGTGCGACTGCGCTTGGCGTGACGGGCGTTGACCACCACCTCGGCGACGACCTCGGTGCGGCTCTGCGTGCCGGACCCGGTGCGGAAGAACCGCTGGCGGACGCGTCCCACGACCACGACCTCGTCGCCGACGTCCAGAGCCAGGGCTGCGGCCGGCGGGTCGTGCCAGACCACGGGGACGGGCTCCACGGGCTGGCCGGCGCGGCCGACGGTGAGGTCGTAGCCGACCACCTCGTCACCGGACGCGAGGGTGCGGGTCTCGGGGGCGCGACGCAGGTGGCCGCGTAGGACGGTGAGGTTCATCTTCGCTCCTGGGCAGGGCGCGCCCGCGGTGGCGGGCGCCGTTCGGTCGAGGGGGGAAGGTGACCTGCGGTGTCGGAGGCCACCCTACGCCGGGACCCTGACAGCCTCGACGCCCCCACGGCAGGTCGAGAGCCGGGGTCGGGGCTACCGGGGCGCTGGAAGGGACCATCGCCCCTGGCCTCGCTGCGGCGGGTGCGCCATCGTCGGGGGGGGGGTCGGCAATGTGATCGCGGTCACGGGGCCGAATACCCTTGGCCACCGGACGCCACACGAGGAGCGCATCGAACGATGGACATCACGAGCTTGCTGGGTGACGAGGCCGAGAGCCTCCTGAGCCACGAGTCGAAGGGCATCCCCAAGGAGGACCTGCAACTCCCCGGGCCCGACTTCATCGACCGGGTGATGGCCCAGACCGACCGGTCGCCCCAGGTCCTGCGCAACCTCCAGGCGCTGTACAACCACGGGCGCCTCGCCGGCAACGGCCACGTGTCGATCCTGCCCGTCGACCAGGGCATCGAGCACTCGGCCGCCGCCTCGTTCGCGCCGAACCCGAAGTACTTCGACCCCAAGAACATCGTCGAGCTGGCCATGGAGGGCGGCTGCAACGCGGTGGCGAGCACCTTCGGCGTCCTCGCCGCGGTGTCGCGCAGCTACGCCCACAAGATCCCGTTCATCGTCAAGCTCAACCACAACGAGCTGCTCACCCTGCCCAACAAGTTCGACCAGGTCATGTTCGGCAACGTCGATCAGGCCTTCGACCTGGGGGCGGCGGGCGTCGGGGCCACCATCTACTTCGGTTCGGACGAGAGCACGCGTCAGCTCCAGGAGGTGAGCGAGGCCTTCGCCCACGCCCACGAGCTGGGCATGTTCACCGTGCTGTGGTGCTACCTGCGCAACTCGGGCTTCAAGAAGGACGGCGTCGACTACCACGCGTCCGCCGACCTGACCGCGCAGGCCAACCACCTCGGCGTCACTATCGAGGCCGACATCATCAAGCAGAAGCTGCCCGAGAACAACG
>JBGAOG010000194.1:0-2989 GCA_044221985.1 Phycisphaerales bacterium
GGGCCATCGACTCCCTGGGATACCCCGCGCACCCCGCGCGCGGGCTGGAAGTGCGACGCGCCCGCGCCGCCGAGGACCGCCGCATGCTCGTCCGCATGGGCGTGGCCGGCGCCTGCGCCGGCAACGTGATGCTCCTGGCCTTCGCCCTCTACGCCGGGCTCTTCGACGCCATCGAGCGCCCCTACCTCCAGACCTTCCGCTGGGTCAGCATGGGCATCGCCCTCGTCTCCTTGCTCTGGCCGGGATCGGTCTTCTTCCGCAGCGCCCTGGGAGCCCTGCGCGCCCGCGCCGTCAACCTCGACGTGCCCATCGCCCTCGGCCTCCTCGCCGGAACCGCCTGGGGAACCCTCAACACGATCCGCGGCGTGGGCGAGATCTACTTCGACTCCCTCAGCGTCCTCGTCTTCGCCCTCCTCGTGGGCCGGTTCATCCAGCACCGCCAGCAGCGATGGTCCGCCGACGCCGTCGAACTGCTCTTCTCCCTCACCCCAACCTCCGCCCGCCTGGTGGATCGCGGCGCCGTGCGCGACGTGCCCGTCGAGGCCGTCAAGGCAGGCGACGTGGTCGAGGTGCGCGCCGGAGACAGCCTCCCCATCGACGGCGTCGTGATCGAGGGAGCTTCCGAGATCAACGAGTCCCTCCTCTCGGGAGAATCCCGCCCCGTGCGCCGCGGCGAGGGAGATCGCGTGGCCGCCGGCAGCGTCAACCTCTCCGCCACGCTCCGCGTCCGCGTTGAGGCCACGGGCGAGCACACCCGCGTCGGGCTGCTCATGCGGATGGTCGAAGAGGCGGGGCGCCGGCGCGCCCCCATCGTCCGCTTCGCCGACCGCATCGCCCGCTGGTTCGTCCTGGCAATGCTGGTCCTCGCCCTCGCCACGGGCGTCGTGTGGGCGTTCCTGCGCCCCGGAGCTGCCATCGAGAACGCGGTCGCCCTGCTCATCGTCACCTGCCCCTGCGCCGCCGGACTCGCCACACCCCTGGCCATGGTCGTCTCCATCGGTCGGGCCGCCCGGCGCGGCATGCTCATCAAGGGCGCCGACGCCGTGGAACGCCTCGCGCATCCCGGAACCATCGTCCTCGACAAGACCGGGACCATCACCCAGGGTCGGCTCGGACTCGTGCGCTGGGAGGGCGACGTGCAGGCCCGGGCCCTCGTCGCCGCCCTTGAGGGCCAGTCCGCCCACCCCATCGCCCGCGCGCTCGTTCGAGACCTGGGCGACGATGGGCCCGCGACCGTCCAGGACGTGCACCAGACCACCGGCGGCGGCATCGTGGGGCGGGTCGGGGGGGTGCCGGTCGCCGCGGGCTCCCCCGCCTTTGTTCGAGCACGAGCATCCCACGACGGCGCCGACGAGGCCTGGGAGCGCTCCCTGGTCGGTGAAGCCCTCACCCCCGTGCTCGTGGCCGTCAACGGGCGGGTCGTGGCGGCCGCGGGGCTCGGCGATCCCATCCGCGCCGATGCCCGCGCGTCCATCGACCACCTCCGCGCCGCCGGGTGGGATGTGCAGATCCTCTCGGGCGATCATCCGCAGGTCGTGGCGAGCGTGGCCGCCACCCTGGGCGTGGCCCACGCCCACGGTGGGATCTCGCCCGAGGGCAAGCTCGATCGCATCCGCTCGCTGGCCAGGACCGCTCCTGTGGTCATGGTGGGAGATGGCGTCAACGACGCCGCCGCCCTGGCCGCCGCGGGCGTGGGCGTGGCCGTGCATGGCGGGGCCGAGGCGAGCCTCGCCGCCGCCGACGTGTACCTGTCCCGCGAAGGCCTGGCGCCCCTCGTCGAGCTGCTCGATGGTTCCCGGCGCGTCCTGGGCGTCATCCACCGCAACCTCGGCGTTTCCCTCTTCTACAATGTCGGCGCCGCGGCCCTGGCGATGAGCGGCCACATCCATCCCATCGTCGCCGCCATCCTGATGCCCCTCAGTTCCCTGAGCGTGCTCACCCTGTCCTTCCGTTCGCGAACCTTCGGAGCCCGTCCATGAGCATGCTCTACATCGTCCTCCCCCTGGCGATCGTCACCGCCGCGGGATTCGTGTGGTTCTTCATCTGGGCCGCCAGGCAGGGCCAGTTCGACGACCTGGATACGCCCCCGGTGCGCGTGGCGCTGGAGCAGGACGAACTCAAGCCCAAGCCCGACGCCCGACCGCCCGCCAGCACCTGAGCCTCGCGACTCGCCCGCCCTCCCGTGGATTCTCGGGGGCGAGTCCCCGACGCCTTCGTAGCGCCCCGGCTCGCCTACCTTCACCCATGCACATCATCGGGCACGGAATCGACGCCATCGACGTCGAACGCATCCGCCACTCCCTCACGGCCCACGGCGAGCGATTCCTCGAGCGCGTGTTCACCACCGGCGAGCGGGCCTACGCCGATGCCTCGCGCCGACGCGACGAGCACCTGGCCGCACGTTTCGCCGCCAAGGAGGCGGTCTTCAAGGCCCTCGGCACCGGTTGGGCTCAGGGCGTGTCCTGGACCGACGTCGAGGTCGTGCTCCGACCCAGCGGACAGCCGGCCGTTCGCCTCCACGCCCGGGCCGCGGAAGTCGCCTACCAGCGGGGAATCCAGGAGTGGGCCCTCTCGCTGACCCACACCGGGACCATGGCCTTCGCCTCGGCCATCGCCCTGGGCGAGGCCGTCGATCCCGGATCCGCCTGAGCGGCGACGTTCCCCCCGGCGCCCCCCGTTCCGAGAACGCCGCGGGTCAGGCCACGTGTGCGGGCGGCATCGCGCCCGCCGGTCGCAGCCCGCGACGCGCCCGGCCTTGAACGCGCGCTCCTGACGCCCGCTCCCTCGCGTGCCGATCAACTCGGTCGCATGAGCAACCCCAAGCGCCGCAAAGCCCGTGCCCCGCGTCAGACCCGTCGCGCCCAGGATCGCGCCCCACGGACCGCCACGCCATCCACGCCCGAGAACCCCCCCCTCGCGCCCCACCCCCGCCAGGCCCACCAGGCCCTTGCGGTTTACCCGGCCGGCATCGTGCCCGCCACGTCCCCAC
>JBGAOG010000195.1:0-2990 GCA_044221985.1 Phycisphaerales bacterium
TGATCGGCATGGAGGAACCACAGCGCGCCCAAGCCGACGATCAGCACCGGCCACCATCCCGCCACGGCCAGCGAGTCGGGCTGCTGGGGCGAGAAGGGCGCCCCGAGGATCTCCGCACGCACGCCGACGTGGTGCCACGATGCATCCAGCCCCCACGTCCAACTCGCACTCCCCCCGCCCGCACCGGACCATGGGCGACGCACCTCCGCCCATCGCGTGACGCTGCCCGTGGCCAGCACGTCCGCCGGCGTCCAAGTCTCGACCTCGACGATGTACGCGCCGCCCGCGCAGCGAGCGCGGACGCGGTGCGTGGCCACGACCACGCCCGCGTCGTAGACGAACGCCGCACTGCTGAGCCACAGGCCCGCGAGCACGAGCGTCGCGCAGGCGGTCGCCCACGCGGTTCGCCGCCTCCATTTCGTGTACCGCGAATCCCCCATGTCGCACAGCATACCACGCCCCCAGCGCACCTTCCCACAAGGGGAGCATGAAGGCCGCACATCGCCGCGACGGGCCGTGGCCCGAACTGATTCCTGGGAGAGCCGGGGGCGGCACCCGCGCGTGGCTCGCACGCGGGCACGCCCATCACCCGCGGACGGACGCGTCGTGCGCCAGCGGTTGCGCCGCGGGACGAATCGCTTCGATCACGTCCCGAGCCCGATAGGACAGGCACTCGGGCGAGATGTACGCCCTGAGGCACGCCAGGTCGTCTCCCGCGGTGAGCAGGAGAGGCTCCTCGTAGCCGTCGGCGCGTCGCTGGCCCAGCCCGATGTTGGCCATCAGCCCGTTGCACAGGCACTTGCGGCCCACCGTGTCTTCGGGCTTTCCGCCCTTGTGCACGTAGTCGTCGATGGGCTCGGCCGGGCAGCGATAGTCCACGGTTCCGTCCGCCCTGCGGTAGGCCCTGCGCAGGTACCCCAGGTCGCACAGCCGAGGACGCGCGGCGTAGAGGTCCGGCTCCGAGAGCGTGCCCTCCATGGCCGCGACCTTGAACGGGAAGCTCGTGGGTGACGCGGCGGGATCGGTGAAAACGTCGCTCTCTCCCCGCACCACCCGGGCCAGGAACTGGCGACGCCACACCGGGTCGAGCCCGGACTCCTCGCAGAACGCGAATGCCGTCCCGACCTGAACACCGTGCGCGCCCGTGGCCAGGGCGGCCTCGAACCTCTCGCGGGTGGCATACCCGCCGGCGAGCCAGAAGGGCACGCCCAGGGTCGCCATCGTGGAGAGGTCGGCGTCGTCGCGCACGCCGTAGATCGGCTCGCCCCGGTGCGAGAGCTGCTGCACCCCGCGGGGCGGGGCGTTGTGCCCACCGGCGGTGGGCGCCTCAACGACGAACCCATCCAGGCCGCCCGGCGCCTTCTTGAGGAGTGCGCGGGCCAGCGTCGCCGACGACACGATGGCGAGGAACCTGGGCTTGCGCAGGGGCGCCGGAGCCCCGCCCGGGTGCCCGCGCCAGAGCGTCGCGGGATCGAAGCTGAGCTGGTACTTCTGGGCGCCCGCGTCGAGCACGTCGAGCCACACCTGAACGTCCTCGTGCAGGCTCAGCCGGTCGATCACCCCCGGAATCTCCGCGGGGATCCCGGCGCCCATGAGCACGACGTCGACGCCCGCGAGCATCGCCCCGTAGAGGCTGGGGAGAACGGGGAACTGGATTTTGTGGAGGTAGTTGATCCCCACGACGCCCCCGTGACCCTCCTTGGCGAGGTAGACCTCCACGAAGTTGGCCGCCATCAGGAGCCACTCGCGCTCGGGCGTCAGCTTCGCGCGCGGCAGGGGCAGCAGGGCGTAGCGCTCGCCCGCGTCAGCGCCGGTCCGCCGGAGTCCAACGGGCGCGTGGGTGGGAGTCGTCGCGGCTGCGCTCGCGCCCGCGGAACCCACCTCGCGAAAATACCGCTCGAGCACACGTTGGGCGACGCTAGCGACGGGGAACGCGGCAAGGGCTCGGCGGACGTTCCCGCCAGGATCGCCGCGCGCCAGGCGGCGGACCAGAACCGCGTCCAGCGCGGTCCCGGAGACGACGCCGAGCTGACCGAGGGAAGCGACTTCGCGTGCCAACGTCCATCCGGAGACGCCCACGCCCATCCCGCCCTGAATCAGCCGCGGCAAGGTCAAATATCGCTCCGTTCTCTCGCCCCGGTCCGTGGACTCACGCGTTGTCCGCCGGGATTCTAGGCCCTCGATTGGCGATGCCCATGTCCAAAGGTGCGTCCGAACGACGTCCGCCGCGCCAACGCTCCGACCAACGCCGGTACTTTCGCCCGCCACGGTCGGAGGCAGGCACCGTGCGGGAGCAATCAGGGCCCGACCCCGCACTCCGGACACGCGGACCTGGGGGCCAGGCCCGCGAGGGAATACCCGCAGCGCGGGCAGTGGCCCGGGGCCGGGGCCTTGATTGCCCGCCACCACGCGAAGGCCGCGAGCGGGGCGACGATCATGGGCGGCCACCACGCGGGGAGCCAGAATACGTCCACCGACGTGCTCACAGTTCCCATCGACACGGCTGCTCGGCCGACGCTCGGACGCCACGACGAGCTCGGCTCAAGGAGGATCGTCGCGGTCGTGGCCTGGGGCGGAGCTCCCGGCGAAGGGACGAACTGCGCAAGCACGGCCCAGACGGGTAAATCGTCCACCTTGTCCCAGGACACGCCCACAAGTCCGGGCGACCAGCCCACCGCGAACCAGCCTCCTCCCATGCCTACCCCGCCGCGATCGATCGACCACGTCAGCGGCCGCCAGATCGTTGCCAGCCGGAGTAGCAGCAGCACAACCGCCAATGCCGCGAGGAGGGTCGAGGCCGCACGCCAGCGATGGGCGCCCGTGCTAGCCATTGGACGTGGCGGCTCCACATTCGGGACACTTGCTCCCTGGGCCCAACCCCGCGAGGGAATATCCGCAGCGCGGGCAGTGGCCAGGGGCGGGCAGCCTGCGCGGCGGCAGCCAGGCGTGGAGCGCAAGCAGGGCGAGAAGACCCGGAAGCGCCCAGGGTG
>JBGAOG010000196.1:0-2982 GCA_044221985.1 Phycisphaerales bacterium
GAGGAGCCGCAGGACGGCCCGCGAGCGCGGCTTGAGCGGTGCGAGATCGACGGGCATCCCGTCGCGACGCAGGGTGAACTCGCCCAGGCATCGGACCTCGAAGGGCATCCCAAGACGGTGATCGAGGCGATGTCCACCGGGGCCTGCGTGGTGGTGGCCGACTCGCCCGGCCTGGGGGTGGTCGTGGAGCACGGGGCCTCGGGGCTGCGCGTCTCGCCCGATCCCGACGCCTTTGCCCGGGCCTTCGCCGAGCTGCTGCGCGACGGGGACTGGCGCGAGATGCTCGGCAGCGGGGCGGCCCGCTCGACGCGGAAGAAGTTCGCGCTCGACAACATCCTGCCCCTGGAGATCGAGGCCCACGCGCGGGCCATGGACCTGGGCGCCAAGGCCCCGGGCCTGCGCGCCGTGGGCTGAGCCGGGGCGCCCGGGCGGGGGCGCGCCTACAAGGTCCCATGGCGATCCCCGATTCGATCAGGAACGACATCGGTTCGATCCGGCTGCTCGTGCTGGACTTCGACGGCGTGATGACCGACAACGGCGTGATCACCCGCCAGGACGGGCAGGAGTCCGTCGTGTGCAGCCGCTCCGACGGGCTGGGTATCGGGATGGTGCGCGACGCGGGCGTCGAGGTCGTGGTGATCTCGACGGAGGAGAACCCCGTGGTGCGGGCGCGCTGCGACAAGCTCAAGATCGAGTGCACCCACGGGCACAAGCAGAAGCTCCCCGTGCTGGTGCAACTGCTCGAGCGCAAGGGAATCCACGCGAGCCAGGCGATCTATGTCGGCAACGACGCCAACGACGTCCCGTGCCTCAAGCACGTGGGCATCGGCGTGGCGGTCGCCGACGCCCACGAGGACGTGTTCCGCCATGCCCGCGTGGTGACGAAAAAGCCCGGCGGACGGGGCGCGGTGCGCGAGGTGGTGGACTGGCTGCTGGAGGCCCGCGGCGCGGACCCCTACGGGGCGAAGAAGTAGGGCGACGCCCACCGCCCTAATCCTCGAACTCGCCCTCGTCGATCGCGCCCTTCTCCACGGCGGTGTCGTAGCCGGTGTCGAACTCCTCGCTGTCCTTGAGCATGCGCTCGGCCAGCTGGTCATCGTCGAATTCGGCCAGGAGCTGCTCGTCGGTCTTGGCCAGGGCCTGGTCGCGGGCGCGCACACGCGACTCGGCGCCCTTGCGCCCGCGGTGGACGCGGACCTTGCCGCCCTCGGCGGCGCCCGCGAGGTCGTCCTCGCGCGAGCGCCGCGCCCGCACCACCACCCGCATCGGCACTTCCTTGAAGGGGAGCTCCTCGCGGAAGCGGTTCATCAGGAAGCGGAGGTAGTTGGGGCGGAAGAGCTCGGGGTGGTTGACGACGAGGGTGATCGTCGGCGGGGCCACGCCCGTCTGCGCGACGTAGTACATCTTGGCCATGGTGCCCTTGGTGTCGGTCGGGCCCTGGCGCTCGATGATCGCGCGCACCAGGCGGTTGAGCTTGCCCGTGGTCACGCGGGCGTCGCTCTGCGCCTTGAGCTCGAAGGCCAGGTCGATCACCTCGCGCACGTTGCGCCCGCTCTGGCCCACGACGAACGCCACGGGGGCGAACCACAGGGCCTTGAGCTCGCGCCGGACGTACTCCTCGAAGCGCGTCGGCGTGGCGGGGCGGCCCTTGTCGTCCGAGCCCCCTTCGGCCAGGTCCCACTTGTTCACGCACACGATCACCGGCTTGTAGCTCTTCTGCGCCAGGGCCGCCAGGTGCTCGTCCACCTGGCTGATCCTCTCCGTCGCGTCCAGGAGGAGCAGGACCACGTCCGCCCGCTCGACGGCGCGCTGGGAACGGTCGAACGCGAAGTGCTCGATGGCGTCCTGGAAGCTCCGCTTGCGGCGCAGCCCCGCCGTGTCGATGGCCACCAGGCTCTTGCCGTCGAACTCGAAACGCACGTCGACGGCATCGCGGGTGGTCCCCGCGATCTCCGAGACGATCATCCTCTCCTCGCCCGCCAGCGTGTTGACCAGCGTGCTCTTACCGCTGTTGCGCTTGCCGATGATCGCCAGCATCAGGTCCGCGTGCGCCCGCGCGTGCTCGTCGGGCCTGGGCGCGGGGAGCATCTCGTAGATCTTCTCCAGGAAGTCCCGCCGCATGTAGTTGCTCTTCGCCGAGCACATCAGGGGCTCACCAAAGCCCAGCCCCGAGAGCTCCAGGGCGTACGACTCCCACTTGGGACCGTCGCACTTCGTGCCCACGATGTGGATGGGCGGAGCGGGCGGACGCGCGGGCGCCTTGCCCTTCGTCCCCTTCGCCGGCTTCTTCCCCTTCGCCGGTTTGGGGCTCGCCCCTTTGGCCCTGCGGGAGAACCCGCCCGTTCGCAACAATCGAGCGACCTGCTCGTCCGCCGGCGTGATGCCCTGCTGGCAGTCCACCGCGAACAAGACCAGGTCCGCGTTCTCCACCGCCTCGGCGATCTGCCGCTCGATCGATCCCGTGAGCTTGGACAGGTCCGCGCCCACCTCGTCGAACCGCCCGCCCTCGCCCGTGTACACCCCGAACCCGCCGGTATCCACGAACTCGACGGGCTTGAGGGGCAGGTCCTGGCTGGGCGGCGCCAGGTCCACGATCGCCGACACCCGGTCGCGCGTGACGCCCGGCGTCGGGTCAACGATGGAGACTTTGGCCCCCGCGATCATGTTCATGAGCGAAGACTTGCCGGCGTTCGGCCGGCCAACGATGGCAACGCGGGGGATGGGCATGTGCGGGGAGTTTAGGAAGGCGTCAGGGGCATCGCGCATGGGACCCGAAATCCCGGGAGATGTTGCCCCTGGGCGGCGCGGGCACCCATGCCAATTGGGGGAGCCAGGGCGGGCGTTCACTACAGTCCCAGGTGCGTGGTTGCCGGCAATTCCCCGTCATCGTCGGGCCCACGGCCGGGGGTAAGTCCGCGCTCGCGGTGGACGCCGCCCTGGCCATGGACGGCGAGATCGTCACCGCCGACGCCTTCCAGGTCT
>JBGAOG010000197.1:0-2882 GCA_044221985.1 Phycisphaerales bacterium
GATTTCGCGGTATACTGGGCGCACCGAGGGGTATTCGCCTGGCACCTTCCGAATCCAGCCCGGCATTGCGCACGACGACCAAGCTGCTCGACGCCCTCAAGGACCATTCCAACGAGCCGGCTTGGGCGCAGATCGACGGGCGCTATCGCCCGGTCATCGCCGGGTTGGCGCGGCGGCTGGGGCTGGCGCAGGGCGAGGCCGACGAGGTGTCCCAGCAGGCCCTGGCGGAGTTCGTGCGGGCGTATCGCGAGGGGCGGTACGACCGGACGAAGGGGCGATTGAGCTCGTGGATCCTGGGCATCGCGCACCACACGGCGCTGAAGGTCCTGCGGCGCGCCCGACGCGAGAGCCCGGGCGGATCGGCCGCGATGGGCGAGGTCCCCGACGAGTCGGCGCTGCGGTCGATCTGGGAGACGGAGCGCGACCGGGAGATCCTGTCGCGCGCGATGGGGCTGCTGCGTGACGAGGCGGCCCTGGAAGATCGCACGCTCCAGGCGTTCGAGCTGGTGGCGCTGCGGGGCGTGCCGGCGGCGGAGGTGGCGCCCCAGTGCGGGATGAGCGTGGACCAGGTGTACGTGGCCAAGAGTCGCGTGACCAAGCGCCTGCGCGAGGTCGTCGCCGACCTGACGGCGGCGTTCGAGGAGGACGCCTGAGTGTCGCGCGCGGTGGATCCATGCCCTGGTACGGCGGACATCGAACGCCTGGCGTGCGGGGAGGACGCCGGGGCGGACCTGGCGGTGCACGTGCAGACATGCCCGGCGTGCCGGCAGCGGTTGCAGGCGGCGCGCGACGACGCGAGATTCCTGGATCGGGTGCGTGACCTGGCGGGGCGGAGCATCGGGCCAGAGGGCGCGCCGAGGCTGCCGGGCTATCGCGTGCTTGAGGTGATCAGCTCGGGCGCCCAGGGCGTGGTCTTCCGGGGCGTGCAGGAAGCCACGAGCCGCGCGGTCGCGATCAAGACGCTGTTCCCGGGAGAGGCCTCGTCGGCGCGCCAGCGGGTGCGGGCCGAGCGGGAAGCGGAGATCGCGGCTCGCCTGCGCCACCCCAACATCGTGGGCGTGTTCGAGTCCCGCAAGCTGGGCGACGGGCGCACGGCGTTCGTGATGGAGTACATCGACGGCGTGCCCCTGGACCGGTGGGCTCCCCTCGGGTCGAGCGAGGGCGAACGGCTGCGCGAGACGCTGCGGGTGTTCGTCCTGGTCTGCGGGGCGATCCATCACGCGCACCTGAACGGGGTGATCCACCGCGACCTCAAGCCCGCCAACGTGCTGGTGACGGGCGAGGGTCGCCCGGTGGTGCTGGACTTCGGGATCGCCAAGGTCGGGGGCATGCACACGACCCTCACGGGAGAATTCGCGGGCACGCCGGCCTACGCCTCGCCCGAGCAGGCGTCGGGGCGTCCCGACGACGTGGACGCGCTGACCGACGTGTACTCGCTGGGCGTGATTCTGTACAGGCTGCTCACGGGCGAGCTGCCCTACGAGGTGGAGGGCTCGATCTTCGAGATCGCCCGCGCGATCGAGCTGTCCCCGCCGCGCCCGCCGCGGGATCGAACACCCGGACTCTCGCCGGACCTGGAGGCAATCGTCCTGCGGGCACTGCGCAAGGAGAAAGACCGGCGCTACCAGTCGGCGGCCGCGCTGGCCCGCGACTTGGAGCGGTTCCTCGCGGGAGAGGCGGTCGAGGCCCGCAGCGGCTCGGGCTGGTACGTGCTGCGCAAGGCGGTGGCGGCCAACCGGCGGCGCTTCGCCTGGGCCGGCGCGGTGGTGCTGGTGCTGGCCGGGGCAGGCATCGCGGTGGCGGTCAGCCTGGCGCGAGCGGCGGAGTTGGCGCGGCGAGCGGCCCTGCAGAAGGAGCAGGCCCACGCCGACGGCGTTCGAGCCCGCGCCGTGGCCGAGTTCGTGCGCGAGGCCCTGCCCAACAGCGATCCCGAGCACCCGGAGATCGCGTCGGCGATGATGGCGGGGCTGCGCCGGCTGTACTCGCGCCTGGAGACGGGCGCGTTCGCGGACGATCCGGAGGTCGACCAGGCGCTGCGCCGGCTCTGGGGCGAGGTCTACACGGGCTTTGGAACGGGCAAGGCCGCGGGGATGGTCGAGTACGCCGAAGTGTCGCTGCGAACGGGGTTGGAGCGGTTGAGGGCGCTGCACGGGTCCGAGCACCCCGAGATCGCGGCGACGATGCACGAGCTGGCGGGCGTGGTGCTCGTGCGCAAGCGTGCCCCGGAGGCGGAGGCCATCTGCCGCGCGGCGCTCGCGATGCGGGAACGGCTGCTGGGCGACGACCTTCCTCGCACGGCCGAGTCCCACGCGCTGCTGGCCAAGATCCTGCTGGCGATGCAGCAGCCGCAGGACGCCCAGCGGGAGGCGAACGTCGCCCTGGGCATGTTCCGACGGCTCCCGCACGAGGAGAACTCGCTGCCCATCGCCGCGATGACCTCCTTGCTCGCCAGGATCCACCTCGCTGGGCCCCATCCCCAGGAGGCCGAGCCGCTCGTGGGCGACGCCCTGCGCCTGCGTCTGGGGCACCTCCCACCGGAAGATCCCGATCTGCTTTCCTCGCTGGAAGACGTGGCCCAGTTGGGAGAGCTCACGCCCGCGTGCGACCTGGTGCGTCGCGTCGCCGGGGCCTGGGGCGTCGACGCGGCCTCGCTCCCCGGTGCCATCCGCTCCGACGCCCGGGCCCTGGCGATGCCCGACCGCGGCAATCCGTACTCCCCGGCGCTGACCGGGCGAACCGCGGCCCTGGGCCACCTGCTGGCGATCCAGGGGCTGCTGCTCACGCCCGACGACCCGGCACTCGTCCGCGTCCTCCTGACCCGCGCCAAGGCCGCGGAATACGAGGGGCTCATCGACACCAAGGTCGAGTCCCTCCTGGACGCC
>JBGAOG010000198.1:0-2862 GCA_044221985.1 Phycisphaerales bacterium
TTCCCGTGAAGCTCCCGTCGTCGAGGTCGGCGGGCAGGGCTCCGGCCTCGTACTGGGTCAGGAAGTAGAGCAGGTCGTTGATATCGACGCCGCCGTCGGGCGTGCCGGTGCTCGAGCCGTCGTCGAGGTCCGCCGGGCAGGGAGTGGGGCAGGGGTTGGCGGGGTTGATTTCGAGGGACCACGAGAAGTACCCGGACGAGTCCGCGCTGATGTTATAGAAGGTCAGCGTCCAGGTTCCCGCGGCCGGACTTCCGAGGAACGGCGCGAGCGAAGCGGGCGCGTTGAGGGCCGCGCTGGGCGCGTACCAGCCCTCGGGCTCGATGTAGGCCGAGTCCTTGCCGCCGTTGAACGCGGCGTTCCAGAAGCCGGTCCCGTTCTCCATGAATCGATAGTCGCGGGAGCTCTGGAAGTCCCCCGGTCGCCCGGTGGCGTTGCCCGTCCGGACGCCGACATGGTCGAAGAGCGAGACGGTCGTGGCGCCCTTGGTGAGGGTGCAGGCGAGTTCGCCGAGGTACGGGTAGTAGGGCGAGATGTGGACGACGAGCGAGTCCACGGTGCTCGTGTCCGAGATCACGATGGAGTCGGTCGTGACGCCGGCGGTGACGACGTTGCCCGGCTGGGAGACCGTGCGGATATTGATCCACGTGAAGGCAGTGCCGGGGTACACGGTCCCGGCGGTCGGGTAGGGCGCGGCGCCGTCGCCGAGGTAGGTCCCCCCGGCCGCCAGGCACGAGGCCTGGGTGCGGACCGAGACGCCGCCGTTGATGCAGCACCCACCGGTGGGAGCGGCGGTGACGTAGAAGGCGGCGAAGGCCGGAGCGACGCGTCCGAGCGAGTCGGTGCCGGTCATGGGGACGATGTAGGGGCGGTTGATGGTTGGCCCGGGCGGGGGCGCCGGCAGGAGCGTGTCGGGGATCGTGTAGGCGTAGCTGAAGATGCCGTCGTTGGCGGCGGCGTCGCCATTGGTCCCGTCGTCGAACATGGGCTGGGAGGCCGGGCCGCCGACGAAGGAGAGGTTCGCGGTGAACGCCACGCCGCTGGGCGTGCCCGAGCAACTGGCGGCGGTCGCGGTCAGGAGGACGTCGCTGTTCTGCTGCACGCTGGGCGCGAGGGCGGGGGCCGGGGCGCCCAGGGCGGTCATCGCTCCCAGGTTGCCCGGCGCCGTGCGATTGCGGGGGGCCGAGTAATCGAGCACGAAGTCGGCGGAATTGACGCCCGAGTCCGTGCCGCCGGCGCACGCGCGATACAGCGAGCGCCCGTCGGTCTGGGACATGGCCGGCGCCGGGGCGACCTCGCTGCAGTTGGCCCCGCCGTAGCCCACGAAGTCCATGACCGAAGGACTCGACGTCGGGCAGGCGCCGGTCAGCGCCAGGTGGCTGCTCGTCAACGCGATCTTCCCGCTGGACGGGATGAGCGAACCCGCGCTCCCGGTCACGTCGGCGGCGTAGTTGTACCCGAAGACGTCGTTGGTCGCGTTGGGATCGTTGTTGGGAGTGCCCTGGGCCCCGAGCCCCACCAGCGCATAACCGTTGGCCGGAATCGTGAATCCCGTCGGGAACGGATTGACGGTCCAGGTCGTCCCGGAGCCCGAGGCGACCTGCACGGCCCAGCCCGAGAGGTCCACGACGCTCCCGCTCGTGTTGTGGATTTCCACGAAGTTCGCACGCGGGCACGCCCAGGACTGGGGCGCCGCGGCCGTGGCGTTCAACTGGCTGATCTTGATCGCCGCATTGGGCGCTCCATCGACCGACACGGAAACGCTGCGGGTCGAGGTCAGGGAGTAGGCGTTGGTGGCGGTCGCGGTGAGCGCGTACGTGCCGGCAGGGGCGGTGATGGGCGTGGAAAGGGACCAGACGCCGTCGGCGCCCGTCACGTCTCCGTGGGTGGCGTCGTCGTACATGGAGGCCGCGGCGCTGCCCCCCACGCTGCTCAGGTCGATGCTCACTGATGTAGGAACGTCGGTGGGCGTGCACGTGCCCCGCGTGACCGTGAGCAGGCTCGTGAACCCCGAGGCGCCCGCCGAGGGCGTGGCCGCAGAGGCCGTGGTCAGCGGCGCCGGGTTTCCCGTCGTCCCGAGCGTGATCTCGAGTTGGACGGTGCCGATGACGGTGCCCGTCGTCGGGGGCGTCACGCTCCAGGCGGACGCCCCGAAAGTCGCGGAGCTTCGAACGACGGCGACGTAATACGTGCCCGGCACCAGCGCGCCGTCGCGACCGTTGAAGAGCGTGCCGGCGGTGGTCGCGGGCGAGGTTGCGGCGTTGGGCCGCGTGGGGCACGTTGCGCCGAACGACAGGGCGCCGCCTCGAGAGCCCGCCACGAGGCCGGGCCCCTCGCTGCCGTCCACGCTGCTCGTGCTCGACCCCGTCGCCAGGTTGCCCGCCGAGTCGTAGATGCCGACCATCGAAGAGATGAAGGTCGTGTTCGAGCCGGGATTGGTCGTACGAACGTCCAGGTACACCTGGCCGGGGCCGTCACCGGCCGGAACGGCGGGAATCGTGAAGCGGACCCAGTGGGCCGGCTCGTAGGCGGCCACGAGCGCCGAGTGCGTGTAGGTCACGCCGTTGGACAGGGCACCAAAGTCCTGATCCACGGTCGGCTGTGCATGCGCCGAGCTGGACATTCCGAGCAGAACCGTCGCGGAGACGAGCGTGATACCGCACCTGCGTTGCATTGATCTCATGGCGCACCCTTCCTGTTCGCGAGCCCGCGGGCGATCGCTCGCGATCGCGTGATGCGGACTCGATCGAGCCTCGGTTGGAAAGGGCACGCCCGGCGGTGAGACCGGGCGTGCCGGGGAGTGGAGTCAACCGGTCAGTTCTTCGCTCGCCGCCGGCGGCGTGCCGCCAGGAGTACGCCCCACAC
>JBGAOG010000199.1:0-2846 GCA_044221985.1 Phycisphaerales bacterium
ACCGCCTCGACGCCGTTCACCAGCCCCACCAGCGTGCACTCGCCCAGCGCCCGCGCCGACGGGGGCAACTCGGCCGAGAACCCCACCAGCGCCGCCGACGCGGGGAGCTCCCACGACACGCTCATGGGACCGGGCAGCTCGATGTCCGCGGCCCCCAGCGGGGCCGTCGTCGCGTCGCCCACCGCGGGCGGGCTCGTCCATACCCGCCCGCCCTCGCCCTGCACGCGCGTCGGGGGCAGCGAGCTCAGGGGCGCAAGCCGCTCCGACGCCATCGCGCAGGCCGAAACCTCCCCCAGCGGGATCTTCAGGGCCGCCGCGCCCAGCACGGGGGTGCACGCCAGCTCGCCGTCCTTGAACGACAGCGCCCGCACCCCTACCACCGACCGATCTCGAAGCCACAGGCGCGCCCCCGCCGGCGCCTGGCCAGGGTTCGCGAACGCCACCTGCACGACCCGGTCCAGCGCGATCGTCGATCGCCTGCCGGCGGCGTCGATCGAAACCTCCCCGCTCCCGAACCGGACCTCATCGACGATCCCGCGCACCTGGTCCCCATTGATCAGAACGATCACGTCGTCGCGCTCCGCGTTCACCACGGTCGCGGCCTCGGGCTTGAGCACCAGGCGCCGGATGGAATCCAGCGGCACGCCGACGACGCCCAGCCGGGCGTGGCGCCAGCCCAGGCTCTCCCGATCCTGCGGGCCCGGCTCGGGTCGCCCGGGAAGGACCTGCCCGTCGACCAGCTCCAGGCGGCCCGTGGGCGTCGACTCGGCCTCGCCCAGCTCGCGCCATTCGATCTCACGGCGCACCCCCAGGCCCGGCACCTCGCCGGGCAGGATCGCCAGCACGTCCGAGAGTTGCGCCGCCGAGGGGCGCCCGAGCCCGTCGCGATAGCGCACCACCGATCCCTCGAACAAGGCATCGCCCGCGGGGAGGCGGCGCAGGTCCTTCATGACCAGCACCCGCGACTCGGCCACGCCGGCCCGAGCCCCCGTGGCCGACCAGTTCTCCGGTCGGTCGTCCGTGCCCGAGCCCGTGCGGGGCGGCTCGCGGAGCACCACCTGAGCCCCCGACGCGAGGGCGATGGCCACCACCAGCCCCGCGCCGCCCGGCAGCAGTCGCCCCCATCCGGGTTGTTCGGGCCGCGGGCGCATGGTCACTTCTGAAAGATCGGCAGGTATCGCTTGGGCATTTGCAGCACGATCAACGCCATCGCGGTTCCATACGCATTTCCCCAGCTGCTGTCTTCCCATAACCCGTCGCTGCTCTGGCGCATGAGCAACTCACCGCGCACGACTGGCCACCACGTCCCCCAATGCTCGCCTCCCGCCAGGAACATCGCCTGGGCCGTGTAGTACTGCCCGTACCAATAATGGATCTGCTGACCGCCTTGGCGGCTGACGGCCCCGTTGTCGCCCAGGTACTTCAGCCCTGCGTCGATGGTCCGGTCCTCGTAGATTCCCGCGTAGTACATCGTCGCCACGCCCGCGGCGCTCCGAGGCCAGGCGCTGGCCCCCTGCATGCTCTGGTAGCGGAATCCGCCATCGGGGTTCTGGCACGCGCGGACGTAATCCACCGCCTTGTCGATGACCTTCTTGCTGGTCTCCAGACCCGCGTTGCGGGCCGCCCGAAGCGCCATGACCTGGCAGATCGTCACGCTCACGTCGGCGTCGTAGGGCACGGGGTTGTAGCGCCAGCCGCCCTCGTCGTTCTGGGTGCCCTCGATCAGACGCACGGACCGCACCAGGGCCTGGTGGATCCGGTTGGCCAGCTGCGTGTCGGCCCCGCCCCCGGTCATCCCGTACACCTCACCGAGGAACACCGTGCTGAACCCGTGCCCGTACATGGGCCCCGTCGCCGCCGGGCCGGCGATCAGCCCGGAATCCTCCACGCACTTGAGCACGTGGTCGAGGCCCTTGGCCACCACCTCCCCGTAGGGCCCGCGTCCGGGTGAGTTCCCGTCGCCCATGAACGCCAGGCAGGCCAGGGAAGTGATGGCCACGTTCCCGCCAGCCGCCCCTTCCCCGAAGCTCCCGTCGTCGCGCTGCAGGCGCGCCAGGGCCGCCAGCCCGCGCTCCACGGCGGAGTTCAGCTCGGGCGTGATCTCCCCGCCCACGGGCGCGAACTGGGCGAGCGCGTCCACCGAAGCGGTTCCCGGATCCACCCCGCGCTTGAGTGCCTCGATCACGTCCGGCTTGTCCGGGCCCTGGGCCGCCCCCAGGAGCACCGCCGCCGCCAGCGCCAGGTGCGACATCAGCGTCCCCCCTCGGGTCGGCGTTGCTCGGCCAGGCGCCGGTAGTACTCCTCGGTTCGTTGGCGATACCGAGCGCTGAAGGCGTCGTTGAGCCCCTCGGTCAGGGCGTCGCGCACGCGCGCGGGGAGGTTCCCCCACGTCGCCGCGCTCCCCGCTCGCTGGCCCAGGGCGCCGTCCTCGCGCCCACTCTGGGGCGCGCCGGGCTCGCCCCCGGGCTGGGGCCGCGATTGCTGGCGCTGCTGAGCCCGCTGCTGCGACGCCGGCTGCTGCTGCTCCTTGTCCTGCTGCTGTTGCTGCTTGGATTTGCCGCCCTTCTTCTGCTCCTGGGCGTCGGCGATCAGCTTGTCGAGGCGTTTGAGGATCTCCTCTTGCACGCGCTGGGTCTCCAGCCCGGCGTCGCGGGCCTCGCCAAGGCGCCGGGCCGCATCGCCCATCAGGGCCACGGCCTGCGTGAACTCGTCCCCGGGCTCTTGCGTGTCCAGCTTGCGCGTCAGGTCGGCCTGGCTGCGATCCGGAGCCGCTTCGCCGGGCTTGCGCTCCCCCGCCGGCTTGCCCAGCCCGAGCAGTTCATCGAGCGTGGGCTCGGCGGGACGGA
>JBGAOG010000019.1:0-36829 GCA_044221985.1 Phycisphaerales bacterium
GGCGGAGACGGCGGTGGCGTTGAGGAGCGTCCAGCCGGAGGGAATCTCGATGCCGTTGCGCACGAGGTAATCGCTGAGGAATTCCATGCCGAACGAGGGAGTCCAGATCGAGGCGAACTGGTTTGGGCCGACGGCTGCGTATCCGACGACGACCGATCCCAAGTCGTTCACGGCGTTGGCCTGCCCGTAGCCCGAGAACCCCGACGGCAGGCCGAGGTCCATGAGCTGTCCGTCGCGCCACGCGACGGCGTGCGTACTCCCCGAGACGCCAACGACTATTGAGCCGTCCAGGTTCACTCCCTTGGCCCTCGACGACGTGCTGCCCGGGAGGGCAGGAAGCGGGATCATGCCTGTGCTCTGCCGCCAGGTGTACGCCACGCTGTCCAAACCGCCGAAGCTCTCGCCGACGATCGTGGACCCGTCGCGACTGATAGCGCCGGTTCCGCTGTACGCATCACCCGGGCGTGCGACGCCGAGGTTCTGAACGCCGGTCTGGGAAGTCCAGCGGAAGGATTGGCTGGCGAATGTCTGCGGCACGAACTGATTCCCGACCACGATCGACCCATCCCCGCTCACGCCCGCGGCCGCCGTCGCGGTGTAGCCACCAATTGGCGCGATCGCCTGGTACGTCCCCGGGCCGCGGTAGACGAAGGCTCGTGACGCTGTTCTTCCGACGACCACCGAACCGTCGGCGGAGATGCCACGCGCTCCCGTGTTCGCGGGCAGTCCCGCCTGAGTTCCGAAATCGTTGCGCCCGCCTGCCACGGTCCAAGTGAAGCCGGGGTAGGTCGTCAGTCCATACGACTGTCCAGCCGCGACGAGCCCATTGGCAGAGATCGCGTAGCAGGATGTTCCGCCGACGGCATCCGAGGGCACGCCGACGCCAAAGAACCCGGGAGTCTGCCCCAGAGCCGGGCAAGCAATGACGAGCAGCGATGAGACCACAAGGCAGGCGTGCGAGAGTGATGCAGGAGCCATGCCTCCAATATACAGGGAATTGGGTCGCCCGCCAAGAGCGTTCCGTGCGGTGCTCGCTCACGGATCTGTGCCGGGTATCCCTGGCGAGAAGACGCTGGCGCAGTTGTACCAGGAGCAGGTGGACCTTGGACGGTTCCCGGCGACTGGCATCAACGGGGCAGGGGGGTTGCTGCCTTCGACCATTGAGAACGGCATCACCCACCACCAGAACTGGCCCTACACGCTCTGGTTCGCGGCCATCTGCGAGTACGCGAAGAACCAGGCGATGTGGAACTGCGCGTACGACCTGATCCAGTACACGCCGGGGACGCCGTGGGAGTATCCCGTGAGGTAGAGCCCCGCCGCCACATCGAGGGAGAATCAGAAGAGATGCTCTCCCTTGGGGGAGCCGGGTGCTATTGGCTTTCCGTGCCCGTGCCACCGGGGTCGGGTTCCTTCCGACCTTGGTGCTCTTCGAACGAACCGACGCGCCTGCGCCCTGCCCGGGTTCCCGGGAGAGGGGATCACTAGCGGCGGCGACGAGTGGCGAGAATCGCGCCCACGCTCAGCGCGAGGAGGGAACTGGGCGCCGGGATGGTGACGACGAAGCCCTCGCTGCCGGTCGACGCGTTGCTGCCCCAGCCCGCGATGGTCAGGCCGTCGGCGGAGACGGCGGTGGCGTGCAACAAAGTCCAACCCAAAGGGACCTGGATGCCATTGCGCAGCAGGTAGTCGCTCAGGAACTCCATCCCAAAGGAAGGCGTCCAGATCGAGGCATGGTCGCTCGCGCCGTCGTACGAGTACCCGACCACGACCGTGCCCAGGTCATTCACGGCGTCCGCCTCGGAGAAGAACGAGGACCCGGGCGGCAGGCCGAGGTCGGAGACCTGCCCGTTGCGCCATATCACGGCGTGGTTGACGCCGTCGGCGCTCCCGACGATCACCGAGCCGTCACCATTCACGCCCCGCGCGCTGCCCCCCGTGCTCCCCGGGAGAGCCGGAAGCGCCACCATGCCCGTGGCTTGCCTCCAAACAAAGCCAACGGAGCCGGCCCCGTAGCTGCCGCCGACGATCGTGGCTCCATCGCGGCTGACGGCGTTAACCCCGCTGTCCGTATCGCCGGGGCGTGCAACGCCCAGGTTCTGCACGCCGGTCTGCGCCGTCCATCGGAACGCCTGCCGGGCGAGCGATTGCGGGATGTACTGCCACCCTCCGACAACGCTTCCATCCCCGCTCACGCCCGCGGCCGCCGTCGCGGTGTAGCCACCAATTGGCGCGATCGCCTGGTACGTCCCGGGGCCGCGGTAGACGAAGGCGCGATTGCCGACGCCCGTGCTCCCGACCACGGTGCTGGCATCGCCGGAGATCGCGGCCGAGATTGTCTGGACCGGCATTCCCGCTTGGAGTCCAAAGTCGTCGCGCCCTCCACCCTCCGACCACGTGAAGCCTGGAGACCGCACGACCGTACTAGTTCCGGAAGCGCCCGCAGCCACGCGGCCATCAGCGCTCAAGCCATAGACGCGGGAGAAATCCGTGCCAACGGCGTGCCCTGTTGGAAAAAACCCCGGCGTCTGGGCGTTGGCCACACCCCCAAAGAACGCCAAAGCAATCCACCCCGTAACCGATCTGTGGGAGATGTTCACAATAGTCAACATACATCAGGATTCGGGATGTGCAAGGAAAGTGGCCGCACTGGCGAAGAGATTTCCGCGCGACCTTCGGGCCAACCGATGCCCAACAGGCGGCCATGCGCTTCCCGGGGGCGCGGGATCGGGGCCTTGGCGCACGGGTTTTCGATCCCACGGCCCGCTTCCTCCCCCGGACCGGGCGCGGTTCGGAGGACATCCTCGCTCGCCGGCTCGCTCTCCGCCTCTCCTAGAACAGCCCCTCGATCTTCCCCGTCGTCGTGTCGAGGTCGATGTCCACGAACGCGGCCCGGGGCGAGAGGCCCGGCATGGTGCGCATCGCGCCCACGAGCGGGAAGATGAACCCCGCGCCCAGCGAGGCCCGCACGTCGCGGATCGTCAGGCGGAAGCCCGTCGGGGCTCCCTTCTGCTCGGGCTGGTCGGTGAAGGACAGGTGCGTCTTGGCCATGCAGATGGGCAGGTGCGCGTAGCCCAGCTCCGCGTAGCGCTTGATCTTGGCCGCGGCCTCGGGCGTGTAGTCCACGCCCGCCGCGCCGTAGGTCCTGGCGATGGCGAGGATCTTGTCCTCGATGGTCGCGTCGAGCGGGTAGAGGAACTTGAACTGGGATGATCCGGCGGGGCGGTCGCAGGCCGCGACCACGGCCTCGGCCAGGGCCCTGGCGCCGCCGCCACCGTCGGCCCAGCCGGTGCTAAGGACGGCCGCCGTCGCGCCGGCCTTCATCGCCGCCTGCTGGAGGAGCTTGACCTCGCCTGGCGTGTCGGTCGCGAAGGAGTTGATGGCGACGACCACGGGCACGCCGTAGGCCGCGGCGTTGCGGATGTGGCGTTCGAGGTTGGGCACGCCGGCGGCGAGGAGGTCGAGGTTCTCCTTCTTGTACGCCTCGTCGATGGGCTTGCCCGGGACGACCCTGGGCCCGCCGCCGTGCATCTTGAGGGCGCGGACGGTGGCGACGAGGACGACGCAGTCGGGCGTCAGCCCGCCCCCGGAAGCGCGGCACTTGATGTTCGCGAACTTCTCGAAGCCGATGTCCGAACCGAAGCCCGCCTCCGTCACCACGTAGTCGGCGAGCTTGAGGGCGATCTGGTCGGCGATGATCGAGGAGTTGCCGTGCGCGATGTTGGCGAAGGGCCCGGCGTGCACGAAGACGGGCGTGCCCTCAAGCGTCTGGAGGAGGTTGGGCATGATCGCGTCCTTCATCAGGACCGTGAGCGCGCCCGCGACGCCCAGGTCGTCGCAGGTGACCGGCTGCCCGGCCTTGCTGAAGCCCACGACCATGCGCCGGAACCGCTCGCGCATGTCGTCCAGGCTCGTGCTCAGGGCGAGCACCGCCATGATCTCGCTGGCCACGGCGATGTCGAAGCCGGTCTGGCGCGGGAGCTTCTCCTCCGCCCCGAGCCCCACCTGGATCTGCCGGAGCATGCGGTCGTTGATGTCGAGGACGCGATTCCAGGTGATCGTCGCCGGGTCGAGGTCGAGGCGGAAGACGGCCCGCGTCTGCTCGGGCGTGAGCTGCGCGGGCGCGGTCGCCTTGATGCCCAGGCGCGCCGCGCGCCGGGCGTGGTGCGCGGACCAGGCCAGCGCGCCGGCGGCGTCCTTCTTGCACTGGGCCGCGGCGAGCTGCGCATCGTCGGGATGCGTGCTCTCGTAGAGCCAGCGGGTGTCGATGGCAGCAGCGAGGAGGTTGTTGGCGGTGGCGACGGCGTGGATGTCGCCCGTGAGGTGGAGGTTGAAGTCCTCCATGGGGATGACCTGGCTGTACCCGCCGCCCGCAGCCCCGCCCTTGATGCCGAAGGTCGGGCCCATGGAGGGCTGGCGGATGCAGGTGAAGACGCGCTTGCCCAGGTGGGCGCCGTTGGCCTGCGAGAGGCCGATGGTAACGGTGGTCTTGCCCTCGCCCAGCGGCGTGGGCGTGATGGCGGTGACGACGATGTACTTGCCGTTGGGCGTGCCCGCGAGGCGCTCGCGGATGTTCAGGTGCACCTTCGCCTTCGTGTGCCCGTAGGGCTCGAGCTCAGATGGCAGGATGCCGATCTCGCCCGCGAGTTCGGTGATCGGCTTGGGCGTGGCGGCCTGGGCGATGGCGATGTCGGAGGGCACCGGGCGCTTTAGGTCGAGCGGAATCGGGCGGACGCCGCGGGTCGCGGCCTTGGGACGACGTTCGAGAACCGCTTCGGAAGATGAACGCATGTCGTGCTGCCCCTGTGGAATGTTGCGGCAGCATGGCCCGATCGTCTTTGCGCCGGGCGCGATGCCCGGCCCGCACCCCGGCCATGCCAACGGATAATCTTATCCACAGGACGGAATGATGATAAGCACGTCGTTTATTATCGGCGGGATCGCCGGGGACGCGGGCGGCGCGTGAGAGTCAGTCGAGGTCCTTCTTCTTCTTGGCCTTCTTGTCCGCCTTGGCCTTGTCGCCCTGGACGCCCGGCTGCCCGGACTTGTCGTCGGGAGCGGCCCGGTTGGGTGCCCCCTTCACCAGGAACGTGATGGCCTGAAGGGCGTTGGCGGGGGCCTGCGGGGTCACGTACCAGCCCCAGAAGCCGGGGACCTGATAGGCGATGACGTCCGTGGGCGGATGGAAGTGCAGGGCGAAGGGGACGATGGCGCGCAGGTCCTCGTGGGTGCCCAGGCAGCGGACCGGCGCGTCGAGCGATCGCGGGCGCGAACCCGCCTTGCGCATGGCGGGGATGTCCACGGGGATCCAGTTGATCGTGTTCTTTTCCTCGTCGTAGAGGCAGAACTCGATCCAACTGCGGACCCTCTTCTGGCCGCCGGGATCGGAGAAGATGCCCGACTGGTCGCCGAGCTTGGACGTGGCGTCAAAGCCGAAGACGGTGCGCGTGGGCAGGCCGGCCTTGCGGAATGTCCAGGCCGCCAAGGCCGTGATGTCGTGCTCGCTGCCCTTGCGTTTGGTGAGGGTCTCGAGGGCGGGGCGCACGTCGATGCCGGCGAGCTCGCCGGTGGCGTGGCGGTAGCCCTGGCCCATGCCGCTGGGTTGGATCTCCTCGCAGATCTGGCGTGCAAGCACCTTGGCCAGCTTGACGGGGCGGATGGACTTGGGATCGGTGGCCTTGGCCATGGCCAGGGCGCGCCCGATCAGGGCCTTGATTTCCTTGTCGTCATACGCGGCCGTGGCTCCCCTGTCGTCGAGCCCGACATCGACGAACATCTGCGGCTGAAAGGTGCTGGCGGCGACGACGGGCCAGGGGCCCTTGGGCCAGTCGAGCTTCATGGCGGCCTCGTCGTCGAACGTGGTCTTGGAACAGGCGACGGGGATCTCGAGCTGGAGCTCGACGACGCGGGGGTGCTGGGGCGTGGCGGCGTCGCCGGCCTCGAAGCGGACGAGCTTGACGCCCGAGTGGTACAGGCCCTCCATGAGCACGGGTTCCTCACTCACGGTCTCGCGTCCGAAGGAGAGCATGCCGCTGATGGCGCGGATCTTGGACTCGCTGCCGGCGGTGCGTTCGAGGGCAGGAAAGACAATGGCCAAGCGGGTGAAGTCGAAGGGGTGTATATCCCGCAGGGCGGGGGGCTTCTCGCCCGGGGCATGCTGGGAAGGGAGTTGGTCGGACGAGTCGGAGTTCAGGCGGACCTTGACCTGCAGAATCCAATGGCGCGTATCGGAGAGTTCGATGTAAGGCCCGAGCTTGGGATCGGGGCGCTTGCTGGCCGGGGTCGGTGCGGCGGGCAGGTCGGAGTCCTCGCCGGGAAGAGGAGGGGCCGGAGCGCTGGTCACCGGCTTCGGGGGAGACTTGGCCGGCGGTTGAGACTTGGCGGGCTGGGCGACGACCGCGATCACCGGGAAGATCAGGGCCGCGAAGGCCGCCAACATGGTGCGAGCGATCCCCGGACGTTCGAGATTGGTTTGCATGCAGTGCTCCAGAGCATCCCCGATGGGCCTTCCCCGCGTCCGCAGGCCACCCAAGGGTACCACCCATGCCCGCCAGGGCTTCGACGCCCCCGGGCTTTCCCGGTTCCCGGGGCTGGGTGCGTTGGGGCGGCAAGGACCCGCCCAAAGGGGCCTTGTCGACATCTACAGTGGCGCATGAGCAAGCTCACCTCCAAGCATGCCCCCGGGAAGGCCACGTCGTCCCGCAAGGGCGCTCCGGCCAAGCCCGTCGCGGGGAAGCCCTCCAGGAAGCCCTCGGCGGCCCGCCCGAACCTCGAGAAGCCCGGCGCGCTCGCCGCGGCTGGCGGCGCGACCCGCGTGGAAAAGGACACGATGGGCGAGATGTCCGTTCCCGCGGATGTGCTCTACGGCGCCTCGACGCAGCGGGCGGTGCTCAATTTCCCCGTGTCGGGGCGGCCCGTGCCCGCGCGGATCATCAAGGCCTACGCCACGCTCAAGGCCGCCTGCGCCGCGGTGAACCACAAGCTCAACCGCCTCGACCGCGACCGCTTCCAGGCGATCGTCGAGGCCTGCCACGAGATCCACGACGGACTTCCGGCCTTCGGCGGGCTCACGCGCCACTTCCCCATCGACATCTACCAGACCGGCTCGGGCACGTCGACGAACATGAACGCCAACGAGGTGATCGCCAACAT
Source organism: Phycisphaerales bacterium (assembly GCA_044221985.1). GTDB lineage: Bacteria > Planctomycetota > Phycisphaerae > Phycisphaerales > UBA1924. The sequence goes on from JBGAOG010000019.1 coordinate 7,153, forward strand.
CATCTGCTTGCGGCGGCACGCCCCCATCGGCAGCAGCAAGGACGTGGGCTACATCAAGGGCGGCGGGGTCCACCCCAACGACCACGTGAACATGGGGCAGTCGTCCAACGACACCTTCCCCACGGCGATGCATATTGCCGCGGCGGACATGATCGCCAACGAGCTGCTCCCGGCGGTGCGCGCGATGGCCGAGGACCTGGAGGCCAAGGCCAAGGCGTGGGACAAGATCGTGAAGATCGGGCGGACGCACCTGCAGGATGCCACGCCCATCCGCCTGGGACAGGAGTTCTCCGGCTACGCCTCGCAACTGCGCCACGGGGAAGATCGCCTCGCCCGCGCCCTCGACACGCTGAGCGAGCTGGCCATCGGCGGGACGGCGGTGGGCACGGGGATCAACTGCCACGAGGACTTTGGGCGCCTCGTCGCCGGCGAGCTCACGCGCCAGACGGGCGTGGAGTTCCGCGAGGCCCGCAACCACTTCGAGGCCCAGCACGCCAAGGACGCGTACGTCGAGACCAGCGGGCACCTCAAGACCCTGGCCGTGTCCCTCTCCAAGATCGCCAACGACATCCGCTGGCTGGGCTCGGGCCCGCGCTGCGGCATCGGCGAAGTCGTCCTCCCCGCCGTGCAGCCCGGCAGCAGCATCATGCCCGGCAAGGTAAACCCCGTCATTTGCGAGGCCCTCATCATGGTCGCGTGCCAGGTCGTCGGCAACGACGCGGCCGTCACCTACGGCGGCTTTGGCGGCGTGGGCAGCCTGCTGGACCTCAACGTGGCGATGCCCATGATGGCCGCCAACCTGCTCGACTCCATCCATCTCCTCACCAACGGCGTGGCGATGTTCACGGAGAACCTGCTGCGCGAGGACAAGGCGCGGGGCTTCCCGGGCCTCAAGCCCGACGAGACGCGCTGCAAGAGCCTCATCGAGGGCTCGCTGGCGATGTGCACGAGCCTGGTCCCCGTGATCGGCTACGACAAGTCGGCGGCCCTGGCCAAGGAGGCGTTCAAGCAGGGCAAGACGGTGCGCCAACTGGCCTACGAGACCGTCGTGGGCACGCCCGACAACGCGGGCAAGGCGATCACGCGCGAGGACATCGACGCGTACCTCAACCCGTGGTCGATGACCCTGCCGGGCGGCGAGGGCAGCGCGGGCGGGTAGGACGGGGAGTCCAACGCGCAGCGCGGACAGGTTCCCGCCCCCACAACCGAAGTTGGGAAGAGCCTACCCCATCTCGTGAGGCAGGCGTTCCGCCGGCGCATGCCCGCGAACTCCGACGCGTTGAAGGCGATCGGGTCTTCAATGGCCCGGACGGCCACCGCCACGTCGGCGCCCGCGGGAACGAACGCGATGCCGGGGGCGAGGTTGAGCGGGTGGTCGATCGTGCCGTCGAACGTCGGCTCGGTCCGGTGCGCGGGGATCGCACCCGCATCCGGCATTTCTGGCCGCGGCGGACCACCACAGCATTCTCCGGCGGGCGACATCCCGACGGACCTACGCCACGACGCGCCCCGCGTGCGTGTAGACGTTGAACCGCCCGGGGCGGAGGAATCCCACCAGCGTCATGTTCGATTCCTCCGCGAGGTCCGCCGCCAGGCTGGACGGAGCGGAGACGGCCGCCACCACCGCGATACCCGCGGCCCACGCCTTCTGGACGATCTCGAAGCTCGCGCGCCCGCTCACCAGGAGCACGTGCGATGACAGGGGAAGGCGGCCCGCGAGCAGCGCGTGCCCAACCACCTTGTCCACGGCGTTGTGGCGACCCACGTCCTCGCGCGAAAGCATCAGTCGCCCCGCCGCGTCGAACAGCCCCGCGGCGTGCAGGCCCCCGGTCTCCTCGAACGTCGCCTGGACCGCCCGCAGGGCCAGGGGCATGGCCAGCAGAGCGTGCGCGGCAATGACCGGTCCCTGGTCCAGCGGGGCAAACCGCTTGCGCAGCGCGTCGAGCGTGGCCGCGCCGCACACGCCGCAGCTCGACGAAGCGAAGACGTGGCGGGTGAGGGCCTCCACATCGAACGCCACGCCCGGGGCGATCAGCACGTCGAGCACCCCGCCCCCGCTGGCGTGCGGGCATCGCCGGATGGCCTCCACGTCTTCTCGCCGTCGGATGATCCCCTCGCCCACGAGAAACCCCGCGACCAGCTCCTCATCGTGCCCGGGCGTCCGCATGGTCACGCTCACCGCCCGCCCGCGAACCCGGATTTCCAGCGGTTCTTCCGCGGCCAGAAGGTCATCGGCCGGGGGCGCCAGCCGCCCGTTCTCGTACCGTCGTACGCCATGGCGTTCGCTCGGCTTGCTCATGCGGAAAAGCCTAGGGGCGTTGATCCCGGCCGCCGCCCACGGCCCGCGCGAGTTCCTCCGGCGTGTTCGCGTTGGCGAGCGCCGCCGCTGCCACGTCGACGAGCGCCACGTGGCGTTCGGGCAGGGCGTCATGGAGGCTTCGGCGCGGGCCGTTGCCTCCACGCACTCGCTCCATCAGCGGTTCGAGCGCCGCCGCGCGATAGACCCCCACGCACGGTTCCAGTCGGTCCGTCCGCGCCAGCACCGCCCAAGCCCCGGGCGATCGCTCGGCGACGAGCCGGATCTCCCGCACGACGCGCTCGGACACTCGAGGCAGGTCCCCCGGCAGGACCAGGACCGCTCCCTCCTGGCGCAGCGCCGACACGATCCCGCCGATGGGCCCGACGCCCGGGAACTCGTCGCGCATCACGCCATCCCCGCGCGCCGCGACCTCCACGTCGCACTCCCCCACCAGCAGCACGCACGATCCGAACACCGCGCGCAGCGCCGCGATGGGCACGTCCACCAGCCAACGCTCCCGGCCATCCCAGCTTCCCGCCACCTCCCGCAGCTTGTCGCGCCCGTAGCGGACGCTCCTCCCCCCCACCAGCACGATCGGCCTCAGCTTCTCCACGCCGATCCCCCTAGTCCTTGTGCTCGACCACGTTCCCGGTGATCGCTCTCGCACCCGCGCGCCCATCGTCCTGCACGTCGCCGCGCAATGTCTCGATGGCGTGGGGCAGGACGTCCAGGATCGCCCCGAGCTGCTCCGTCGCGCCGCGCACCGAGCCGGGCAGCGTGATCACCAGCGTTTGCCCGATCGTCCCCGCGACGCCCCGCGACAGAAAGGCGCGCGGCGTGATCGCCAGGCACCTCGCCCGCGCCAGCTCCATCAGCCCCGGCGCCTCGCGCTCCAGCACGCCGCGGACCGCCTCGGGCGTGCGATCGCGCGGGGACAATCCCGTTCCGCCCGTGCTGACCACGAGGTCCACGCCCCCCGGCTCCGTGGCCCAGCTTCGCACGCGCCGGGCGATCTGGTCGGGCTCGTCGGGCACGCACGCCCGCGCGACAACCTCGGCGCCGAGGCGTTCCCGCAGCATCGCCTCGACGGCCGGGCCCGACTCGTCGCGAGCCTGGCCGCGCGAGCATCGGTCGCTCACCGTGAGCACGCCCGCGCGGATGGAACGAGGGCCGCTCATCGCCCGCCCCGCGTCCTCGCGCGGGGCCGGGGCGCGACATAGTCTCCGCGGCGTCCGCCGCTCTTTTCCACGACCCGCAGGCCCTCCACCACCATCCCCTGGTCCACGCTCTTTCCCATGTCGATCACCGCCAGGGCCGCGACCGCCGCCGCCGTCAGGGCCTCCATCTCCACGCCCGTCCTGGCCGACGTGCTCACGCTGGCCCCGATGCGCACCTCGCGCCCGCGCAGCACGACTCGCACGTCGATCGCATCGATGGGCAGGGGATGGCAGAGCGGGATCAGCTCGTCCGTGCGCTTGGCGGCCTGGATTCCGGCCAGGCGTGCCACGCCCAGCAGGTCTCCCTTCTTGAGCACGTTGGCGCGAATGGCCCGGGCCAGGGCCGCCGATACACGCACGACGGCGGCGGCGGTGGCCGTCCGACGCGCCACGGGCTTGGCTCCCACGTCGACCATGCGTGCCCGCCCGTCGCCGCCGACGTGCGAGAGCGTTGCGTTGCGTCCAGCCATGGCGTTCCTCACCATTCCCACTTGAACAACGCCCAAGGCCCCGCGCCGGCGAGCCCAGGCGGAATCTCCACGAACGCATCCGCCGTCGCCGCCGCGACCACGTCTCCGGAGCCGCGCCCGTCCGCGACGCGGGCGACGCCACCGGGCATCAACCGGACCAGCCGGTGCCACCACAGGTCCAGGGTCTTGTCATGCCCTTCCACGCGCACCGCCGTCACGGGCTCGTCGCCACGCACTCCCGCCAGACGCGCCGCCACGGGCCTCGCCATCCGCCGCGCCGTCACCATCACCGACACGGGGTTGCCCGGCAGGCCCAGCACGGGCACCCCCGACGCCAGCACGGCCCCCAGCACCGGCCTGCCCGGCCTCTGCGTGACGCGATGGAACACGACGTTCGCCCCCAGCGCTCCCAACGCCCCGGGCACGTGATCGTGGTCGCCCATCGATACCCCGCCCGTCACCAGCAGAAGGTCCACGTCGCGTCCCGCCTCGTCGATCGCACGGCGCGTCGCATCCGGATCATCCGCGCTCCGCGGGCATCGCTTCGACTCCACCCACGCGGCGGATCCCATCATCGCGGCCAGGGCCGGTCCGTTCGAGTCTCGCAATTGCCAGGCCGGCAGCGCCCCCGCACCCGCCGTCAGTTCGTCTCCCGTCACCACCACGCCCACGCGCACCCTCCGGTGCACGCGCACCCTCCGGAGACCAAAGCTCGCCATCGCCCCAGCCAGCGCGGGCGAGACGACCACTCCCGCCTCACCCACCTTCGCCCCGGCCCCTCCGTTCTCGCCCCCGGTGCTGATCGCCATCGCGTGGCCCGTCGCGAGCTCCCCGGGCGCCCGCCCCGCCCGTGCCTCGCCCATCAGCGGCAGCTCCCCCCGCGCCGCTTCGGACGACCGCACCGCGAACCCGTCCATGGCGCTCACGTCCGCCGCCGGGCTCGCCCTGTCGGCCACGACATCCTGGGCCAGGACCCGCCCGCACGCCGCCGCCAAAGGAACCTCTTCCATGCCCACGGGGGCACAATGGCGACCGACCGCGGCGATCGCCTCCGCGGGCGACGCGGCGCAGCCCTCTCCACGTTGGATTTCGCACGAACCCACCGGCGCCTCCCGCCCTATCGCTTCTTCTGGCCGCGCTTGCTCGAGCCCTCGGCCTCCACCACCTCGCTCACCCACTGCCTCGCTCGCATCATGGTCGGGAAACCGATCGTGGGCGCGCACAGCTGCGCCGCGTGCAGCAGCTCCGCCTTGGTCCACCCTGCCGCGAGCGCCTTCCGCGCGTGCGCATGGGCGGCGCCCTCCAGCCCCGCCCCCATCGAGATCCCCAGCTTCACCAGCGCCACGGCCCTGGCGTCCAGGGGCCCCGACGCGGCACACGCCTTCCCGAAGGCTTCGTACGCCCTCATCAGGGCCGGCTGAGTCCTCTTCATTCCCTCGTATGCACGCGGCAGGGCCATGGGCGACTCCTTTCTCTACAATAGTCCATGCGAGTGCTCCTCTTCGGGCCCGAGGCCGCCGCCGTTGGCGCGCCCCATGTCGATCTCGACCTTTCGCTGCCGTGCGACTGCGCCCAGGTCCGCGAGCGGCTTGCGCGTGCCGCGCCCGAGCTGGCGCCCGCGCTCGCCTCGGCCCGCTTCGCCGTCAACCACGCCTTCGCCGACGATTCCCACACGGTTCACCCCGGCGATGAGGTCGCCCTGATCGGGCTGGTGAGCGGCGGATGACCATCGACGTGCGCATCATCGACGGGCCCGTCCCGGCGCCGCTCCGCGCCGGGGCGGGGGGCGATCCCGACGCCGCCGCCGGGGCCGTGGTCACCTTTCTCGGCGTCGTGCGCGCCCAGGAACAAGGGCGCCCCATCGTGGCCCTGGACTACCAGGCCTACGAGCCCATGGCCACGCGCCAACTCCTGGTCATCGCGCGCGAACTCGCGTCGGCATCGGGGCTCATTCGCGTCGGCGTCACGCACAGCCGAGGCCGCGTCCCCGTGGGCGCCGCGTCGCTGCGCGTGGAGATCGCCTCGCCCCACCGCGCCGAGGCCCTGGAGACCATGGGGCGGTTGCTCGACCGGCTGAAGCGCGAAGTCCCCATCTGGAAGACCCCCGTCTATCCCGGAACCTGATCGGCCCCGGCACGGCGCCCCGCGCCGTTCCTACCCTCCGCATCCCATGCCACTGAGCTCGCTCACACCCGACCGCGTCGCCGTCCTCAAGGCCCTGGCCGCGCAGTTCCCCACCGCCGAGGACGCGATCTCCGAGATCGCCGCCCTGCGCGCCGCCCTGACCCTGCCCGAGGGGATCGTCCACGTCATCAGCGACATCCACGGCGAGGACGCGAAGCTCCGGCACGTCATCAACAACGCGTCGGGGGCGCTGCGGGTGCTGGTCGACCAGGTCATCGGCGACCGCCTGCCCCCGGAAGAGAAGGCGCGGTTCCTGGCGGTGCTGTACTACCCGCGCGACGCCATCAACCGCTTCAGCCACGAGATCGTCAGGGGCGGCCCGGGCGCTCGCCTCGACTGGGTGTATCGCACGCTGGGCCTGCAGTTCGAGATCGTGCGCGAGCTTCGCGGGACCTACCGGCGCGTGCACTTCGAGCGCCTGCTGCCGAGCTGGTACCGCGAGCTCTTCATCGAGATGGGCAGCGCCCAGCGCCCCGGGTACATCCGGGAGATGATCGCCGCCCTGGCCCGCTACGACCGCGACTGGGGCGCCGTTCGCGCCGCCGCCCGGCTCATCCGCAACCTCGCCTGCGAGGAGTTGCTCGTCATCGGCGACCTGGGCGACCGCGGCCCGCGCATGGACCGCGTCTGCGAGGCGCTCATGCGCCAGCCCAAGTGCAACCTCGTGTGGGGCAACCACGACATGCTCTGGCTGGGCAGCCACCTCGGGCACGACCCCTGCCTGCTCACCATGCTGCGATTCTCGGCGCGGTACCGGCGGGCGGCCCAGCTCGAAGAGGGGTACGGCATCCTCACGACGCCGCTGGAAAAGCTGGTGCGCGACGTGTACGGCGACGACCCGGCGGAGCGGTTCATCGCCAAGGGCGAGGGGCATCGAGACCCCCTCACCGTCGCCCGCATGCAGAAGGCCCTGACGATCATGCAGTTCAAGGCCGAGGGACGCATGATCGCCCGGCACCCCGAGTGGGGGCTGGACCATCGCCGGCTGCTGCACCGGATTCGCTTCGAGGGCGGCCTGGCCGTGAGCGTCGAGATCGACGCCAAGGTCCACCCGATGCTCGACCAGCACCTCCCCACCATCGACCCCGCGAACCCGTACGAGTACTCCGCGGCGGAGAAGGTCTGCCTCGACCGCCTGCGCCAGAGCTTCGTGCGCTCGATGCCGCTGCGAGAGCACATGGAGTGGATGGTGCGCCACGGCGGGATGTGGACGCGGCGCGAGGAGGTGCTGTTCTTCCACGCCTGCGTGCCCGTGGACCAGGCCGGGCAGCCGCTGACGCTGATGGTGGACGGGCGGGAGCTGGGCGGACGCGAGCTGATGGACGCGCTGGGTTCGGTCGTGCGGCGCGCGATGCGCAAACGCTGGTTCGGGCTCGACGCCGACGCCGACTGGATCTGGTACCTCTGGGGCGGGCCGCGCAGCCCCCTGTTCGGCAAGGACAAGATCGCCACCTTCGAGACGCACTTCGTGGCCGACAAGGACGCCCACAAGGAGCACAAGAACCCGTACTTCGACCTCATGCACGACGCCGAGTTCATCAGGAAGATCGGGCGCCTGTTCGGCTGCGGCGACGATGTGCTGGTCGTCAACGGGCACGTCCCCGTGAAGATCGAGAAGGGCGAAGCGCCGGTCAAGAAGGGCGGCAACGCCATCACCATCGACGGCGCCTTCAGCGAGGCCTACGGCGACCGCGGCTACACGCTGGTCATCGAGCCCGACCGCATCGAACTGGCCGAGCACGCGCCCTTCCCGGGTGTCGAGGCCACCATCGCCCACGGCGCGGACATCGTGCCCACCATGACGACCATCCGCAGGCGCGACCGAGCCCGCCAGGTCGCCGATACCGACCAGGGCGCGGAGATGTCGCGCCGCATCGCCGACCTGGAACTGCTCGTCCAGGCCTATCAGGAGGGCGTGGTGCGAGAAGGGGACGCCCGGCGCGAGTAGGAAATCCGGGTTGGGTCATTATTGGGGGCAACATGCGAACATTTTACGAATAAACGGCGCATCAGGTACGTTTCCTGTGGAAAACCCCGAGTGCGTTCTACCCGGATTGACCAGTTCATGGCAGAATAGGAAAGCCTGACCGCCGGCGCCGGTGCGTGCGCCGTCGCGGGCGGGGCCAAGGAGAACGGCCATGACTGTCGCCAGCATCCTCAAGGACAAGGGAAACTCGGTTCACACGATCTCGCCCGACGCCACCGTGCTGGACGCGACGCGCGCCATGAACGACGCTCGCGTGGGATCCATCGTGGTGGCGCGAAGGGGCGCCATCGAGGGCATCCTGACGGAGCGCGACCTGCTCACGCGCGTCCTGGCCGTGGAGATGGACCCCCGCCGCACGCTGGTGCGCGAGGTGATGACCCGCGACGTGCTGGCCTGCACGCCCGAGACCAGCGTCGACGAGCTTCGCGTGCTGATGCACGAGCGGCGCATCCGGCACGTCCCGGTCCGCGACATGGACGGAAGGCTGTGCGGGCTGGTCTCCATCGGCGACCTCAACGCCCGGCGCGCCGGCGAGCTCGCCGCCACGGTCGAGACCCTCGAGATGTACATCACCCGAGGGTGAGCCCGCTACTGCAGCAGGAACACCTTGACGAGGATGTCCCCGATGCCGATGAGGGCGGCACCGGCCACGAGGCCCGCGCAGATGGGCTCGTGGGTATCGATCCAGAGGCGGTGGCCCAGCGAGTGCTTCTTCTCCGCATAGACCCGTCCCATCGCCCAGAAGAAGAACGCCCCGAAGAACATCCACACCGTCGAGTCCGGCGGCAGCACGATGCCCAACCCGAAGGCCAGCGGCGAGATCGGGAGCTTGTTCTTCGAGATCATCCTCCAGATTTCGAAGATGATGCCGAAGGCCGCCGCGATTCCCATGGCCCACAAGGCCGACTCGGGCAGGCGGCTCAGCCCGCCGGTGATCAGGTCGCTGATCCCCTTCCATTGCACGGCGCCGACGAACGAGAACTTGTCCGGCTCGGCCAGCAGCACGTCCTCGACCCGGGCCCCCTGCAGCGACTCCTTGGGCTTGGTGAACGGGTTGTCCGGATGCCCGGCCAGGAACAGCAGGTAGAACAGCGGTGTGCTCGCCAGCGCGCCCGACACGATCCCGATGCAATGGCCCACCGCCTGCTGCCTCGGCTTGGCGCCCAGCATGTAGCCGGGCTTGATATCCATCAGCAGGTTGGCCGCGTTGCTCGCCACCTCCGTGGTCATGCAGGCGGTCATGAGGTTGACCGCGGGGTTGGCGATGCCCTTGCCGGCGGCGTCGAACGCCGAGGGGAACTTGCGGTCGAGCGCGCCGAACGTGAACTGCGTGATCTTCGAGAGCGAGCCCGTGGGCGTGATGCTGGTGAGCGCAGTGGCCTGGGCGGCGATGATGGTCAGCACGGCGATCAGCGGGATGGCCAGGGCGCCCCAGAGCCACGAGACCCCGAACCACTCGTGGGCCATCCACACCCCCAGGGCGCCCACGAGCGGAACACCGATGAGCGAGACGGAGAAGGGCAGCTCGATGTGGGCCAGCACGTCCGTCCCGGCGGGCTTCTTCCGGCCCATCAGCCCCGAGAAGGCCTGGACGAACATCTTGGGCTTGGCAAACAGCGAGACCATGCTCGCGCAGACCAGCATGGCCACGCCCGGCCACAACGCCCAGCTGTTCAGGAGGTGCCCGCGGTTGAAATTGGAGCGGATGGTGATGGCCTCCGCGGCGCCGACGGGCGTGAACGAGCCGGCATCCACGGTGACCGGGGGCGTGATGGGCGTGCCGTCGGCGTAGGCCAGGCCCTTGGGTGTGACCTGCACGAGCGGAAGGACGGGCGCGCCTCCCATCTCTTCGCCCTGAGGGGCGTGGATGGTCACCGGAAGGGCGTGCCTCCCGTGCTTGACGAATTCGATCTCCTTGCCGGGCTCGAGCGTCAGGTTCTCGAAGGGGATGGCCTTGCCGTCGGCGGCAATGAGCTTCCCCGCTTTGACCTTGACCGGCGCCTTGAGGGCGCGCCCGGAGGCATCGGTGATGGCGTCGGCGCCGACAAGGATGCGAGCGAACAGGGGCTCGCCCTCCCCATCGGTGGCGACCGTTGCCGTGAACGCCTCGACGCCGGCGTAGGTCCTGCCCCAGAAGGCGACGGAGCCGTCGGCCGCCAGGGTGGCCGGGGGCGTGAACTGCTTTCCCTTGCTGTTCATGGTGTCGCCGCGATCGACGATGCCCGGAACGACGATGGCCCACGTCACGATCATGCCCACGAGCATGTTGATGGCGTAGCGGATGTTCATGAGCCCGCCGGCGCCGAACATCTCCAGGTTGATGGTGGGGCTGAGGTCGAGCTTGCGCAGGTCGATGTTCTGGATGGCGGGCATGCGCACGTGCATCCACGCCATCACCTTCTCCACCGGATGCTCGGAGAGAAAGCGGACGTGCTCCAGCCCCAGCACGCGGCTCTGGAGGAGGGTGTGATAGGCCTCGCCCATCATGAACTTGATCGTCCCGGCGAAGATCGCGGCCCCGGCGAGGGCCTTGGCCTTGAACAAGCCGACCGACGCCGCCGACGTGTACAGCGTGTCCAGCAGCACCCCGCAGGCCCGCCCTTCGGGGAAGGGCTGCTGCTCGTCGTTGATGAACCGCCGCTTCATCGGGAAGGCGACGAGCACCCCCAGGATGGAGAGGATGACGTTGAAGAGGAGCATCTGCCACCACGGCATGATGGCGTTCTTGACCATCATGTACGCCGCCAGGCCCGAGACCAGCGGGCCGGTCATGTACCCGGCGGCCGTCGCCACGCTCTGCATGGCGTTGTTCTCGAGGATCGTGAATTCCTTGGCGAGCCCGATCTTCCCCATGACCTTGAAGGTGGCGAAGGCGAGGATGACGCTGGTCAACCCGACGCCCAGCGTCCAGCCGGTCTTGGCCCCGATGTAGAGGTTGGTGGCGGAGAGGATCCCGCCGAGGCAGAACCCGGTGAGGGCGGCCCGAAGCGTGAGCTGGGGCATGTTCCCGCGGAAGACCTTCTCCAGCCACCAGCGGTCCTCCCCACCCCGGCGATGGGCTCCCCGCACTCGGGGCAGACCGGCGAACGCAGGTCCAGGAGGTTGTAGTTGCACTTGACGCAGCGCGGCTCGGCGACCTGCACCAGCAAGATCAGCCCGCACCCTTGGCACCGCGACTGGCCCAGGGGGGCCTCGTTCTTCCGCGCGCAGCGCGGGCACACCATCGACACCGCCTTGATATCCGCGAGGTATGCCGACGTGGTGACGAGCGTGCGCTTGTTGAAGGCCATCAGCACGGCGATCGCCAGGACGCCGCACGCCAGCACGATCGCCCCCGCCGCCAGGACGCGCGGGAGCAGGTCCATCTCGTCCGCGTGCTGCCCCGCCATCGTCACGACATTGAACAGCGAAGCGGCCAGCCCGTCGAAGCACAGCACCCCGATCACCGCGTACACCAGCCAACGCTGGGAAGCCAGCAGGGGCAACCTCAGCAGCACGTTGATGCCCGCGAACAGGAACCCGACGATGAACGCCTGGGCCAGCCACGTCGCGTCGTTCGTCGAGTGAATCCAGATCCCGTAGAACCCCATGGCCATGCCGAGGACCCCCGCCGCGAGGCCCAGCCACCTCGAGCGCAGGATCCAGGCCTCCTGCCCCCGTCCAAAGAGCGAAGCGCACACGGGAAAGGCCGCACCGGCCATCAGCCCGGCCGTGCCCGCGAACTTCTCACGAAGGGCCGGCGCGCTGACCGGGTCCCAAATCGCCACGAGCAGGCATGCGAACACGACCGCTCCCAGGATCATCCCCGCGTAGCCCGAGATCCGCCCCACCACGTGGCGACTGAGGGCGAAGCACGCCACCCCAGGCACCGCAACGCCCGCGTACGACAGCGCGGTCAGCGCGAGTTCCTCATCAAGGCGAGACGAGAGCATGCTCCCCCAGATCGCGGCCAGGGCGAAGCAGAACCCCACCACCGTGACGCCCAGGCCCGCCGAACCCACCGGGCGAGCCTCCTCCCGGTCCAGCATCTTCGAGAGAGGCACGCAGATTCCCAGCGCCACGGCCGCGCACACCAGCGTCCCCGCGATCCGCCCCACGAACTCGTAGTTGTGCATGAAGACCGTCGCCACACCGGAGAGGGCCGCCAGCCCGAGCAGGGCGAGCATGGCCATCAGCAGTCGTTTCTGGAGCGGCATCGTCGGTCCTCCGGCCCCGGGGATCTCCGGAGCATACATGACTATCGGTCCGCCCGGGCCCGGGGCTCCTGCCCGGCGACGTACTCTTTCGCGTGCCCCAGCGCCCCTTCCAGGTCGTCGCCCCCTTCAAGCCCACGGGCGATCAGCCCGCCGCCATCGAGAAGCTCGTCGCCGACCTTGCCGGCGACGAGGCGCCGGGTCGGGCGCCCGCGCCCGCGGCGTGCCTGCTGGGCGCCACCGGCACGGGCAAGACCTTCACGATGGCCAACGTGATCGCGCGCCTGAGCAAGCCCACGCTCATCATCAGCCATAACAAGACCCTCGCCGCCCAGCTCTACGAGGAGCTCCGGGAGTTCTTCCCCCACAACAGCGTCAACTACTTCGTCAGCTATTACGATTTCTACCAGCCCGAGGCCTACATCCCCGCCCGCGACATTTACATCGAGAAGGACTCCAGCCGCAACGACGACCTCGACCAGCTCCGCCTCCAGGCCACCAGCAACATCCTCGGGCGGCGCGACACCATCGTCGTCGCCTCCGTCTCCTGCATCTTCGGGCTCGGTTCGCCCCGGGCCTATGGCGAACGGGTCCTCACGATCACCCGGGGCTCGCAGGTCGATCGGCGGGCGCTGTTCCAGGCGCTCGTGGCGATGCAGTACCAGCGCAGCGAGATCGAGTGGAAGCGCGGGCAGTTCCGCGTGCGGGGCGACGTCCTGGACGTCTGGCCCGCGTACGAGCGCTTCGCCCTGCGCCTCGAGCTCTTCGGGAGCGACGTCGAGCGCATCGAGCTCATCAACCCGCTGACGGGCGAGGTCACGGCCGAGGAGAAGCAGTTCTTCCTCTTCCCCGCCGTCCACTACGTGATGCCCGAGGACCAACTCCACGAGGCGATCCGCCAGATTCGCGAGGAACTCGACGCCCGCGTGCTCGAGCTCCGCAGCCAGGGCAAGCTGCTCGAGGCCCAGCGGCTGCTCGCTCGCACCAGGTTCGACCTGGAGATGCTCCAGGAAACCGGCACCTGCCCCGGCATCGAGAACTACTCCCGCTTCATGGACAGTCGAGCGCCGGGCGAGCGCCCGTACTGCCTCATGGACTACTTCGATCATGCGCCGGGAAGAGATAATGCAAGAGACGAAGAGACGGAGAGACGAAGAGACGAAGTGGAAGAGGCAGCGGGTGGAACGGGGACATCCGCCGGCACTTCTCCCCACTCCCTCTCTCCGTCCCTTGCGGCCTCCGTCTCTTCCCCTCGCGACTGGCTCCTCATCATCGACGAGTCCCACGTCACCCTGCCCCAGGTCCGGGCGATGTTCAACGGCGACCGCGCCCGCAAGACCGTCCTCGTCGACCACGGCTTCCGCCTCCCCAGCGCCCTCGACAATCGCCCCCTGCGCTTCGAGGAGTTCGAGAGCGCCGTGCCCCAGGTCCTCTTCGTCAGCGCCACCCCCGGGCCCTACGAACTCGCCAAGGTCGGCGGCGACGTGGCCGAGCAGGTCATCCGCCCCACGGGGCTGCTCGACCCCGTCATCGAGGTCAAGCCCGCCCAAGGCCAGGTCCCCGACCTGCTCGCGGAGTGCGTGCATCGCGTCGAGCAGGGCGAGCGAATACTCGTCACCGCCCTCACCAAGCGGCTCTGCGAGGACCTCGCCCACTACATCGACGAGAAGGGCCTGCGCGTCCGCTACCTCCACAGCGACATCGACACCCTCGACCGCGTCCAGATCCTCACCGACCTGCGCCTGGGCCACTTCGATGTCCTCGTGGGCGTCAACCTGCTCCGCGAGGGCCTCGACCTGCCCGAGGTCTCGCTCGTCTGCATTCTCGACGCCGACAAGGAGGGCTTCCTGCGCAGCCCCACGTCGCTCATCCAGCAGATGGGCCGGGCGGCCCGCAACGTCAACGCCAAGGTCATCATGTACGCCGACAAGGTGACGCCCGCCATGCGGGCCGCCATCGAGGAGACCGAGCGCCGTCGCGCCAAGCAGCTGGCCTACAACGCCGAGCATGGCATCACGCCCCAGACCATCCGCAAGGCGATCCGCCGCGGGATGGAGGTCGAGCTGGCAGCCAAGCGCACCGCCCGCGAGGCCGTCGCCAGCAGCGAGCCCGAGGTCGAGGTCGCCGAGCTGATCTCCACGATGCACGACGAGATGCTCGCCGCGGCCCAGGAACTCCAGTTCGAGAAGGCGGCCATCCTCCGCGACCAGCTCCAGAAGCTCAAGCACCTGCACGGGGACGCGCAGCGCGACGCCGAGGGCAAGCCCGCCAAGATCCGCCGCTCCGTTGTGGAGGCGATGGGAGCCGGCGGCGCCTCACGCGACCGGGGCCACGAACAGAAAGGCACGCCCGGTGCCCCGGGCGTCCGCACCGGCAAGCGGGGCAAGAAGAGCAGGCGATTCCCGGGGTGAGGCTCGCCCCGCCGCCATCGCGCGACGCAGGCTCAGCTTCCCTCCGCCTTCTTGCGTTCCTCCATCGCCTTGGAGTACGCCGCGAAGATCAGGATCATCGGCGGGAAGGCCTTCTCCCCCGCCGCTTGCGAGAGCTGATCGATCGACGTGATCCGCTTGGCCTCGATGTCCTTGCGTAGGTCCACGATCGCGTTGTTCACCACCACCACCGCGTACTCGGCGATCCGCCATTCGCGAGGGGTCCTGGGCAGGACCTGCGAAAAACCGGGCAGGCCCGTGGGCAGCTTGAAATACCACTTGGAGTCCGGCGCTCTCTTCAACTGAAGCCCGAGGGGCGGCAGGATCGGCCGGTCATCCCATCGCAGCGACACCATGTCGTCCGTCGCGTACGCCGTGGTCAACCGCTTCTCGCTCTCACGCAGGTAGGCGTACGGATCGGCGAAGAGCGACTCGAGCGCGTTCTGGAGGACGTTGCGGCGCTTCTCCTCCTCGTCGAAGTCGGGCGCGTTGCCGCCCCCGGGCCCGCGCCGCCGGCGACCCCCGACCCCGGAAGCCTCCTGGGCGATCTGCCCCAGCACGCCCACCGCCTCGCCGCTCTCGACGCTCTTGGCCGCCCGCTCCTTGAGCTTGGCGACCTCCCCGGGGAACGACGCGTTGATCTGGTTGGCGAGCTTCTGCATGTTGCCCAGCAGGACGCCGAGCTTGCGGAGAAGCTCGTTCATCTCCGGCGCTTCGGGGTAGATGAGGCGATGGAGCTGGTCGGCCCGCCCCTTCTCGACCGCCCGCCGCGCCGTCACGATCACGCCCTCGGGCGTGGACTGGTCCCAATCCGAGTCATGGCACGCGCCCAGGCAGAGCGCGAAGCACGCGAGCACGACGGCCACCAGACGATTGCCTCGTTGCACCCCGGCGGCGCCCATGCCTGCTCCTTCGAGATCGCCGCGCGGCGATCGCGGGAAGCGTAGGTATTCACCGGGTGGGGCTCCGTGCTGGCGGGCCGGGCCTCCTCGTCCGTGGCGGCGCCGGACTCGGGGCGGCGGCGCGGCCTCCCGCGGCGGGGCATTTCGGGCCCCGGCCTTCTCCCTTGCGTCTCCACTACCATCTCGCATGAAAGTCGTTGTGAATGGCCAGGAGCGCGAGGTCCCCGCGGGCACAACCGTGCGGGCCCTCATCGAGCGGATGGGCCTGGGCAATCAGGCGTGCGCGGCGGAGGTGAACCTGGCGCTTGTCCCGCGGCGCGAGCACGAGGCCCGCACGCTCCAGGACGGCGATCGCGTGGAGCTCGTGTCGCTCGTGGGCGGGGGGTGAGGCGCGGCCAAGGCCGCCCGCCCCGGGCACGCTCCCCGGCCCTCACCCATCGTTCACCACCACGAACTGCGCGGCGGCGCGGTACTCCGCCTCGAACGCCGCGAACGTGGGCTCGGCCACCTGCTCGAAGTACGCTCGCGCCCGCTCCACGCCCCACCCGCGGGCGCCTCGCCACTCCAGGTCCGCCCAGCGCTCCCAGCGCGTCGCGCCCGAGGCCTCCACGAACACGCCGATGTCCACGTGCTCGCGCACGCCGTCCGCCAGCGCGTGGATCCCCTCGCAGACCACGATCTCCGACGGCGCCAGCTCTCGCGTTCCCTCGCGCCGATGGGACTGGAACGACCACACCGGCACCCGGATGCCCGATCCGCGCCGCAGCGCCGCCAGGTCCGTGGCAAGCCTCGCGAAGTCCGCGTGCCGCGGATGGTCCCGCTCGAGATACTCGATCGTCTCATGGTCCGGCAGATAGTTGTCGGTACTGACCACGCAGGCGCTCAGCCTCCGCGCCAGCGTGCTCTTGCCCGCGCCCACCGGGCCCGTGACCCCCACGACGACCGCGCCCGGCCCCGCTCGCCCCGCCTTCCGGCTCGCCTCCGCGGCGTCCGCAATCACGCGCGGCGCCATGGCCCAACTGACAACGCTCGACCCCATTGGCCCCAGCGTATCCGTCCCCCGCTTCCCCCCCGCCCCTCGCCCATCGGATTCGTGTATCTTCCGCCCCATGGGACACCTCAGGGGCATCCTCGGCCTGCTCGTCATCCTCGCCCTCGGCGCCTTGCTCTCCACCGACCGCCGACGCATCAACCTCCGCATCGTCGCGGGCGGCCTCCTTCTTCAGGTCGCGCTGGCCGCCCTGTTCCTCCGCGCCCCGGGCGTGGCTGACGCGTTCGACGCCTTTGCCCGCGTCGTCACCCGCGTCATCTCCTTCGCCGGCGAGGGCACGAGGTTCCTGTTCGGAAACGCCGCCGATGCCTCCCAACCCTGGGGCTTCATCTTCGCCGTGCAGGTCCTGCCCGTGATCATCTTCTTCGCCAGCCTGATGGGCGTGCTCTACCACCTTCGCATCATGCAGGTCGTCGTCGCCGCCCTGGCCTGGCTGATCCGCAAGGCCGTGGGGGCCACGGGCGTCGAGGCCCTCTCCGCCACCGCCAACATCTTCGTGGGCCAGACCGAGGCGCCCCTCACCGTGCGTCCCTACATCTCCACCATGACGAGCTCGCAGATCATGGCCGTCATGACGGGCGGCTTTGCCTCCATCGCCGGCAGCGTCATGGCCGCGTACATCAACATGCTCGGCGGCGACAGCGACGAGTCCCGCGTGCTCTTCGCCAAGCACCTCATCACGGCCAGCGTCATGTCCGCCCCCGCGGGCCTGGTGATGGCCAAGATCATGCTGCCGGAGACCGGGAATCCCCGCGACGAGAGCCTGTCCAGCCTCCTGCGCGACGAACGCACCACCCGCAACGTCGTCGACGCCGCCGCCACCGGCGCCACCGACGGGCTCAAGCTCGCCCTCAACGTCGCCGCCATGCTCGTCGCCTTCGTCGCGCTGCTGGCGCTGCTCAACTACCCCCTCGCGGCACTCTCGCAGTGGGCCCCGGTCGCCCAGTGGAGGGCGGAGCACGCCCTGCCCGAATTCACCTTCCAGAACATCCTCGGCTCCGTCCTGGCGCCCCTGGCCTGGACCCTCGGCATCGACTGGGCCGACTCCCGCGCCTTCGGCTCCCTCCTGGGAACCCAGGTCATCGCCACCGAGTTCATCGCCTATCTCGACCTCGCCCGCCACGTCCGGGACCACACCATGAGCCCCCGCGCCTGCGAGATCGCCACCTACGCCCTCTGTGGCTTTGCCAACGTCCCCTCCATCGCCATCCAGATCGGCGGCCTCTCCGCCATCGCCCCCGACCGTCGCCCGGATTTCGTCCGCATCGGCCCCCGGGCCATGGTCGCCGGCGCCCTCGCCTGCTGGATGACCGGCTGCCTTGCCGGACTCTTCATCGCCTGATCCCGCGGATCACTTCCCCCGCTTGGCCTGGCCCGCGATCATCCGGGACATCATCTGGCGTGCGCCCTGGGCGGCCTTGGGACCACCGGGATACTTCGCCAGCTCGACGCTCACCGCGGTCCGCCACTGCGCCGAATCCAGCGTGTAGCCCGTTCCTCGATCAGGACCTTGAAGAACGCCTCCCCACCCAGGGCCTGGAGCGAGCCCGACTGGGCCGCCAGCAACTCGTCGGCATGCCCGAGCATTTCCACGAGCATGAGCCGGGTCTGGGCCGCCAGCGAGGGGCTGGCCTCGATGAACGCCAGCAGCACGCCAACCAGCTTGCCCGGGAGCGACGCCCCGCTCAGCATGCCCAGCAGAGCGTCGATGTTGCCGCCCTCCTCGCCCATCCGCCGACGCAGGGCATCCACCGTCAGGTCGCTGTTGCGCCAGTTGGGGCGGTCGTAGTTGATCGCCGCGAGCTGGAACTCCATGCCCAGGGCCTTGGCCAGGCGGATCTGGATCCCCTCGTCGCCCGCCAGTTCTTCCTTGGTGATGGGCGCCATCGCGTCGAGGCGGATGTCCACGCACGCGCCCTCGCCCCCGGGCTTGCCGTCGGCGCCGTACGACGCCACGTCGAAGCGTGTGTTGTCACCGGCCGCCGCGGGCGTCGGGAGATACGCGAGGCAAGCCCCCCAACCGTCCTTCGTGGCCGCCCGCGCGAGCCGGGCGCTTGGGCCCTTCAGCTCGGCGATGCACTCGTCGAGCGATCCGGGCAGACGCTTGTGGACCCTCTGGAACCGCGCCACCATCACCCCGATCTGGCGAACTCGCTGGTGCGTCAGGCGGATCCGTGAGGCGTCGTCGGCCGAAGCGTTGGCAGCGACCTCGGCATCGGGCTTGACGCCCTCGAACAACACCAGGTCCTGCACGTCCAGGAACTGCTGCAGCGCGTCGTAGTACGCCTTGTCCGCGATGTGGCACACGCCCACCAGGTGCACCTTGGGCCCCCCGTCGCCCGCCGGCGCCAGCGTCCGAATCGCGACTTCCAGGCGCACCGCTCCGGCATCCTCGGTGATGCGGGTGTACTCCCCATCGCGCGCCATCGCCCCGGGAACACACAGCAAGGAAACCGCGAGCGCCATGAGCGCGACGACGTGACGAGGGACCATGATCGTGGGAAGCTCCGTCGGCCCCGGGCCGGCCACGCACGCCCGCCGGAACCGCCTCAGGATAGTGCTCCAAGTTCAACGGCCCAAAAGGTCCCCACGTTCGCCGACCGCCGAAATCGCCGCCCAAGCACGAACGTTTCCCGAATATTCGCGGACCTAGCGGCCCTTGGAGGCGGGAAGAGCGCCCCGTCGGGCCGACGCCGCGGGCCCCACCTTCGCCGGTTCGCGCCCCGAGGGCTCCACCGACAGCGCCGCGGGGATCGCGATGTCGAGCCGTCGGCACAGATCGAACAGGCGCCGCCGCGGAGCTTGGGTCCCCTCGACCTGCGCGAATCGCTCGGCGGCTCGCTCCAGGCGCTTGACGCTCAGGAGCATCTCCAGCGGCGTGCCCAGGTTCGTGCGTCGCGCGATCTCGTCGAGGAGCACCAGGTCGCGTCGCCCCAAGCCCAGAGAGCGGGCCAGGCCCCGGGCCGCCGCCCCTTCCGGATCGCGCCGCTCGCGAGCACGCGTCAAGGCGAGGAACGCCACGCCCGCCAGGAGCACAGCGGCGGAAGCGATGACGAGCCACCAGGCGAAGGGGATACCCAGCAGGCTCGGTCCCGCCGTGGCGCCCGCGGCCGGGGCGGGATCACCCGTGACGAGGCGCACGGGCTCGCCGGCGAGAACGAGCACCGGGGTCATGTCGGGGCCTCCGCCGCGGCGAGGTCATCGCTGGAACCCGCGACGATGGTGAGCACGCCGTCGGGGGCGCACTGGACGCGAGCATCGCTCTGGGCGACGACCGCGGCCAGCACCGCACGCCTTCGCACCGCGGGCGAATCGTCGAAGCGAGCCGTCTCGATCACGCGGGCCAGGAGCTCGGGCCAGCGGGTGGAAAGCCCGGCCCGCCCGCGCGGACCGGCCAGCCGCCCCGCGGCCCAAACCGCGGCGAGCCGGTGCATCTCCCGCCCGTCGGTCAGCATCGCGAACAGGGACTCGACGGCCCCGGCGCCCGCGCCGGGAGGGCTCTTGGGCTCGGCGAGGGGAGGCGCGGCCATGATGATGGCACGCAGGGCGTTGGCCCGGACTCGGTGCTCCGGGTCGTCCTTGAGCTCGACCAGGACCGGCGCCACCCCTCGCGGTCGCGCCAGCGAGATCGCCTCCACCGCGTTGGCTCGAATGCGAGGATCGTGCGCAGCCAGCGATTCAACCACGACGTCTCGGGCTTCCGGATCGGGAACTCCGCCAAGAGCGGCCACGGCCGTCGCCGCGGCCCGGGCGTCCTCGGGGGAATGCTGCCCGGGAGCGATGGCCGCGCGAACCACGGCGGCCAGTTCCCGATGCGCGTCGGTCGCGAGCCCCAGGCGACGAATGGTCAGCGCCCCCGAGAGCCGCTGGCCCGCGTCGCCGCTCGCGAGCCGGCGACGGGCGTCGTCCACCAGCGCGGCGCGATCGCGAGCCAGGCGCCTTCGCTCGGCGAGGCGCTCGCGCACGCCCAGGGGCGAAAGCTCCTCCTGCTCCTGGCCCGCCCAGGCTCGCAGCTCCGGATGAGGCGAGCGGGAAAGAAACCTCGCCGCGCGCTGCGGGCCCTTGGTGTCTCCCGGGCTCGGGTGCGACAGGGCCCCGGCGTGCGTGCGACGCAGGAACGCCGAGCGGGCGACCCTCGCGTCGGCGTCGAAGCACAGGTCCTCGAGCATCCGCCGTGGACCGCGCCGGACCAGCGCGTGGCGCACCAGCGGGTCCTCGTCCAGCAGGAGCGGCTCTACCGCCAGGTGCCGCTGGCGGGCATCCCCGCGCACGCTCGCGCCCAGCAGCGCGAGCCCCACCCGCGCCAGGCGAGAGAGCGAGCGCACCTGGAGCGCGTCGGGGAGCGGGGATTCGTGGGCGACGGGGACCTGCCCCGGCGTCGCGGCCGTTCGAGCGGGCGCGAGCACCAGCGTCAGCCGCTTCGCCCGGGCCGGACGCAGAGCCAGGGCCGACCGTGAGAGCACGACCTCGTGCTCTTCGACGCTGCGCGCGTGCGAGATCCTATCGGCGGCCGAGTTGGCCAGGTCCTCACGCCACAGCCACTCCCAGGCTCGCAAGTGCACCGTCGCGAGGCGCGACCAGCGCAGGACGCCCCGTAGTGCCGATTGCGAGTCCGACGCATGCTGGGCCAGCCAGGCGCTCAGGGGCCCGCTCCGGGCCGTCGCCCGGTCCAGGAGAAGCGCCGCCGCCAGCACCACCCCCCGGCGCCGATGACGCTCGAAGTCCTTGGCCGCGTCGGCGATGGCGGCGTGGAACGCCGTTCGCTCTTCGGGGGTCTGCGGCGGCGCCCAGCGCACGGGCAGAACGCCCCAGAGACGGCGCGCCGACTCCAGGTGTTCCAGCGCGCTGTCGAGGTCGGGCTCGATGCCGGGGTCGGCCGCAAGCGCCAGCAGCTCGATGGCCGCCTCGGCGGCCTGTGCCGCACCCGGATCCGCGTCCGCCAGCCCCGCCACCAGGTGATCGACCAGCGCGAACTCCCCCCTGTGCGCGGCGAGCTGGGCAAGCGACCGCACGCCCAACGAATCCACCGGCGCACACCCCCGGCGAAGGACCGGGGTCCACGCGGGCACGTCGAGTGTCAGGGCGAGGTCGCGCACCTCGGGCGGAAAGGCGGTCAGTCGCGTGGCCACAACCGCCAGCGCCCGATCCCGCAGGTCGGCGCGACCGCGGCTCAACAGGGCGGTCCAGCGATGAGACGGGGGCGCGGCCCGCGCGCACAGCGTGGCGCACAGATCGAGCAGCATCAGGGCCGCCGGCTCGTGCACCTCGACTTCCGGGGCCGTAAGCAGCGCCGAGAGAGCGCGCAGACGCGGTGCGGGGCGCAGGCGCGCGAGGGCGGTAATGCGATCCGGGGCGACCATCCTGGTCGAGGGCAAGGCAAGCCTCCGTGCCTGCGGGTCAGGGCCGCGGGCGCTAGATTCTGGCAGGGAGAATACCAAATCTGGTAGACAACGGCCGAGGGTTTCTATACATTGGGCGGATCCGCAACCGGCGGGCCAGCCGCGGCGGGCACCCCAACACGCCGACGACCGCCCGGGATGGAAACTGGGAAAATGGTCGCCGCGGGGTTGATTGTTGGGGGTTTGTTACCAATAGATCATCCTGAACACGCGTGGGGCGTGCCAGGAGAACGGTTGGAGAGGGGAAGTACGAGCCGTGCGGGCAGGGAGTGCCCGCGGTTCCAGCATTGGGAGCAACGCATGGATGGCAGGCGGTTGCAGCCCGGAAAAGAGCCCTTCCAAGTGACGGCCAAGGTCAGCGGGCTCCAGGCGTACCAGGTGATCCTGTACAACAAGGCCCTGCACCCGGAGCTGTTCATGCTCCGGGACCGTCGCAAGGTCAAGCGCGCGGGCTACGAGCTCGAGGCGTGGATCATGCAGGGCAAGCACCTGCTGCGCTTCGAGCGCGAGGGCTTTTGCGCGTGCGAATTGCTGACCGACCAGGAGCGCAGCCCCGCCAGCGGGGTCGTGTGCGCGTTTTTGTGCGCGGGCGAGCGGGACTTTGAGCACACGTTCGAACGCGAGAGCGTCACGTTCATGACCACCGTCCAGACCGAGTCGCTGGGCGAGAACATCTACGACTCGACCTACGCCGAGCTGCTCGACCTGGCCCGCCAGAGCAAGGGAATGCTGGCCACCTGGGACGACGAGCACGGCAAGGGCCTGAGTGTCATTGACCTCCAGGACTATGCCGGAGAGGTGCACGCCCAGTGCTACCACATGCTCCCACTGGGCGGGCTGGTCGTTCGGACCCAGTCCATCTTCGAGCACGGCTGATACCGGGCACGCTTGTTGGGCCGGGCGTCCCGCACGGCGTGCCCCGGGGTCTCCCCGGTGTTGCTCCTGCGTCCGCCCGCAGGCTAGTGTTCGCCATAATGGCCAACCAAGAACCTCCCAAAGGCTCCAAACTCCTGTCCCCCCGGTCGCTGGCGCTCTTTGGAGTGCTGGCGGCGGTAGCGGCGGTCGTCGCCTGGCAGTACCTGAGCGCGCGGCCGCCCGGCATTCCCCCCGAGGATGCGGCCGGGGACCTGATGAAGCGCCTGGTGGCGCGGATGTCGGGATTCGTGGCGGGCGAGCAGAGGATCCCCGAGTCGCTCGAAGAGCTGAACGCGGGGGGCGTGGAACGCACCCCCACCGGCGACCCGTGGGGACACCCCATCGCGTACTCGCAGCACGAGAAGGGCCCGCTCGACGCGGAGGTCATCATCCGATGCCTGGGCATGGACGGGCAGGCGGAGACGGACGACGACTACGTCTCCACGATGCAGTTCGGCGACGACGGATATGGGAAGTTGGGCGTCACGACGACGCAAGAGCGGCGGGGCAAGTAGCCTCCCGTGCCCGCCGCCGCGGAACCGGGCCCGTCCTCTAGGCCGGGGTGTGCTCCTTCGCCAGGCCCGGCCTGAATAGTGCGGCCACGAGGATCGCGGCGAAGAGGCCGATGGCGGCCTGCACGAGCCAGAGCTTGTGCCAGTCGAGCCCGGCGTCGGTTGTGGCGAACGAGTCGAGCCATTGGTTGTAGGCCCCGGCCAGGACCGGTCCCACGCCCAGGATGATGATCCCGAAGACGGTCTGGGCCGAGTGGCGGATGTCCTTGGCGCACACGCGATCGATGTACACGTACGCCCCCGCGAAGAAGAACGCGTAGCAGATGCCGTGCAGGACCATCGCCCCGGCGACCATGTTCCGCGCCTCGGGCGTGCCGAAGGAGAAGATGGCGTAGCGGGCGGCGAAGGCCAGCGCGCCCACGGCGATCGTCCACTTGTAGCCGATGCGCTTGAGCAGGAGCCCCAGGCACGCGAGGAACGCGATCTCGGAGATCTGCCCGATCGACATGATCGGCCCGATCTTGGACGTGGCGAAGCCGAGCGACTCGAGGAACGGGCCGGTGCGCATGAAGTAGACCTGGTGGATCATGGCGATGGGCAGGGCCGCCAGCGTGACGATCAGGAAGCCCGGGTGCCCGAGCATGTTGAACGCCTTGGCGAAGGCGAGCGGGGCTTCCGCGCTCTTGCTCGGGGGAGTCCTGGGGAGGAAGAAGAACGCCCACAGCCCGTAGAGCACCCCGATAGCACCGGAGAACTTGAGGCAGTCCGCCAGGAGTTGCGTCGAGTTCGCCTTCTCCGTGCCCTCGAAGAAGAACGGGGTCCAGGTGAAGTGGATGTCGGTCTGGAGCCAGAGGAGCGGGAAGAGGTTCGACGCGACGATCCAGCCGATCGTGCCCCACGTGCGCACCGGTGGGAAGGACTTCTCGGGGTCCTTGAGGTTCGCGAACGCCACCGAGTTCGTGAGGGCGAGCGTGGGCATGTAGAAGACCGAGTAGAGGACGGACAGGGCCAGGAACGTCGTGTAGTCCGTGACGTACGCCGTCGAGAACTTCACCACCCCGCCGAGGATCAGAAGGATGCCCAGCCAGCGCTCGGCGTTGATGAAGCGATCGGCGATCTGCCCGGCCATGAACGGTGCGGCCACGGCGCCGATGGACCCGGCGAGCCCGAGGATCCAGCCCATCTCCGAGCCGCTGAACCCCAAACCGCCCTTTGCCTTCTCGCCCGTCAGGTAGTTCGCCAGGTACGGCAGCCAGATCCCCCACACCGCGTACTGCAGGAACATCATCATCGACAGCGAGAAGGCGTGTCCGGTGGGTCGGTTGCTCTGGTCACTCATCCGATTGATCTCCGTCGTTGGGTCGCGAAATGGTCGGCCTCAAGTCGGGGCCGCGTCGGGAACTCCCGCGATGGGGGCTCACTTCCTGGCAGGGTTCCCCTTCTCGTCCAGCGTGAGCACTCGCAGGTCCTTGTACATGATCACGTTGCCCGTGTGGTGGGTCTGCAGGGCGACGTGCCCAGTGGAGAAGTTGGTGAGTTCGGCATCCACCATCGGCACGCCGTTGATCCACGTCTGGATGTGCCCGCCCACCGCGCGCACGCGGTAGTCGAACCAGGCGCCGTCCCGGGAGACGGGTGCGTTCCGGTCCCTGGGCCAGGCGCGGTCGTAGACCACGCCCGTGAAGTTCTTGGGGTCGTGGTTATCCACCTGGGCCTCGTAGCCCAGCGGCCACGTGTCGGGGTCCTCGGGGCGGGGCACGGTGCGGAAGTAGAGCCCGCTGTTGCCCTTCTCGTTCACCTTCACGCTGGCGCGGATCTCGAAGTTGTCGTGGGTGGCGTCGGTGAAGAAGTGCCCCGGGCCGTCCTTGCCCACGAGCGCGCCGAAGTCGGCCGGATGCTCCTTCTCGAGGGCCCAGGTTCCGCCGCCCCGTTTCGTCCAGCCGGAGAGGTCGGCGTTGACGAGGCCCTTCCAGCCGCCCGGGTCGGGATCGACGGAGAGGTCGCGGATCTTGAGGTTGCGGAAGGCGGCCGCATCGCCGTGGTTCTGGAGCGCGATGTAACCGGTCGTGAGTCGGTTCTTCAGTGGCCAGGGACGGTCCTTGCCCCAGATGTACCCGCGGTCGTCGAGCTTCTCACCCGCAACGACCTTCACCCCGTTGAGGGTGACGTCGATGGTGTCGCCCTGGAGCCGGATGAGGTAGTGGTTCCACTCGCCGGCGGGCTTCTCGGGAATGGAGGATGGAGCGATGGCGTCGTACACGGCGCCGCACTGGCCCACGCCGGGCTCCTTGCCGAAGGAGTCGAGGACCTGGATCTCCATCCCGCTGAACGCCGGATCGCCCAGGGCGGATCCGCGCACGCCCACGCCGCTGTTGCCGTTGGGCGGGACCTTGAAGTCGAGCTGGAGCTCGAAGTCGCGGTACATGCGCTCGGTGCGCAGCCAGCAGTGGTCCTTGGTGTCGATGATGCGGATCTCGCCGTCCTGCACGCTCCAGGTGCCGGGCTTGCCGGGGTTGACCCAGCCGGCGAGGTCTTTTCCGTTGAAGAGCTGGACCCAGCCGGCCTTGGCATCATCGGCGCTGAGGGAGTTCAGTGGGGCCTGTGCAAGGGCATTGCCGGCCAAGAAACAGCCGGCCAGCGTCCTCTCGAGTATCGCGGTGCAGTTTCGCATGGGGGACTCCGTTGGATCCGGTCAACGCTCTTTCCAGCGTATCAGATCCACGCGTCCCGTGACTAAGGGGGGCTCATCCGACCGGGGATCGAAGAGGATGGCCGCGCAGGGCGGTTCTTCGGGCAGGCTCGCGAGGACCTGCCCCACCGGGCGTTTCCCCAGGATGACCAGCCCGGTATCGAGCGCGTCGGCCATCGCGCCGTCGGTCGAAACCACGCTGACGCACGGCGCGTTCTCGACCGGGAACCCGGTGCGTGGGTCGATGATATGGGCGTAGCGAATCCCATCGATTTCGGTGAACTGTTCGGTGTCGCCGGCGGTGGAGATGGAGAGGTTGCTGAGAAGGACGACGCCGAGCCGGCGCTCCCCGGCGCCGATGCCGATCTCCCACCCCTCGCGCCCGGGCGGCGGGTCGCCCGCGGCAACGTCGCCGGCCAGGGAGACCAGGCAGCGTGGAGCGCCGCGTGCACGGACGGCGTCCCTCGCCGCGGCGGCCGCGTAACCCTTGCCCACGCCGCCCAGGTCGAGGCGCATGTTGGGCGCTCGCAGGATGGCCATGGCGGGTGAGGATGGGTCCGGGCGGGGGATGAGGTCGATGAGGCACGCGCCGACGGCGCGCCGAGCCACCAGGAGCTCGAGGCCATCGGGAAGCTCGCGGGACCGGCGCACGTCCCGCCAGATCGTGACGAGCGGGCCGATGGTGGGGTCGAAGGCGCCCTGGGTGAGCGCGGCCGCACGCAGAGACGCCCGGAGCACGTTCTCGAGGTCGGGGCCGAGGGGCACGGGCAGGCCGGGGGGCGCTCCCGCGAGGTGATTGAGCTCGCTGTCGCGCCGATAGTCGCTCAGGACCGCGTCGAGCTCGCCCAGGCGGACGAAGCCCGCCCGGGCGATGTCGGCGGCCGCGGACTCGTCGGGCGCGAAGAGGCTGATTCGGGCGTCGACGCCCATGATCACGCGCCGGAACTCATAGCGGTCCAGGCCGGCGCGCGCGCAGGCGGGGATCGTCGCGCACAGCAGCCCCAGCAGCGCGACCCCGAGCCATCCCCGCACGCATCGGGTCCTTCCGGGCACCCTACTTCAGTTCCTTGATCAGGATGTTCGCGAACTCGATGGGGTCGCCGTGCTTCTGGAGCGCGATGGGCCCCTCCGCGGGCACGCCCGGGAGCGGCGCGTTCTCGATGACCGTCTGCCCATTGAGGACCACCGTCAGGCGATCGCCCTTCATGGTGATGACGAAGCGGTTCCACTGCCCGATGGGCCTGTCCGCGGCGACCTTGGGCGTGCACGCGGCCCGGATCTCCGCCGACATCTTCGGGTCGGTGCGGTAGCCCCAGACCTCGCCCGATCCGATGGGCCAGCACCAGATGTTCACCTGGCTCTTGTCGCTGCCGCGCAGGTAGATCCCGCTGTCGCCGGCCTCCATGACCTTGTCCTTGACCTCCTGGCCCTGGGCGTCTTTCCTGTAGTCGCCGCTGGGCAGGATCGCCGGGTGCTCCACCTCCGCGGGCTTGCGGGTCCAGCGCCAGTCGGCCACGAGCACGAAGTCCTTGTAGCTCTTCTGGCTCCACAGGTGCGTCCCCTGCCCGTCGAACGTGAGGCGCCAGTCCTCGGCCTTCCAGTGCCCCTCGATCTCCGGCGTGACCTTCCAGCCGTCGAGGTTCAGCCCATTGAAGAGGGGCACGAAGCCCTCGTTGCGCGCGGCGACGTGCTCGGGAGCGAGGGACGGCTCCGCGGGGGCGAGCTCCTTGATGCGGATGTTGCGGAAATCGATGGGCGATCCCTCGGACTCGAGGCAGATCGCGCCCTCGCGCGGGGAGCAGTCCTTGCCGCGCGTCACCACTTCCCCGTTCACCGCCAGGGAGATCTCCCCGTCGCGGCACTCGACGCGGTAGTGGTTCCACATGGGGCTGGGGTTCATCCGCTTGGACAGGGGCAGCGCGCGCCCCTGGCGGGGTGTCCCGGGCCCGGTGAGCCCGATCATCTTCGCACCGTGGATCGGGAAGACGTCGCCGTCGCTGGTGTAGCCGTTCCCCTCCATCCCCGTCATGACCTGCACCTCGACGCTGCGGCTGAAGGGCACGCCCGGGGCGGTCAGGTCGTCGGACCACACGAACAGCCCGGCGTTGGCCTGCGGCTCCAGGTGCCGCCACTCCAACTCGAGGATGAAGTTCTCGTACTGCCTCGTCGTACGCAGGATACCGGTGGGCTTTCCCGTGCAGTGGATGAGGGCCTGCCCGAGCTCGTCCTGGCCCGGCGCGAACGTCGACGGGGCGCAATTCACGTTGACCCAGCCGTCCAGGTTCTTCCCGTTGAACAACTCGACGAAGCCCTGGTCCTGCCCGCGGACCTTGGCGAGCGTGGGCTCCTGGGGCGTCTGGGCGAGCGCGGGCAGGCAGGCGAGCATGAGAACGGCGAGGGGAGCGAGTCGCATGTGTGATCTCCTGTCGAAGCGTCAGTCTAACGGCTTGGGGAGGGGCACGCACGCCGAGGGAACCCGGGCCGCATGCTCGCCCCGCCCCGCGGCGAGCCGGGCCAGCAGCACCACGAGCACGCCTGGTCCCAGGGCCCAGTGCTCTCCCCGCAAGAATCCCAGCCCCAGGAACGGCGCCGCCACGACGACGGCGCACGCGAAGGCGAAGAGCCGGCGCCGCCCCGGCGCCTCGGGCGCGCGGAACGTCGGCGCCATGCAGATCCAGACATAGGCCGGGAAGACCAGGGCGTAGAACGACATGAACAGGCGGTACGTGACCTCGAAGGTCCGCGCGGACGCGAACGCGGCGAGGACCGCCAGTGCGACCAGCACCAGCGCCGCGATCAGGTTCGAATCGCGCGTGCGGGGCACCGCGGGCGACGCCGCCCGTCGCGCGTGGGGGAGGTGGAGCGCGGCCGTCACGGCGGCCTGCAGGGCCATGTGGAAGGCCACGATCGGCGGCGCCAGCGAGGGCGGCGAGGTCCCGAGCTGCCCCCGCGTCGCGCCCGCCAGCAACGCCGGCGCGTAGAGCAGCGTGAACCCGATCATGAGCGGGAAGAGCACCAGGAACCCAAGCGAGAAGGCCCGGCGCGAGGCGCCCGGTCCGCCCGCACGCCATGCCCCTTGGCACGCCTGATGGAAGGTGGGGTCCAGGAAGGGGCAGAGGGCAAAGCCCAAGGCGCACACCGGGGCCAGCCAGGCCAGCCCGGGCACATCCGTGGGCCAGTCCGTCGCGGCGGAACTCGGATGCGACGCGGCGTACGCGACAACGCACGCCAGGGAGAGCACGTACGCCCCGGCGACCGGCCCCGCGCGTGGAGCCATCGCGCTGCCCATGCCGGTTGGAGCCGCGCGAGCGCCCGCGAAGGCCCCCGCCAGCCCGCCCACGAGGAGCCCCGCGCCCACCGCCACGCCCGCTCCCGTGTGCGTGATCATCCACGCCAGGAAGCACACCTGGAACGCGACGGTCACGAGCGC
>JBGAOG010000001.1:0-86450 GCA_044221985.1 Phycisphaerales bacterium
GCTGGCGCGAGTCGGCCAGGATGATCGTGTACACCCCGCAGCGCGGGCCGCTGGTCAGGATGCTCACCAGCCGCTTGGCCGCCGCCTCCGAGAGCCCCGCCGGGAAGTCCGCCAGCACCAGGAACCGGAAGGGCTCGGCGACTTCGCCCGCCTGCTCGTTGTAATCGTGGATCGTGGCGAACTCGTTGCGGAGGTACTTCTGGATCACGTTCTCCATGTGCTCCGTCAGGTCCGCCAGCTTCTGCTCGATGCGCTTGGGATCGGTCCAGATCTTGTCCCCGACGATCCCCTCCTCGTAGTCGGCCAGGTGCATGAACCCCGCGAAGCTCTGCCCCAGGCCCACGGGATCGATGAACGTCAGGCGCACCTTGCCCGGGGGCAACGCCGTCAGGAGGCGCACCAGGATGTTGGAGGCGCAGCGCAGGGCTTGGTCGCGTCCCTCGGCGCCGGCCTGCAGGAGGATCGAGCCCTTGGCATGGAGGTCCAGCAGCAGCGGGACGCGCAGGGGCGTCAACTCGCGCGCTCGCGGCGCGTCGGGCGTGAGCCCGCCGGGCAAGGTCGAGAGGTCCACCTCGGCCTCCCCGAACCGGATCGCCGGGTGCACCACGGTGCTGGGGCGGAAGCCCTCCCAGCCCGGATCGTCCCAGGGCGGACACGCCCGGACGACCGACGCGCCAACCTGGTCCCTCCGCGCGAGCGATTCGCCCACCACCTGGTTCCACTCCCGGACCAGCTCCTCTCGGGCGGAGGCGTCCTCGCTCTGGGCCGAGGCGACCAGCTCCTGGCGGCGTGCCGCGCTCTGGCGCAGGGCGGAGTCGCGGACACCCTGGGCCTGCTCGACACGCGTTCGCCTCTGGTCATCGGCGGCGCGCACGCCCGCCTCGAACCTCCGCCGCACCGCGGCCAGCACGCTCTCGTGGCGCTGGCGCACCCCCGGCTCTTCCTCGTTCTTGCGCCGGTGCACCTCGCGCCGGAGGGCCGCGAACCGCTCCTTGGCCTTGCGAAGCTCGGCGTCTCGCTTCTCGCGGATCGTCGTCGCCTGGCGATCGCGCTCGCCTTCGGCCTCGTCCAGCCAGCGCGAGCCCAGCGACACGCCGCGGGACAGGGCCTCGCCCAGCGACGCGATCGCCGGCCTGACCCGCGACTTGAGGACCTGCTGCAGCACCACCGCCAGCACCACCGCCAGGGCCGAGCCTCCCGCGGCCCCCAGACCGATGTTGCGCATGTTGCCCAGCTCACCGCCCATCGCGCCCAGCACGGCCCCGCCCCCGCCCAGCAGCAGCACCATCGACAGCAGCGAGACGGGCCGCAGGATCCCCGGGCGAACGCGCGCGTGGAGAATCCGGAGCTTCTGGAAGACCTCCTGGCGGACCAGCTCGCAGGCACGCCGGATCGTGGTCGGTTCGCCCGAGGGACCCAGCAGCGGCGCCAGCTCGGGCGCGTCCACCAGCTCGGGCAAGGGCGGGTGCCCGTTCTTCTTGAGCAATTCGGCGGCCTCGCGCCGGGCCAGGTCCAGCTCGCCCGTGTACTGGGCGAGGAGCTTGCCCAGGGCCAGGAACTCGCCCTTGAGCTTGCGCTCGGCGCTCTCCACCATCGTCTCGGCCAGCCACGCCGCGTCGTCCAGGTCCTGCTGCGCCGCCGCCTCGATGGAGCCCGTTCGCTCGGCAAAGGCGCCCAGCTCGGCATTCATGGCGCTCTCGGCGGCGCGATGCTCGTCCGCGAACGCCGCGCGAAGTTCCGCGGCCCGGTCCTCGTGCTGCTGCTCGGCAAGGCGGACCTCGCCCGCGCAGCGGGCCTCGCCCTGGCGCGAGCGGTCCTGGTGGTCGAGCTCGGCCCGCCCGGTCCGCTCCCGCAGCGAATCGCCCAGTTCCTTCTCGCGCTGGGCGCGCCGCGTCACCAGCGGGATCAGGCGATCCAGCATCTCGCGTTCCAGGGCTGTCAGGCTCTGCGTGCCCATCGTGTCCCCGAATCCCGCGCCGCGCGCCGGGACCCAAATTGCGCCACCGTGCTGCCCCGATCAGCCCTCGTCGTCCCCGCATTCGCGTCGCGCCGCGGTGAACAGGGCCGCCAGTTCCTCCACCCCCTTGGCCGCGGCGTGCACCTTCGGCAGGAGCGGCTCGAGCACCTCGCCCTCCAGGCGCTTGGCCGCCTGATCGTCCCATTGGGCCCTGGCCCGCGACCAGCGAGCGTTGAGCTGCTTGATCGCGTCCATCAGGGTGCCTTTGGCGGCGTGGATGCTCATGCTGGCACGGGACTGTTCGCCGCCGGGGCGGGAACGGATCGACCCAACCCGCCAAAGGACGCCTCAAGAGACTACCAGACGCGTCAGCTCGACGCTACCCAGCAGTCCTTCCCTCCCCGGTCCAGTACGGCCAGAACCCCAACAGGGCCCAGGACCGCCAGCGCGCCCGGGGCCAGGGCCAGCAGGGGCGCCAGGTCCCCCCTGGCTTCCAGGAGTCTGGCCACGGCAATCCTCCAGCAGGCCCCGGTCGCCGCGGGCTCGCGGTGCGGGCCGAGGTACCACCCGCTGTCCCCGAGCTGGGAAGGCTCGCAGCGCTCCAGGACGACCGTGGGCTGCTCGAGTGCCTTGGCGGCGATCACCAGGGTCTGCTCTCCCTGGGGAGCCTGCCCGATCAACGCCAGGCGCAGGACGTCCACCCCCTGGTCGGGGTGCAGGGGCTCCAGGGGCCAGACATCCCAGGCGATCTCGTCGCCCGCCGGACGGGCCCGCTCGCGCGCGTCGGCCGCGATCTCACGGACCTGCTCGGGATCCACCCATCGCTCGGGAGCCGCGATGGGGCGGGCCATGGAGCCCGCGCCGCCCGCCGGCGCGCCGGCACCCACCGCCGCCGTCGTCTCGGGCAGGTCGCTGGAGGGCGGGGCCAGGAGGGTGTAGGCCTGCAGGCTCTCGATCATGCGATCGATGCGGGCGATGGCCCGGGGAATGTCGGCGCGGATGTGCTCGGCCAGGGCGGCGAGGGCGCCCCGCGCCAGCAGCGACTGCTTGTCCCATGTCCCCGCCCAGCGGCGCGAGTTCTCGGCACGCTTCTGGGCTTCCTCCACACGACGCACGCACCGGGCCAGCGCCTTGCGTTCCAGCACGGTGCTGGCGGGCTCGGGGGTCGAGACCAGGATCTTGCGGGATATCTCCTGGCGGGCACGGTTGGCGTCGTCCTCGCGCCGGCGGATCTCCCGCTTCCAGTGCGACGGACGCTCCATCGTCACCCACTGGCCCATGCGGGCCACGTCCGAGTCCACGTTCGCCAGCACCGCCCCCACGTCCTCGGCAAAGGCGGCCAGGGCGGCCTTCGCCTCCTTGAGCGCGTCGATGGACTGGACGTTGGCACGGTCGGCCATCGGGGCGTCCTAACGCTGGTTCAAGTATTCCTCGATCTTCTCCGCCTTGCGCAGCAGGAACGGGATGTGCTTCTCGGTCGCCTCGGCATACCTCCCCAGGGCCTTCATCGTCAGGTCGAACTCCTCCACGAACTTCTTGTGCTCCTGGTCGCGCCACGACTGGCCCAGCTCGCTCAGGCGGCTCTGCATCACCGCCATCTGGTTCAGCAGCGAACCGTTGAACCGCTTGAGGTCCTGCGCGAATCGCCGAAGTTCACCGGGATCGACGACGGCCTTGGACATGCGTGCCTCCGCCAGGACTGTACCGAC
Source organism: Phycisphaerales bacterium (assembly GCA_044221985.1). Taxonomy (GTDB): domain Bacteria; phylum Planctomycetota; class Phycisphaerae; order Phycisphaerales; family UBA1924. Next base: position 3,667 of record JBGAOG010000001.1, read on the forward strand.
CCCGCGGGCGGGAGGATCCGGAAATCGAACGCAGAGGAATCAGCGATCGCGGAGGGACGCGGAGCAGAAAGGCCGGGCGGAGGAGAAGCGGAGCGCAGGGGAACCCGGGTCGGGATCGCGCAGGCGGCTCGCGCCGCGCACCCGCGTTCGCCTCTCCTCCGCGAACCTCTGGCTTCTCTGCGCTCTCCGCGTTCTCTTACGCCCTGGGCGTGAACGTCGCCCCGTCCATCACGTCGCAGGAGACGAACTGGCCCGGCTGGAACTGGCTCGCCCCCTGGCGCGGGTCCGTCGGCGTCAGGTGGATCGGCACCCCCGCGTCCACCACCACCGCCTCGCCCTCCACTCGGACCACGGTGCCCTGCACTCGGCGTGGGTGCCCCATCACCGGCTCGACGAACCGCCCCCCGCTCTGGACCACGTCAATCCGGCGCGCCTGGGCCTTGACCACGCCGACCAGGCGCTTGCCCGGGGCCACGCCGACGGCACCCGTGGCCACGAGGTGCAGCTCGTAGCTGGTGTTGGGGACCGCGAACGTGATGTAGCCCTTGCGGGTGGCCGTCTCGCCCACGATCTCCACGAGCGTGCCGCGGGCCAGGGCTGGATCGATCTTGGCGGTGGGTGAGGGGGTGATCATGGAGGAAGATAGGTGGCGAACGGGCGAGGTGTCGGGCCGCGAAATCGACGGCCTCAGCGCAGGAAGTTCTCCATCATCCGCTCGCCCGCCTGGGTCATGAAGCTCTCGGGATGGAACTGCACGCCCTCGAGCGTCGCCTTGCCCGGCTCGCTCCACTGCCGGCGCAGGCCCATGACCACCCGCCGCGTCCCGCCCGTGCCATCGTCCTCGTCCGTCCACGCCGAGACGACCCAGCCCGCGCGGGGGATCGACTCGGGCTCGACGACGAGGGAGTGGTATCGCATGGCGGTGAACGCCCGGTCGACACCCCGGAAGACGCCCTCGCCGTCGTGGTGGATCGTGCTGGTCTTGCCGTGGACGGGCGGGCGGCGGACGACGCGCATGTCATGGGCCGCGGCGATGCACTGGTGACCCAGGCAGACGCCCAGCAAGGGAACGCGCCCGGCGAAGCGGTGGACCAGGTCGCACGACACGCCGGCCTGCCCCGGCCCGCAGGGACCGGGCGAGATGATGATGTGCGTGGGCCCCTGCCCGCCGCGCAGGCCCTCGATCGCCCCGGGCGAGATCTCGTCGTTGCGTGCGACCACCAGGTCCTGGCCCAGGCGCAGCCCCGGACGCACGCGCCCGATGAGGTGCACGAGGTTCCACGTGAAGGAGTCGTAGTTGTCGAGGAGGAGGATCAAGATCGCAACAGTAGAACACGCCCGTGGATCACTCCCCCGGGCGTGCCTCGTTGAGATTCGCCGGACGCTCTGCCCTACGCCGCGTCCTGGGACTCGGCCTCGGCGCGCGTGCCACAGACCCCATCGCGGGTCACGTAGTAGAAGTCGGACGTGATGGGATAGGGGAGGCGCTTGAAGTCGTGCTCGACGCGGTGCTTGAGGCGACGGACGAACGCGGCGGGCGAGGGGGACATGGCGACGAACATGTCGCGGGCGGGCGTGGCCACGTAAAAGTCCCCGCCCAGTTGCGGGGCCAGGCGGTCGTAGAGCCCGCTGAGCATCAGGCGGGCGGCGTCGTAACCGTCGTGCTGGGCGAGGATGGCGGCGCGTCCGCCCTCCTTGCTCTCCACGAGCTGGACCTCCAGGTCCGGGGCGTACTCGTCCAGGTTCTTGCGGGCGATCGCATCGACCTCCTCGGCGGTGGTCTTCCAGCGCACGAGCTGCTCGGTGGTGATGGAGACGGTCATGTTGGGCAGGTCGGTGACGAAGACGATGACGGTGCCGTTGACCCAGGGAACGTGGGCGACCTGCTCGCGCGAGAGATGCTGGAAGATGCTCTCGGGCTGGATGCGGGGCATGATCCGCTGGCGGGCCACGTCGAAGGGCAGGGAGAGGTACTGGACGGCATCGGTGGCGAAGAGCTGGTCGAGGTAGTGCCCCACGATCTCCTGCCCGCGGGTGGGCTCGTGGTTCACCATGCGGAAGAGGTTCTCGAGGTCGAGGCGGCGCCCGTTGACCAGCAGCTCGCGCGGGCCCACCAGGTCGATGGCGTAGCCCGGCTGTCGCTCACGCAACATCGAGGCGACGAGTTCTGCGAACGCCTCGGGTTCCTGCGGCATCGTGCCCATCGGGCGCCCTCCACGCCTGGGCCCTTGGGTTGCGGCGCCGACGGACGCCCGCTCCCGACCCAGTGATCGCTGGGGAATCGACCGCCCGCCCGCCCGCGCCCAACCCGATGCGTTGCTTTGGCGGACACCACCAAGGTCAATCCGTTTATGACACCCACCCTCTCGCCACCCCCGTCCGATTACTCCCCGCAGCGCAGGAACGACGGCCCGGGCGAGGGGCTGGGCCTACCATGGGCACGCCTGCGGGAGAGCGGCTATGCTCCGCCCCATGCGGCTCCAAACCCCCGCCCGGCGGGGCCGGGAGCACCTGCGTCGGGTTTCTGCATGGACGGGACGGACCCGTTCATGTCCCCAACGAGCCGATACGGAGGCCTTGTCGTGACTGAGCAAGAGATCGAATCGAAGGTCATCGAGATCGTCGCCCAGCAGATGGGACACGACAAAGCGAAGATCAACCGCACCATGAAGTTCGTCGAGGACCTCAACGCCGACAGCCTCGACCAGGTCGAGCTGGTCATGGAGTTGGAGGAGGCCTTCGAGACCGACATCCCCGACGAGCAGGCCGAGAAGATCAAGACCGTCGGCGACGCCATCGAGTTCATCAAGCAGCAGCACGGCGTGGCCTGATCCCCGGTCGCGGCGCCCCGCCGACCCGTCCCACCATCGAGGGATGCGCATTGACCATCACGAGCGCCAAGCCCGGGTCCCGCCGAGTGGTGATCACCGGGATGGGTGCGCTCACGAACCTCGCCCACACCGCCGGGGGGACGTGGGAGGCGATGCGCGAGGGACGCAGCGGGATCAGCCCGCTCGAGGGTGAGGACTTCTTCAAGAAGTTCCCGCCCGAACGCTGGGACGTCCGGATCGGCGGGCAGGTCAAGGGCTGGGACCCCGTCAGCTGCATCGAGTATCGCGAGGCCCGGCGACTGGATCGCTTCGCGCAGCTGGGCGTGGGAGCCGCCGTCGAGGCCATGGCCGATTCCGGGCTCGACCTGGGCAAGGAAGACCACACCCGCTGCGGGATCGTGGTGGGCTCGGGGATCGGGGGGATCAAGACGATCGAGGACGGGATGTGGGTCCTGATGGACCGCGGGCCCGATCGCATCAACCCCTTCACCGTCCCGCGCCTGATGCCCAACGCCGCCGCGGGGAACATCTCCATCCGCTTCGGGCTCAAGGGCCCGGCATCCACGCACGCCACCGCGTGCGCCAGCTCCGGGCACGCCATCGGCGACGCGATGCTCTACCTGCAGCGCGGGTGGGCGGACGTGATGGTCGCCGGTGGGGCCGAGGCGGCCTGCACGCCCCTGTGCACCGGCGCCTTCATGGTCATGAAGGCGCTGTCGACACGCAACGACGCGCCGACCAAGGCCAGCCGCCCCTTCGACAAGGACCGCGACGGATTCGTCCTCGCCGAGGGCAGCGCGATGTTCGTTCTCGAAACGCTCGAGCACGCCCGGGCCCGCGGGGCGCGGATCTACGCCGAGCTCGTCGGCGCGGGCAACAGCAGCGACGCCGCCCACATCACGGCCCCGGATCCCGAGGGCGAGGGCGCGGCCCGGTCGATGCGCGTGGCCCTGATGGACGCGGGGCTCAAGCCCGAGCAGATCGACTACGTCAACGCCCACGGGACCAGCACCCCCCTGGGCGACAAGGCCGAGGTGGCCGCGGTGCTGCGGGTCTTTGGCGCCCACGCCCGCAAGTCCGCGGGCGGCAAGATGCTCATGAGCTCGACCAAGAGCATGCACGGGCACTGCCTGGGCGCCAGCGGGGCCGTGGAGCTGATCGCCTGCATCCACGCCGTCCGCGACGGGATCATCGCCCCGACCATCAACCTGGACAACCCCGACGAGGGGTTCGATATCGACCTGGTCCCCCACCACGCCCGCGAGCGTCGCATCAGGCACGCCATGAACAACACGTTCGGCTTCGGCGGGCACAACGTCACGCTGATCGTCGGGCGCTTCGACGGGTGATCGATTCAACCCCGGGGTCCCACGAGACGATGCCCCTGGCATCGCCGTTGCGTCATGCCCGGCGGCCCGCGCCGGGCGTGCGCCCGCGCCCGGCCTGGGCCCGTGGAGTGTCGTCGCATGCCCTTGGCCGCGCAAAACCCGCTCCTCACGCGCATCACCGCGCTGGAAGTGCCGATCGTGGTCCGCCTGGGCGGGCGCCAGATGCGCGTCGCCGAGGTCACCGCGCTCGTCCCCGGGTCGATCGTGGAGCTGCCCAAGCGGGCCGACACCGAGCTCGACCTCTTGGTCAATAACCACCAGATCGCCACCGGACGCGCGGTGAAGGTGGGGGAGAACTTCGGGCTGAAGATCTCCTCGATCGGCAGCGCCGAGGAGCGGGCCCGGGCGGCCCAGGCGGTGGCGCCGGCCATGGACGCCCAGGCCGAGGCCCTGGCCGAAGCTCTGCTCAAGGGTCAGACCTGACTTTGTTCTCCCGCTTTCTTGTGGTTTGAATGACGCCCCCCGGGACGGTCGATCTAGGAGGGTTGCCCGCCCCCTCTGGCGAGCCCCGGCGCGGGGCCCGGGGTTGGTCCTCCAGATCGGCCACGCATGCCCCGTGATATCCCCGTCGGCAACGGCGACCTCCTGATCACCTTCGATCGGTGGTATCGCATCCGCGACCTGTACTTCCCGCACGTGGGCCGGTTCAACCACACGGACGGGAACGTGCAGCGCTTCGGGGTGTGGGCCGACGGGCGCTTCGCCTGGGTCGAGGACCCCGGCTGGGAGCGGACGCTGCGGTACCGCCCCGACACGCTCGTGACGGAGGTGCTGCTGCGCCACCGGGCCCTGGGCATCGAGATCGTGTCGTGCGACGCGGTGGACCTCCACGAGCCGGCCTACTTCCGCCACTGCACCGTGCGCGACCTGCTGGGCCGCGACCGCGACGTGCGCCTGTTCACCCACTGGGACCTCTCCATCCGCGGCAGCGCCGTGGGCGACACGGCCAACTATGACCCGGCCACCGCGGCCATCGTCGTGTACAAGGACGACGCCTATTTCCTGTTCAACGCCTGCGACGAGAACAAGTGCGGGATCGACAACTGGGCCATCGGGACCAAGCGCCTCGGCGGGCACGAGGGCACCTGGCGCGACGCCGAGGACGGCAAGCTCGGACGCAACGCCATCAGCCAGGGCTCCGTGGACGCGACCATCGGCTTCGACGCCCAGGTGCCCGCCAACGGGACCAGCCACGTGGTCCTCTGGATGGCCTGCGGAAAGACCTACGGCGAGGTCAAGGCCCTGAACCAGCGCATCCTCGAGAAGGGCGCCGACCGCCTCATCAACCGCACGGAGAACTACTGGCGCCTGTGGGTCAACAAGGAGGCCATCGAGACCGACCCGCTCCCCCCGCGCGTGGTCGACCTCTTCAAACGCTCCCAGCTCGTGCTGCGCACCCAGGTCGACAACGACGGCGCCATCATCGCCGCCAACGACAGCGACATCACCCAGTTCGGCGGGGACCATTACTCCTATTGCTGGCCCCGCGACGGGGCGCTCGTCGCCTACGCCCTGGCCCTCAGCGGGCAGAGCGAGCTGTCCCGCAACTTCTTCCGCTACTGCGCCCGCATCATCCGCGACGAGCCCTACTTCCTCCACAAGTACACCCCCACCGGGCTGCTCGCCAGCAGCTGGCACCCCTGGATGCTCGAGGGCCAGCGCGTGCTCCCCATCCAGCAGGACGAGACGGCCCTCGTCCTCTGGGCCCTGCGCAAGCACTTCGAGACCTTCCGCGACGTCGAGTTCCTCAAGCCCCTCTACAACACCCTCGTCACGCGACCGGGCGACTGGCTCCTCGAGTACCGCGACGAGAACGGGCTGCCCAGGCCCAGCTGGGACCTCTGGGAAGAACGGCGCGGGGTGCACACCTTCACCGTCGCCACCGTCATCGGTGCCCTCGACGCCGCCGCCGCCTTCGCCCACGACTTCGGCGAGCACGACCGGGCCATCTCCTACCGCGAGGGGGCGGCCAAGATGCGCGAGGCCCTGGTCGCCCACCTGTGGCACCCCGAGCAGCGCCGCTTCGCCCGCATGGCCACGCCCCTGGGCGAGGGACGCTACCGCCTCGACATGACCGCCGACTCCGCCAACTTCGCCGTCTTCGCCTTCGGCGCCCTGCGTCCCGACGACGAGCGCGTCGTGGCGGAGATGACCGCGCTGAAGGAACGCCTCTGGGTGCGGAGCAAGATCGGCGGGTGCGCCCGCTACGAACGCGACTACTACCACCAGGTCGAGCACGCCGCCACCGACAAGGTCGCCGGGAATCCCTGGGTCATCTGCACGCTCTGGCAGGCCCAGCACCTCATCGCCAAGGCCCGGACGTTCGATGAGCTCACGCCCGCGCAGGCTCTGCTCGAATGGTGCTGCGACCGCGCCGCCGCCAGCGGCGTCCTCGCCGAGCAGTACCACCCCTACAACGGCGACCCCATCAGCGTCAGCCCGCTCACCTGGAGCCACGCGTCCTTCGTCATCGCCGTGATGGAGTACCTCAAGAAGGGCGCGGCCCTGACGAAAGACCAGGGGGCCTGAAGCGACTGACCGCTTCCCCAGGCCCCGCGGGCCGGACCAACCCGCCCCGAGCCCGGAGCCCCGACGCGCGGCATCGCCCGGGCGCCTTGCGGATCTACTTCTCCCGCACCTGCCCCGTCCCCTTCTTCACCTCGCCCATCACGAACACCCGCTCCCCGAGCTTCTCGAGCTTCACCCGCACGGCGTCCGCGAAGGCCGGCCGCACGATCACGCAGTACCCGATCCCCATGTTGAACACCCGGCGCATCTCCTCGTCGGGGACGTTCCCATGCTCCTGGAGGAACGTGAAGACCGGCGGGACGGGCCAGCTCGCCCGTTCCACCACCGCGTCGAGCGCGGGTGGCAGCGCCCGGCACAGGTTCCCCGCCAGCCCCGACCCCGTGATGTGCGCCATCCCCGAGATCACGTTCTTCACGCGGTACCCGCGCAGGAGCTTCACGATCGACGGGGCGTAGAGGTGCGTGGGCGTCAGGAGCACCTGCCCCAGCGTGCGACTGGGATCTAGCTCGGGGTAGATCCGGTGCAGGTCCAGCCGGGCCTCGGCCACGACCTGGCGCACCAGCGAGTATCCGTTGCTGTGGATGCCGTCCGAGGCCAGCCCGAGAATCACGTCCCCCGCCTGCACCCGCGTGGGCTTGATGGCCCGGCGCAGCTCAACGACGCCCACGCAGAACCCGGCCATGTCGAAGTCGCCCGGCTTGTAGATGTCGGGCATGTTCGCCGTCTCGCCCCCCAGCAGCGCGCACTCGCAGCGACGGCACGCGTCCGCGATGCCCTTGACCAGCGCGTGCAGCACCGGCGGGTCCACCTCGGGCACGGCGATGTAATCCAGGAAGAACAGCGGCTCGGCCCCTTGCACGACCAGGTCGTTGACGTTCATGGCGACCAGGTCGATCCCCACCGTGTCGAAGATCCCCAGCTCGCGCGCGAGCAGCACCTTGGTCCCCACCCCGTCGGCGCACGCCACCAGCACCGGGTCCTTGTAGTTGCGACGGAAGAGCCTCTGGTTGAAGTCCAGGCGGAAGAGCCCGGCAAAGCCGCCGGGGTTGTCGATGACGCGGTTGGAATACGTGCCGCGAAGCTGGGCCGTCAGCGACTCGGTAAAGGCGTCCTTCTTGTCGATGTCCACGCCCGAGCTGGCGTAGGTGATGGGCTTGCGGGAACCGTTGGGCTTGGGCATGGGCAAGGATACCCGCACGAACGCGGGCCCTGTTGGCCGCACCGTACCGCGCGTCGCGCTAGCCCCTGGCCCCCGCCCTTCCCTCGACCTTCGTGATGTCCTCGTACACCTGCCCGAAGCTCGTGGCGTTGAAGGCCTCCAGGCTCACGTCCTCCTGGCGGATGAAGCCGGTCCTGGCCGGCAGCTTGCCCTCGCGGTGCAGGTCCACCATCGCGCAGACCCCCGCGGCCGTCGTGCTCTCGATCGCCGGCCACACGCGCCCGAACAGGTCCTGAGCCCGGATGATCTTCCGCAGGTTGATCTGGTGGCGACGCCCGTCCCGCAGGCCCACGCCGTTGATGAAGATCACGACCACGTCCTGGTACGTCCGCGGCACGGTGGTGTCGAACAGGTCGATCAGCGCGGCCCGGTCGAACTTCCTCCCCCCCGCCGACGCCTCGACCTTGTCCAGACCCAGGCGCAGGTCCTGGACCAGGAACTTCATCAGGTCGCGATGCCCCGGGTAGCGGATCGTCTTGTACGCGATGTTCGTCGTCGGGCCCGTCTTGCCCGCGGCCCCCAGGGTCTCGATCAGGCTGCCCACCCCGCCCGAGGTATAGAACGCCTCGTACTCCACGCCCTCGAAGCTGAAGTGCTCCAGCCCCTCCAGCGCGGGCGCCTTGATCATCTGCCCCGACAACATCACGTTGCACAGCTCGCAGTACTCGTTGACCAGCCCGGCGGCCGACCACGTCACGTTGTACTTGAGCGCGTTGGTGGGGAACTGCGGGAGGGCCCCCACGCGCAGCGTCAGGTCATGGATCGTGTCGAACTGGCGGGCCACGTGGTTGGCCGCGATCGCGATGTAGCCCGGCGCCAGCCCGCACTGGGGCACCAGGGCGACCCTCGCCTGCCCCGAGTTGTGCAGCGCCCGCACGCTCTCGGTGGCCTTGACGTCCTCCGTCACGTCGAAGTAATTCACACCCGTCTCGTTGGCCAGGGCGGGGATCTTCCCCACGATCTGGTACGGCAGCATGCACACGACGCTGTCCATGCCCCGGAGCACGCCACGGGTCTGCGCCTCGTCGCTCGCGTCCACGCGCCGGATCTCGAACGCCCCGGCATGGGGCACGCGTGCGGCCAGGCGGCGCAGGTTGCCCTCCGCCTCGCGCAGGTTCGCCTCGTCGCGATCCGCCAGCGTGACGTGGTAGCGCCCGCCTCCACACATCAGGAACAGCTCGGCGACGGACTTCCCGACCTTGCCTCCACCGAGGACCAGGACCTTTGTCGACATGGCGATCTCCCCACCCCCGTCCGTCCGGACGCGGGTGCGGCAGGATAGGTCCGATCGGGGCGGATTCGTCGCGGTTCTCGGGCCGCCGCGTCACCCCGAGGGGCTCTGCCTCGGTGGTTTCCCCAAGGGGCGCGGGCGCTGCACGGCGCGGGCCTGCGGACCTACACTCCCGCCCGCCCACGGACCGGTGGTTCCGTGGGCCGCCGCAACCATCCGGACGCCCGAACTGCAGCGCCGCCGGAGCACGGGAGAAGGACCATGGCTCGCGTCAACGTGTTTACCTCCGAATCCGTCTCGATGGGACACCCCGACAAGGTCGCCGACCAGATCTCCGACGCCATCCTGGACGCGATGATCGCCGACGATCCCTTCAGCCGCGTCGCCTGCGAGACCCTCTGCTGCACCGGGCTGGTCGTCGTCGCCGGCGAGATCACCACCAAGACCTACGTCAACATCCCCGACCTCGTGCGCGAGACCGTGCGCGAGATCGGGTACACCTCCGGCGACATGCGCTTCGACGCCGACAGCGCCGGCGTGATGGTCGCCATCAACAAGCAGTCCCCCAACATCGCCATGGGCGTCGACCGCGAGGGCGCGGGCGACCAGGGCATGATGTTCGGCTTCGCCTGCAAGGACACCCCCGAGCTCATGCCCCTGCCCATCTCCCTCAGCCACCAGCTCGTGGAGCGCCAGGCCGAGGTCCGCCGCACGGGCAAGGTCCCCGGCCTGCGCCCCGACGCCAAGAGCCAGGTCACCGTCGAGTACGAGGGCGCCAAGCCCGTCCGCGTTGACACCGTCGTCCTCTCCACCCAGCACGACCCCACCTGGAACGAACGCCAGGGCGAGCTCAAGAAGCAGATCACCGAGCACGTCATCAAGCCCGTCCTGGGCGCCTGGTGGAACCCGGGCATCACCGTCCACGTCAACCCCACCGGCTGCTTCGAGATCGGCGGGCCCCACGGCGACACCGGGCTCACCGGACGCAAGATCATCGTCGACACCTACGGCGGCATGGGACGCCACGGCGGGGGCGCCTTCTCCGGCAAGGACCCCACCAAGGTCGACCGCTCCGCCGCGTACATGGCCCGGTACATCGCCAAGAACGTCGTCGCCGCCGGGCTCGCCGACCGCTGCGAGATCCAGCTCTCCTACGCCATCGGCGTCGCCGAGCCCACCAGCGTCTACGTCGACTGCTTCGGCACCGCCAAGGTCGACGAGGACAAGATCGCCAAGGCCGTCCGAGAGACCTTCGGGCTCACGCCCCGCAAGATCATCGAGGCCCTCCAGCTCCGCAAGCCCATCTACGCCCCCACCGCCCGCCACGGACACTTCGGGCGCCCCAGCTACGAGGGCCAGTACTTCGACCCCATCTCACGCACCCACCGCGGCGAGAAGATCGCGTTCTTCTCCTGGGAGAAGACCGACAAGGCCGACGAGCTGCGCCGACGCTGCGGGAAGTAGGCGTCAACTCCCGGTCCCTCGGCGCGGCCCCAATCCGCACGCCGTCACGCCCCGCCGTTCTTGGTCTTCCCCGCCGACGCCGACGCCTTCACGATCGTGACGAATTCCGCCGCCTTGAGCGACGCCCCGCCCACCAGCCCCCCGTCCACGTTGGCCTTGGCGAAGATCTCCTCCGAGACCCCGGGCTTGAGCGAGCCCCCGTACTGGATGCGCAGGCGGTCGGCCCGCTCCTTGCCGAAGTGGTGCGCCACGATCCCGCGGATGTGCGCGTGCATGGCCTCGGCGTCCTCGGGCGTGGCCGTCTTGCCCGTCCCGATCGCCCACACCGGCTCGTACGCGATGGTCAATCGCTCCAGCCAATCCCCGGGCACATCGGCCAGCCCCGTGCGCACCTGCCGCCCCACCACAATGTCCTGGTGCCCGTTGAGCCGCTCGTCCAGCTTCTCGCCCACGCACAGGATGCACTCGAGCCCGCCCTCGAGCGCGGCCCGCGTCTTCAGATTGATCAGCTCGTCCTTCTCGCCCAGGACGTGGCGCCGCTCGCTGTGCCCGCAGAGCACGACCTGCACGCCGCAGTCCTTGAGCATCGCCATCGAGACCTCGCCCGTGAACGCGCCATCGCCCATGTGGTACACGTCCTGGGCCCCGAGCTTGATCGACGACGACCGGTCCCGCAGGATCGACCGCACGAGCAGCAAGTACGGGAACGGCGGGAACACCGCGATGTCGACCCCGTCCGTGTTCAGCAGGCCGTCCGCCACCGCGCGCGTCAGGTCCGACGCGGAGTTGCGATTCGTGTTCATCTTCCAGTTGCCGCCGACGAAGGGCTTTCGGATAGACATGTCGTGAGCGTAGACCGGACCCCGGGAGGGTGCAAGGCGGCAAGGCCGGCGGCCCAGCGTTCGATGGCGAGCACGAGGACGTCGATCGAGCGAAGCCACTCGTCGAGGATGATGTGCTCGTCGGGGGTGTGGTCGTAGAGGCTGTCGCCCGCGCCGTAGGCGACGAAGGGGCAGGCCCAGAGGGGGCCCAGGACGTTCATGTCGGAGGTGCCGGTCTTGAGGAGCAGCCTGGGCACGCCGCCCAGGGCGCGGATGGACTGGGAAAAGGCGCGGGCGAGGGGCGAGCGGGCATCGGCGACGTACGCGACCTCGGGCCCCTCGGGACGGGCGTCGCCGCCGGCGGCGTGGGCGCGGCAGATCTCGGCGATGCGCTCGGGTGCCACGCCCGGAGGGATGCGGAAGCTGGCGACGGCGCGGGCGGACTCGCTGAGCCAGTCGGAGGTGGTGCCCAGTTCGCGGAGCATGGCCTGAACGCCGTGGAAAGGCGACGCGCCGTCGGGGACGAGGTCGCGCACGTCGGCGCGGACGCGTTCCCACCACTCGAAGACCTGGTCGCCCGCGCTGGGGGCGGGACCGGCGGAGTGGGACATGGCACGCGTGACGTTGTAGTGGACGAGGAGGCGGCCCTTGTAGCCCACGGTGACGGCGTCCCAGTGGCTGGGCTCGCCGATGACGCACGCGGCCGGGCTGTAGCGGGGCGCGATGGCGCGGGCGCCGCGGGACGAGGCACTCTCCTCCTCGGTGGCGCCGGCGACCACGAGGCGGAGTCCCTCAGGAAGGCGGGCGCGGGCGGCGGCGCACACGAAAGCAGCGAGGGGGCCCTTGGCGTCGATGGCTCCGCGTCCATACAGCCGCCCGTTCTCGATGCGAACGGGAATGTCGCCCGGGACGGTGTCCATGTGCCCGACGAGGGCGAGGTCGGTCAGGCCAGGGACGGAGTTGAGCGGGTCGCCGCGCGTGGCGGCGACCGCGTTGCCGACCTCGTCGAGGGAGGCGATCAGGCCGGCACGGGCCATCTGGTCCCGGAGAAAAACGGCGACGTCGTGCTCCTGGCCGGAGTGGCTGCGGATCTCGACGAGGCGTCGGAGGAAGGCGACGGGATCGGGGATCACTGGAACACCGTCCCGCGGCCGTTGAGGGCGTCGCTGATGGCGCTGGGCACGCGGGCGTCGGCGATGACGGCGCACCGGACGCCCCCGCGGATGGCGTCGCCGGCGGCGAGGACCTTTCGCTTCATGCGCCCCTGCACGAGGCCGGCGGTCTCGTCGATGGCGGCGCGATCGACTCGCTCGATGAGGGTGGACTCGTCGGGGAAGCGACGCAGGACGCCGCGGACGTTGGAGAGGAGGAGCAGGGCGTCGCCCCGGAGGGCGACGGCGGTGCGGGCGGCGGCGGTGTCGGCGTCGACGTTGATGGGCTGGTGATCGACGCTGATGGCGGGCGGGGAGACGACGGGGACGAACCCCGCGCCGAGCATGGCCTGGATGAGCGCGGGATTGACCGTCTGGACGGAGCCGGAGAGGTCATCGCGGATGAGGATGGTGCGCCCCTGCTCGACGGAGCGGATGGAGGTCTTGCGCTCGCCCTCCCAGGTGCGTCCGTCCATGCCGCTGATCCCGGCGGCGTTGATGCCCCGCTTCTGGAGGCGTTCGACGAGCCCCTGGTTGAGGACGCCGCGGCAGGCCATCTGGAAGATTTCGAGGGTGCGTCGGTCGGTGCGCCGGCTGGTGTGCCCCGAGGGGCTGGTGATGAAGGTGGGCGGGTGTCCGAGCTGGGTGGCAAGGGTGGTGGTGGCGTGCGACCCCCCGTGGACGACGACGAGCTGCGTCCCCTGGCGGACGAGGTCCGCGATGTCGTCGCAGACGAGATCGAAGTTGACGCCTTCGCTGCCGCCGATCTTGACGATGATCATGGGGGTCCTTGCGGGAGGGAACCCTTCCCTCACGGTCGGGGCTCGAGGAGGTCGGGGCTCGTGGAAGTCAGATCGGGTGCAGGCCCGGGAAGGTGAGGGCGGTGGTTTCGTCGAAGCCGCACATCAGGTTCATGCACTGGACGGCGGAGCCAGCGGCGCCCTTCATGAGGTTGTCAATGGCGGCGAGGACGACGATGCGTTCGCTGGAGGGATCGCGTTCGAAGCCGATGTCGCAGCAGTTGGTGCCGGCGAGGATCTTGGGCTCGGGGTAGCGGTAGACGCCGACGCGGTCCTTGACGAGTCGGACGAAGGGCTCGTCCTGATAGTCCTCGCGATAGATCTTCCACAGGTCCTTCTCCTCGAGGGTTCGGGTGGGGGTGACGTGGGCGGTGCACAGCACGCCGCGCACGAGTTCGACAGACGTGATGGACATGTGGACGTCGAACTCGCCGAGCTCCTGGCGCACCTCGGCCTGATGGCGATGGCCCGTGGGCGCGGTGGGAGGACGGGCTGTGCGCGTTGCCGCCCTCGGACGAGCCGGCCTTGATGTCGGCGACCACGCTGCGGATGAGCCCGCGCCGGGCGAGGGGGGCGAGGGCAAGGTTGACGGCGGTGGCGTTGCAGCCCACGCCGCTGGCGAGCCTGGCGCCGCGCAGGCGCTCACGGTGCAGCTCGGGCAGGCCGTAGACGAACCGGTCGAGCCAGGCCGGCGCGGGGTGCGGCTGGGCGTACCACCTGGCGTAGGCGTCCTTGTCGCGGAGGCGGAAGTCGGCGGAGAGGTCGATGATTCGCGGCGCGAAGGAGGCGAGGCGGTCGATCTCCCTGCTCGCGTGCCCATGGGGCAGGCAGAGGAAGAGGACATCGCAGGCCCGCAGCTCGGAGGGCGGGACGAAGGCGAGCTTCGTGCGTCCGCGGAGGTTGGGGTGCACGCTGTGCACGAAGACGCCGGCCTGCTGGCGCGACGTGACCTGGGCGACCTCGACGTGGGGGTGGTCGAGGAGGAGGCGCAGGACCTCGCCCCCGCCGTAACCCGAGCCCCCAACGATGGCCGCGCGGAGGCGGCTCATGCGTTCACCGCCTGCCCGGCGTGGGCGAGGACAAAGTCGATGATGCGTCCGGGGATGTTGACGCCGGTCGGACCGACGCTGTTGCGAAACTCCATGGTGTGGTTCACCTCCCCCACCGTCAGGGCGCCCTCGCGGGTTTCGAGGACGTCGATGGCAAGGACGCCCCCACCCACGGCGCGCGCGGCGGCGAGGCAGACGTCGCGCAGGGCGGGCCCGACGGGGAGTGCGGCCGCAACTCCGCCGCGCGCGGTGTTGGTGATCCAGTGCGAGCTGGCGCGGGAGATGGCGCAGAGGACCTCGTCGCCGGAGACGAAGGCGCGGATGTCGCGCCCGGGCTTGTCGACGAATTCCTGGACGTAGAACACGCCGTGCTGGACCGAGCCCAGCGTGCCCTTGTGCTCGACGATGGCCTCGGCGGCGTCGCGGTCGTTGACGCGGGCGAGCAGGCGCCCCCAGGAGCCGGTGACGGGCTTGAGGACGCAGGGATAGCCCATGTCCTCGATGGCCTGCAGGGCCGAGGGTTCGTCGAGGGCGACGTGGACGCGGGGCGTGGGGACGCCGGCGCGGGCCAGGGCCAGGGAGGTGCGCAGCTTGTCGCCGCAGATGTCGATGACCTCGGAGGCGTTGACGCAGGGGACGCCGGCGGCCTCGAAGAGGCGAACGGCGGCCAGAGCCTGGGTCTGGGAGATGCAGCGTTCGACCACGACGTCGAAGCGGCGCAGGGCATCGAGGGCGTGGATGCTCCACGTGCAGGCGCGGACGTCGATGACCTCGTGGTCGATGCGGCGGGTGGTGAGCTCGTCGATGAGCATGCGCTCTTCGACGCGGATGCGGGAGTGGAGGAGGGCGATTCGCATGGAGTCTCCGGAGGCGTGGTGGCTGGCAGATCGGGATTGGTGCAAGTCGAACGCGCAGGGCACGGAGAAGGCGAGAGGAACGCGGAGTGGATCGGGTGGCAAAACCGGGGGCCGAGCGAGCATCGCCTCGGGCGACACCCCATCCCTCTCCCTTCGATCCCTCCGCGATCTCCGCGTTCTCTTCCCTACTCGCCCCAGTCTTCCTCGACCTGGGGGGCGAGGGCGAGCTGGAGGGGTTGGACGGCGAGGACCTCGAGCTCGGCCGAGCAGCAGGCACAGCGGATGACCTCGCCCTGGAGCGGCTGGCGGGCGAGTTCGACGGAGCCGGCACACTCGGGGCAATACGTGGAGAACGCGGTGGCAGACATGGGGACTCCTGCGGAAAGGGGGATGGGGAAATGCCGAAAACAGGGACTCGAAAGGGCGATGGGCCTGGTGCGTGGACAAAACGACAGCGGGCCCGCCGCACCGGCGAGCCCGCGAACGATCAATGAGGGGAAGCCTCAAAGCGCGAGATCAGCCGGGGCGTTTGGGCCCTTTGGCTTTGCCTTTGAGGAGTTTGGACGCCGCCGATGCGAGCGCCGGGCTGGAGAGAGCGGGATGGGCAAGGCGGGCGTTCATGGGTTGGGGGCAAAACGTAGCGGGAGGATCGCGAGCGGTCAAGCGGCCCGCGATCGACTCGGGCGTGCGTCAGGCGGAAAGGCGGCGTTCAAGGTCCGCGACCACGGGCTCCCAGTCCTCAAGCTCCTCCTGCTCTTCCCACAGGTCGCGCAGCTCGGACTCCTTGCGCACCGCGGCAACAGCCTGGCGCGCGTTCTGCAATCGCTCCGTGCTCGGCGTCGGTTTGCCTTCCAGCCACCCGCGGATCTCCTCGGGAAGCTCGCTGGCGGGCTTGCCCCGAAGCGCCGCCACGACCTCCGCCGCCGCCAGCGCGCACGAGGCCTCGGGCGCTTCGATGTATCCGCTCTTGGCCTCCATCGCCCGCTCGAACGCCTCGTCGATGAGGGTCTCGTCGTTCATCTCGACCAGATCCGCGACCCAGTCCGCCGCGTCGTCGTTCTCGAAACTGCCGAATCCCCAGGCGCTCATGCGTGTCCGTCCTTGGAAAGTGTGACCGTCGGCCAAGGATATCGCATCGAGGACTCCGTCTGGCAAGCCCGGAGCGGGAAAGTCGGTGCAAATACCCCCGATTTTCGTCGCATTTTTCCCGGGATTCTCTACAGTTTTTCGCCCCCGACCTCGAATCCCGCCCGCGCGGACGCCCCCGGGGGCCGCCCCTCGCCCGCCCAGCCGCCCTACCCCTGGCTCGCGCCATCGACGCCCTCGTACACTGCCCCCCCACCCCAAGGACCCCCCCATGCCCTCCTTCGACGTCGTTTCCCGAGCCAATTTCGCCGAGCTCGACAACGCCATCAATAACACCAAGAAGGCCATCGCCGCCCGCTTCGACTACCGCGGCGTCCACGCCGAGATCACCCTCGACCCCAAGGAGAAGACGCTCAAGTTCGTCTCCGACGACTCGACCAAGCTCAAGGGCATGCGCGAGATGTTCGAGCACGCCGCCTTCAAACGCGGGATCATCCACCGCACCTTCGCCTGGGGCGAGCCCGAGCCCGCCCTCGCCGGACGCCTCAAGTGGCAGGCCAAGATCCAGGACGGCCTCGAACAGGAAAAGGCCAAGGCGATGGTCAAGCTCATCAAGGACACCAAGATGAAGGTCCAGGCCTCCATCCAGGGTGACGAGCTGCGCGTCAGCGGCAAGCAGATCGACGACCTCCAGGCCGTCATGAAACTCCTCGACGGCGCGGACCTGGGCGTGCCGCTGCAGTATGTGAACATGAAGAAGTAGGACTGGGCTTTCTCCCTACCCATGCTCGTGGGGCAGGCGTCCCGCCTGCCGCCTACTTGCCCTTCTTCCCCCTCTTCATTTGCCCAGTCCCTTCCGGCTACCCGAACGGCGAGGGTGAGAAAACGGCCCGCGCACGCCCGCCAAGGCGGTTCGGGGCCATTTGTGCGCGTCAGATGCCGAACCGAGCGCTCCAAGCGCTCGTCGGTTTGGAGCACCCCACGAGACCGTGCAGGGAAGAACAGACCCAACGCAAAAGCCCCGCGATCACTCGCGGGGCTTGAGTCTGCTCGTGGCTTCCCACATCACATGGCAGGCGGGCACCCGCCCCACCAACGACTCAGCCCTTCGGCCCGGCCGCCTTCACGTTCGCGGGCATCTCGAACTGCTTCTCATTCTCGCGGAACGCCGCGGCCAGCTTCCTCGCCTGGGCGTCGTAGGCGTTCCCGTCCTTCCAGGTGTTGCGCGGCTTGAGGACCTCGCCGGGCACGCCGGGCACGTCGACGGGCAGGTTCAGCCCGAAGATCGGGTCGGCGGCGAACTGCCCCTTGGCCAGCGTCCCGTTGAGGATCGCCGTCACGAACGCGCGGGTGTAGGAGAGCTTGAAGCGCGAGCCCACGCCGTAGGGCCCGCCCGTCCAGCCGGTGTTGAGGAGCCAAACGTTGGCACCGTGCTTCTTGATCTTGTCGGCGAGCATGTTGGCGTAGACGATGGGCTGGCGCGGGAGGAACACGCCGCCGAAGCAGGGCGAGAAGTTGGGCTGGGGCTCGGTCACGCCCGCCTCGGTGCCCGCGAGCTTGCTGGTGTACCCGTTCATGAAGTAGTACATCGCCTGCTCGGGGTTGAGCTTGCTGACCGGCGGCATGACGCCGTAGGCGTCGGCGGTGAGGAAGATCACGTTCTTGGGGTGCCCGCAGACGCTGGGGATCACCGCGCCATGGATGAAGTCGACGGGGTACGTCACGCGCGTATTTTCGGTGAGTTTGGAAGAGTCGTAGTCGGGAACGCGGCTGACGGGGTCGATGACGGTGTTTTCGAGGACGGAGCCGAACTTGATGGCGTTCCAGATCTCGGGCTCGCCCTCCTTGGAAAGCTTGATGCACTTGGCGTAGCACCCGCCCTCGAAGTTGAACACCCCGTTGTCGCTCCAGCCGTGCTCGTCGTCGCCGATGAGGGCGCGGTGCGGGTCGGCCGAGAGCGTGGTCTTCCCCGTGCCGGAGAGCCCGAAGAAGAGGGCGGGGTTGCCGCCGGTGGCGCGGTCGACGTTGCACGAGCAGTGCATGGGGAAGACGCCGGCCTCGGGCATGTCGTAGTTCATGGCGTAGAAGATGCTCTTCTTCATCTCGCCCGCGTACTCGCTGCCCAGGATGACGACGATCTTGCGGGTGATGGACTGGGCGATGAGGACGGGGGCCTTGTAGCCCATCTTCGCCTGCTCTTCGGCGGTGAGGCGTCGCTTTCCGGCGTTGATGATGGTCCAGTCCTTCTTGAAGGCGGGGGTGCCCTCGCCAGGCATGACGCCCGCGGCCTTCGTGCCCTGCTTGATGAACAGCGTGCTGGCGAAGAGGCTGTGCCACGCCTGCTCGGTCACCACCTGCACGCCCAGGCGGAACTTGGGATCCGCCCCCGCGTAGCCCTCGAACACGAAGAGCTTGGGTCGGGCGTTGAGGTGCTTGACCGCGATCTCCAGCGCCATGTCGAACTGCTTGTCCGTCACCGGCGTGTTGACCTTGCCCCACCAGATCTTGTCGTGGATGCTCGCCACGTCCTCGAGGTGCTTGTCCTTGGGGCTGCGGCCCGTGCGGTCGCCCGTGAGGCAGACCAGCGCGCCGTTGGACGCCAGCTGGCCCTCGCCGGCCGCGATGGCACGCTCGACCAGTTCCGCCGAGCTGGCGTTCTTGATGATGCGGTGGGCGGAGAGGTCCAGCTGGTTCAGGATCGCTTGGCTCATGGAGAAAATCCCCCTTGGGGTGTGCGGCGGCCCGCGGCGACGTTCGTCGCGGCGCGTCGTGCATTAGCACGCTCTCGATGCCCCGGATATCGACCGTGAAAGCCTACCTCGCCCTACATTCGCGGGCCAGCAACCACCGGGCGAAACACCCGCTCGCACCACCAAATACCGCCCCTCGTCACCCGAGGAATCCCCGAGTTTGCGGCCCTGGCCCCCTGGCTCCCCCGCCGACCCGTTCCTATCCTTGGCTCCACGATTCGTGCCCGGGCGCGTGCCGCGCCCGCCGCCCGATGGTGGCCATAGCTCAATTGGTTAGAGCACCGGGTTGTGATCCCGGGGGTTGCGGGTTCGAGTCCCGTTGGCCACCCTTGTTCGCTTTACGCCGCGTCCCTGCGCTGGACCCGCTCGCACTCGACGAGCATCTCCCGGGCGCACTTGATGGCGCCGGACATCTGGTCGTCGAGCTTCACCCGCGCCGCCGTCGCCTCCGCCAGGCTTCGCAGCGCCGTGTACGCCGGGCTCGACGCCAGACGCGCGACCTGCTGGCACAGATTCCGCAGCCCGGCCGCGTCGCGCCGCTCCAGCGCCGCCTCCACCTGGCCCGCCCAGGCTTCCAGCGCCGAGGTGGCCCCGTCCGGCGCCGCCGCCCGACGCGGCGCCTCGGGCATCAGCAGCAGCTCCGCCGCCGCGCACAGCAGCGTCCGCTGCTCGGGCGGGGAACTCAGCACCAGCCCGTGCACGTCCTCGTGCCCCCGAAGGCCTCCGCGGCTCGGATCGCGCGAGAGGAAGATCACCGGCGCCGCGCACCCGACGCCCCGCAGCGCCCGCACCGCGTCCATCGCCCCCGAGGGAGGCAGGTCCTCGCCCAGGATCGCCAGGCGGGCCCCATCGCGGGCCAGCGCGATCAGGTCGTCTAGCGACCGCGCCGACGAGAACGAGAAGCGGGTCTCGCCCAGCAGGTGACGCACCACCGCCGCGTCCGACGCCAGCGCCAGCCCCAGCAGCACCCGCCCCTCCAGGGCGTCGGGGCTCACGACCTCGAAGCTCAGCGGCGACGTCCCCGGATCGGGCACGACCTTGCGAACGTCGATCAGCCGGTCGAAGCGCACCCCCAACTCGTGCACCATCCCCCCGCGATGTGAGCAGCGCACCAGCACGCCGGGGATCGCGATGTCGCCCCCGCCGGGTGCCGGCAGGTGCAGCGTGCAACGCCCCCCCGGGTGAAGGTACGCGCTGTGCAGCAGCCCAACGCCCTGGCATGACAGGTTCCGGCACGCCAGGTGCAGCGACGAGCGCGCGCCCGAGGGCTGGGCCAGTTCCAGACGCACCGTGGCGCACGGGAACGGCCAGCGCGCATACTGCCGCTTGGCGTTGGGGGGCGAGGAACGCTCGAGCGTCGCCACCAGCCCCTGGAGCTCCTTGGCGGAGAGATTGAGCGTGTTTGGGCGGTGCGTCATGACCCTGGGGACATCGACGCGATCGGCGCTCGGCTCCGCGCGTCGCCCTGATCCGCGCGCACTGATGGGACGGTCGCACCGCCTGTGCCGGGCCACGTCCGAGAACGCCGGGCGAAACTCCGTCCTACGGGGCCTTGGAGCCCCCGACCCGCGCCCGCTCACACGTCCAGGTTCTTGACCTCCAACGCGTGCTCTTCGATGAACTTGCGCCGCGGCTCGACCTCCTCGCCCATCAGGATCGAGAAAAGCTGGTCCGCGTTGCTCGCCATGTCCCACGTCACGCGGAACATCGTGCGCCGCGTCGGGTCCATCGTCGTGTCCCATAGCTGCTGGGCGCTCATCTCGCCCAGACCCTTGAACCGCGTCACCTCCAGCCCCCGACGCCCCACCACCGCCAGGCCCTCCAGGATCGACGGCAGGTTCGGGCACTCCACCTGCCCGTTGGCCACGCTCACGCGCCCGCCCTGTGCCGGGGGCTCGCCCGTGCCCTCGTCCTCACCCTCGCCCGCCTCGGGCTCGGGCGCGGCCCCGTCGCGCAGCGCCCAGCAGAACCGGGCCGGGAGCTTCTCGCCCGTGACCGATTCCTCCTGCGTGGTGGCGTAGTCGTTGATGTCCAGCCCCACCTGGCGCAGGTCCGCGAACAGCCGCTCCAGCTCCCGGTTCTCGTGCAGCTCGCGCACCTGGGCGCTGGGCTCGGTCCCCTCGCCCGCGCCGTCCCCGTCGGCCAGGCGCAGCCCGTGCTCGCCGACGATCCCCAGCGCCTGCGACTCGGACCACGCGAACGCGTCCCGCCCTCGCCACGCCACGCGGTGCGTGGGCAGACGCCCCTTGCCGCCCGGGTCCTTCGAGCGCTGCTCGAGCAGCTCGACGAAGCGCACGCCGCGCCGCTCCACGACGCCCACCAGCTCGTGCAACCGTCGCAGCAGGTGCAGGGCCCGGCGCAGCCCGTCGCCCTCCAGGCGCGCCACCACCGGCGCGTCCGTCGGGCCGCTCGACGCGTCCTGGCGGCTCACATCGCGCACGTGCAGCGCCGCCCGCTGGGTCGTGATCCCCGCCAGCGTGTCCTCCAGGGCCCGCTCGTTGAGCACGTACTGCCCCCCGTCCTTGCGCCCCTTGCCCACGGGCGTGAGCTTGTACAGCGGGGGCTGGGCGACGAACAGGTGTCCCTTGCGGATCAGCTCGGGCATCTGGCGGAAGAAGAACGTGAGCAGCAGCGTGCGGATGTGGCTCCCGTCCACGTCCGCGTCGGTCATGATCACGACCTTCCCGTAGCGCAGCTTGCTGATGTCCAGCTCGGCGCCGATCCCCACCCGCAGGGCCCCGATGATCGTCAGGATCTCCTCGTGGCTGAGCATCTTGTCGATGCGGGCCTTCTCGACGTTGAGGATCTTGCCCTTGATGGGCAGGATCGCCTGCGTCTCCACGTCGCGTCCCTGGCCCGCGCTCCCCCCGGCCGAATCGCCCTCCACGATGAACAGCTCGCTCTCCTCCACGTTGCGCGTCTTGCAGTCGCGCAGCTTGTGGGGCATGCTCCCGCTGTCGAGGGCGCTCTTGCGCCGCGTCAGCTCCCGCGCCTTGCGCGCCGCCTCGCGCGCCTGCGCCGCCACGATCCCCTTCAGGCACAGCCGCTTGGCCTCGCCCGGGTGCTCCTCCAGCCAGGTGTCCAGCGCCTCGCCCACCGCCGCTGACACGAACCCCTCCACCTCCGGGTTCAGCAGCCGCTCCTTGGGCTGGTTGTTGAACGTGGGATTGGGGATCTTGACGCTGACGATGGCAATGAGCCCCTCGCGCAGGTCCTCCCCCGTGGGCACCGGGTCCTTCTCCTTCAAAATCCCCGATTTCTTGGCGTAGGCGTTGAGCACCCGCGTCAGCGCCACCTTGAACCCGCCCGCGTGCGTCCCCCCGTCCACGTTGTTGATGTTGTTGCAGAACGTCAGCAGCGTCTCGTTGTACCCGTCGTGGTACTGCAGCGCCACCTCGCAGATCATCGAGTTGCCCGCGTCCTCCTTCTTCACGTACACCGGCGCCGACACCGCGTTCTTGCCCGTCATCAGGTACCCGACGTACTCCAGCAGCCCGTTGGCCGCCCGGAACGTGTCCGATCGCATCCGCCCGTCCGCGCCCACCCGCTCGTCCTGGAACTTCAGGCCCACGCCCGGGTTCAGGAACGCCAGCTCGCGCAGCCGCGTCGCCAGCGTCTCGTAGTTGAACGTCACGTCGGGGAAGATCGTCGGATCGGGGCGGAACGTCACCGTCGTGCCCCGCGTGCGGGCGCTGCTCGCCGGGATCGCCCCCACGAACTCCAGCGGCGTCGTCACACGCCCGCGCTCGAACCCGATGCGGTGGATCTTCCCCTCGCGGAAGACCTCGCAGTCCAGGTACTCCGACAACGCGTTCACGCACGACACGCCCACCCCGTGCAGCCCGCCCGAGACCTTGTACGCCGAACCCTCCTGCCCGAACTTCCCCCCCGCGTGCAGCTTGCTGAGCACCACCTCCACCGCAGGACGCCCGTTCAGCGCCGGATCCTCGTGCTTGATCGGATCCGTCGGAATCCCGCGGCCGTCGTCGCCCACCGCGCAGCTCCCGTCGGCCTGGATCGTCACCGTCACGTACGTCGCGTGCCCCGCCATCGCCTCGTCGATCGAGTTGTCCACCACCTCGTACACCAGGTGGTGCAGCGCGTTGAGCCCCGTCCCCCCGATGTACATGCCCGGTCGCTTGCGAACCGCCTCCAGGCCCTCCAGCACCTGGATCTGGTCCGCCGAGTACCTCTCCGACGTCGTCACCTGCACGTGCTCCTCCGCGGGAGCCTCCACCTTCGCGGGCTTGGACTTGGCGTTGGCGGCGGTCGAGTCGGCCATGCAGTTCCTCGTTCGGGAGTCTGGACCCGGATTCGACGCCCCAAGCCGGGGTTGGCGCCCGCGTCCCGGGCCGCGCGTACCCCGCGCCATAGTGCGCCGGAAATCCTAGGGGTTGCATCGACCGAAATCCCGCTGCTACCCCTTGATTTAAAGGGTATTTTGCGCGACCTCACGGGGGTCCGGCCGCCCCCGAGCACCCCGCCCTGAACGCCTCAAACGAGGCCCGGAGTGCTCCCTGTGTGTCGCTCCAAACCCGGGCGCGATCCCCCGCGCCAAAGAACCTACTAAATGCCAAACCTAATCCGAACAATTTGGCGCACCAAAGTCCGCCCGGGCCCGGGCCCGCGCGCGCAAAGAACCCGCGCCTCGCACGGCGCCGACCTCCACGCCCATGCTCTTCCGTCCCGCGCCGCTCAGCGCTCGATCTTCACGATGCTGATCCCCTCGACCAGCAGCTCGAACACCTGGGCCACGTCCTCCGAACCCATGCGCACGCAGCCCATCGAGCGCTGCTGCCCGATGGAGTCGGGCTCGATCGTGCCGTGGATGCCATAGCCCGTGAACGCCGAGGTGCTCCCCAACCCCGTGAGCCCGATCCAGTGCTCCCCGATGGGGCACTTGGGATCGCTGGCGTCGAAGTGCTCGCCCGTGCGCGGGTTGGTCCAGGGCGGGTCCACCAGCTTGCTGTTCTGCTTGACCACGAACGTCCCGATGGGCGTGCCGTCGTTCTCGCCCAGCCCGACCGGGAACGAGCGCACAAAGTCCCACGACGACGGATCGTCGGGCGAGCCCGTGTACAGGTCGAGGCGGTAGTTGGACTTGCTCACCACCGCGTGGAACGGGCCGCGCACCAGCTTGAGCTTCTGGCCCACCTTCAGCTTGCTCGGGGGCGTGTGGTTGATCCGTTGAAGCAGGCGCCAGTCGACGGCCAGCTGGTTCCGCCTGCGGATGCGGTCGTAGCTGTCCCCGCTCTGGACCGTGTACCCCTCAACCCACGTGTCCCCAGGCGCCACCTTGCCCGAGAACAGAAGGTCGGCGCTGAGCGCCTGGAGCTTGTCGCGGAGCATGGACTTGTCGGCGTCGCTCGCCAGGTCGTTGCGCAAGGCCTTGTTGAACAGCTCGCGCGCCCTCACGCTCTGCCCCGAGTTCAGGGCCCGCTCTCCGTCGTCGATCAGGTGCCGAAGCTCCATCGCCGCCACCGCCTCGGGCGACGGGGCCGCCGGGCCCGCGTCGGGCCCCATCCCCGGCTGCGCGGTCAGCCCCGGAGCCGCGGGATTCCCCGCGCTGGGCGCGGGGGCGGCGGGTGTGCTCGGATTGGTCAGGTCCACGGGCTGGGGGCGAGGTGCTTCTCCCCCGGGCGCGGCCGGGGAAGGCGCCGGAGACGCGCTCTCCGCGGGCTTGGAGTCCAGCAGCGATCGCAGCCCCGAACTGGGCGTCTCGCCCGGGCGATCCCCGCCCAGCGAGGCCGTCTGGGCCCCGTCCGATGGCGCGGACGAGCCCTTGGACCCGATGATCTTGCCCACACCCCAGGCCCCCGCGGCGAGCACGGCGGCCAGAACGAGGGCGCCCAGGATGGTCTGGGGCGTGACGCGGAGGTTGCGACCGCCTCGCGCGTGCGTGCGGGTCGTGGACGACTGGGCTGATTGCGAGGGGAGAGTCATGGACACCTTCCGTGCAAAATCCACCATCCCTGGACCGATGCGTATCCGTACACCATCGGCGAGAACTTCCGCCCAAGCCTAGCGTGCCCATCGCACGCCGTCCGGCGTGGCCAGCCCCGCCACGGGCACGTCCCAGGGCTCCATCGGCACGTCCTGCACCACCTGTTCGCTCATGGCGATCCCCAAGGTCAGCGCCCTCAAAGACCGCTGGGCCAGGAAGCGATCGTAAAAGCCCTTGCCCTTGCCCAGGCGAGCGAAGCCCCCCGCCCCAGGCGCCGTCGGCTCGCGCGAGAACGCCAGCCCGGGAACGAGCACGACCTCGACCTCGTCCACCCCCACCACTTGGCACTGCTGTGCGGGCTCGCGGATTCCCTGTGTGGTCTCTATAAGTTCAGGAGGTGCAAGGACTTGCAGCGCCACGGGTGAAATCGTGAGCGCCTCCCAATCGATCCGCGGCAGGCAGATCCGCGCCCCCTGATCCAGCCACGTCCGCAGTGCCGCCATGATGTCCGCCTCTTCGGGCATCGGGGCGAAGGCCATGATCGTGCGCGCGCCGGCCAGGCGCGGCTCGCGCAGCAGATTGCCCACGAGCCGCCTCGAATCCTCGACCCAGCGCCGCGCCGGCACGCCTCGCAAGGCCGCCCGCACCTGGGCCCGTACAACGCGCTTGGGGCTGGGTGGGTCCATCGGGTGCTCAGCGGATCTTGATGGTGGCCAGGGCCAGGACGACCAGGAGGACGGACACGATCCACGCGCGAGAGACGACCTGCTGCTCCGTCCAGCCCCCCAGGTGGAGGTGGTGGTGGTACGGGGCCATTCGGAAGACGCGCTTGCCGCCGCTGAACTTGAAGTAGCCCACCTGGATCGCGACGCTGGCGGTCTCCCAGACGAAGATGGCGGACATGAGCAGGACCACGAACTCCTGGCGGATGACCAGGGCCAGGTACCCGATGAGCCCGCCCAGGGCCAGGGCGCCGGTATCGCCCATGAAGACCTGCGCGGGCGCGCAGTTCCACCACAGGAACCCCAGGCACGCCCCGCCCATCGCCGCCGCCAGCACCGGGAGTTCCTGCGTCCCCTCGACGTACGGGACCAGCAGATACATCGCCGTCGCCTGGTCCCCCGCCACCAGGCAGAGCACCACCAGCCCCAGCGCCACCGCCGCCGTGATGCCTGCGGCCAGACCGTCCATCCCGTCGGTGATGTTGACGGCGTTGGACATCCCGGTGAGCATGAGGACGGTGATGGCGACGAAGGGCACGAACGCGAGGTACAGCAGCGCCGGGTTCTGGGCCTTGCCCGCGCCGAGGTAGGTCTTCTGGAAGGGGAGGTTGAGGACGCGGCGCAGATCGTCGGGGGTGCCCCCGCACTGCTTGTAGAGGAAGTACCCCACGATCAGCCCCAGCCCGACCTGGAAGACGAACTTCTCCCAGGCGTAGAGCCCCTGTCGCGAGGCGCTCCCGCGACGCTTGGCCGTCAGCTTCAGGTAATCGTCGAACCCCCCCAGCACGCTGAGCCACACGAGCACGACCAGCCCGATCTGGATCGTAAAGGCGCGAAAATCGGCCAGCAGCAGCACCGACGCCAGGATCGCTCCGCATACCAGCAACCCCCCCATCGTCGGGGTGTTCGCCTTGCTCGCCGTGTGCCGGCGAAGGGCCTCGGCGTCCGACAGCCCGCTGTCCCCGATCTTCTGGCGCACCAGCCACGCGATGACCGGGCGCCCCAGCAGCAGGACGATGGCGAAGGACACCAGCGCGGCAAACAGCGTGCGGAACTGCAGCTCGTCCAGGATGCGCACGAGGCTGTACAGCCCGTGAGTGTGCAGGTAGTTGCGGGTGATGTCGAGCAGGACGTAGAGCATCCCATCCCCTGGCGGCGTCCCCGGAAGGCCGGGCCCGCGACGCTACGCCGCCCCGGCCGCCGCCCGCGGACGCGGACCACGCTCCCCGGCGCCGAGCACGCCCACGATCCGTTCCAGGGCGATGCGCCGGCTCGCCTTCAGCAGCACCCGATCGCCGGGGCGAAGCAGCCCCGCCACGCGGGCCATCCCCGCGTCGTCGCCCTCGACCACGCTCACGAAACGCGACGCGGGCCATCGCCTGGCCAGCCGCTCGGCGGCGTGCCTCGACAACTCGCCCACCAGCACCGCCAGGTCCACGTCCATGTCGGCGATGGCGTCCCCGATCTCGCGATGGGCGTCGGGCCCCGTGCTCCCCAGCTCCAGCATGTCGCCCACGACCAGCACGCGCCGCCCGCCCGCGCCCGCACGCGGGAAACACTCGTCGAACGCTCGCAGCGCGGCCAGCACGGAGTCCGGGTTGGCGTTGTACGCGTCGTTGAGGATCTCCACCCCGCCCGCGCTCTGCCGCTCCAGGCGCATCTCGGCGCCGCGGGCCGCCGCCAGGGCGCCCCGGATCGACTCGTCGTCCACGCCCAGCCGCCGCGCGACCGCGATGGCCGCCGCGGCGTTGCTCGCGTTGTGACGACCGGCCAGCGGGAGCGTGTACCACGAGCGATCGTTGATGCAGAACCTCGTGCCCGCGTCCCCGCTCTCGCACGCGGTGATGCGAAGGTCCGCGTCCGACGCGAAGCCGAAGCGGACGACGCTCCGCCCCGCGTGCCGCGCCCCCGGAACGCAGGCCATCGAGCAGCGAAACCTCTTCCGCCAGCACGCCCTCGACGCTGCCCAGGCCCTCGAGGTGCTCGCGTCCGATGCTGGTGATCACCCCCACGTCGGGCTGGGCGCACGCCGTCAGCGGCGCGATCTCGCCCGGCGCGTTGGTGCCCACCTCGCACACCAGGTACTGGTCGCCCCGGCGCGCGGAAAGGATCGTCAGCGGAACTCCCACGGCGTTGTTGAAGCTCCTGGGCGAGCTTCGCCCCCGCAACGTGCACGCGAGCAGCTGGGCGATGAGGCGCGTGGTCGTCGTCTTCCCGTTGGACCCCCCCACCGCGACCACCTTCGTCGTCTCCAGCGTGCGCCGGTACGCGCCCGCCAGTTGCAGCAGGGCCTTGCCCGTGTCGGGCACCTGCAGCACGCTCATCGCGGGGCGCAAGGCGCAGGCCGGCACGCGTTCCACGATCCCCAGCACCGCGCCCGCCGCGCCGGCCTGGGACAGATAGTCGTGCCCGTCGAACGTCGCACCCGCGATGGCCAGGAACGCCTGCCCGGGCTTGATCGTGCGAGAGTCGATGGACAGCCCCTCGGGCTGCTTGCGCAGGTCGGGATCGGGGCGGGCCAGCCACGCGCCCCCGAGGATCGACTTGGCGTTGTCCAGCGCCCAGAACTCCATGCGCTCTCCTCTCCTGGACTCAGCCCCTGGCCGCGCCGCGACCCCAGCGAGCCGGCGGCGCCGCCGCCGCCGGAACGGGACGCGCGCCCTTGCTCCGCGTGCGGGCGCCCGCGGGCCTGGCCCGGGCCTCGAGGGCGTCGCGGGCGACCTCGCGATCGTCGAAGTGCACGCGGATCGTCCCCCCGCTGGCATCGGGGAGGATCTGCTCCGTCTCGTGCCCCTTGCCCGCGATGACGACCACGTCGCCCACGCTCGCGTTCTCGACGGCGTGCCGGATCGCCCGCCCGCGGTCCGCCTGGACCATCACCTTCTCGCGAAGGTCGGCGGGCACGCCCGCGAGGATCTCGTCGATGATGTCCCCGGGGCGCTCCGTGCGCGGGTTGTCCGACGTCACCACCACGACGTCCGCCCACTGGGCCGCCGCCAGCCCCATGCGCGGACGCTTGGTCCGGTCCTTGTCGCCCCCGCAGCCGAACACGACCCACAGCCGCCCGGGCTTCTTGCCCGGCCCGCGCCCGTGCACCAGCGGCGCCACCGCGGACAGCGTGCTGCGCAGCGAGTCGTCGCTGTGCGCGTAGTCCACGAACACCTGCACGCCCGCTCGCTCGTCGTCCAGGCGCTCGAGCCGCCCGGCGGGGGGCGCCAGTCGCGGCAGGGCCCGCTCCAGGCCCTCGCGCGACACGCCCATCGCGTGCGCCGCCGCCATCGCCTGAAGCACGTTCATCGCGTTGAAACCCCCGACCATCGGCACCTTGCCCTCGACGCGCCCCCACGGCCCGCGCAACGCCAACTCCATGCCCCGGATCGTCACGCCCGACATCTCCACCGCGCAGTCCGCGCCCCTCGCCCCCAGCGCCGTGCAGCGCCACAGCGGCGCTCGGCTCGCCCCGGCGATCCTCTCGCTCCACGGGTCGTCCATGTTCACGATCGCACGCCCCCCGGCGTCGACCAGCTGGAACAGGCGAGCCTTGGCCGCCGCGTACCGGTCCATCGTCTTGTGGTAGTCCAGATGGTCGCCCGTCAGGTTCGTGAAGACCCCGACGCCGATCGAGAGCGCGTCCAGTCGCTTCTGGTCCAGCGCGTGGCTCGACGCCTCGAACGCCGCCGCCACGCATCCCGACTCGACCATCCGTTGCAGCGTGCGGCTCACCTCGATGCTCGGGGGCGTGGTCATGGTCGCCGGCGCGACCTCCGTCCCATCATCGATGCACACCGTGCCCACCAGCCCGCAGCGCGCCCGCGCGGCATTGAGCATCTGCCAGATCAGCGTGCCGATCGTCGTCTTCCCGTTGGTCCCCGTCACCATCGCCAGCTTGAGCTGGCGCGAAGGATGCCCGTAGAAACGCTCCGCCAGCCGGGCGCTGGCGAGGAACGGGTCCGCCGCGTACAGCAACGGAACGGGCAGGCCGCCCAGCGCCCCCTCGTCCGAATCGCTCAGGATCGCCACGGCGCCGGCCGCCAGGGCTTGGTCGATGTACGCCTTCCCGTCGGCCTTCAGCCCGCTTCGCGCGATGAAGAGCGACCCGGGCACAACCGTCCGGCTGTCCTCCGTCAAGTCGCACACCCGCACCCGCTCCGCCCGCGCGCTCAGCTCAACCCCCGGGGCTCCACCCACCGGGCGAATCCCCAGTCCAGCGATCAACTCACCCAGGTCCATGGCTGCCCGCTCCGTCGGCCCGTGCCGCGAAGCTCCGCCGCGGCCCGCGCATGGTATCGGCAACCCCGGCGCCCAGCGCGGAGAATTCGCCTACGGCATGACCAACATCGCGTCCCCGTAGCTGAAGAACCGGTACCGCTCCCGGATCGCCTCCGCGTAGATCGTTCGCGCCCGCTCCATCCCGCCCCGGAACATCGCCGCCACCATCGCCAGCAGCGTGGACCGGGGAAGGTGGAAATTCGTCAACAGCCCGTCCACGCATCGCCAGCGATACCCCGGCGTGATCAGCATCCGCGTTTCCACCCACTCCTCGTACCCCAGCCCGCCCTCCTCGCGCTGGGCGAACGTCTCCAGCGTTCGGGCGCTGGTGGTGCCCACGCAGATCACCCGCCCGCCCGCGGCCCGGGCCCGGAGGATGGCCTCGCGCGTGCCCCGCGTCATCCCGCAGCGCTCGCTGTGCATCGGATGCTCCTCCACCACGGGCGATTCCACCGGGCGGAAGGTGCCCGAACCCACGTGAAGAGATACATCGGCCCGCCCAATCCCGTGCGCACGCAACGACCCGAGCAGGCCCGCGGTCAGGTGCAGCCCGGCCGTCGGTGCGGCCACCGACCCCACGGGATCGGGACCGGCCTGGGCCGCGGCGAACAGGGTCTGGTAGCGGGCCCGATCTTCGGAATCGGGAATCGCCAGGCCCGCGTGCCGCCGGGCCGCCCGGATGTAGGGCGGGATCGGGGTTCGCCCGATGCGCTCGAGAAGGGCCTCAGAACCCGCGGGCCCGTCCGCGAAAACGCGCACAATCCAGCCCCCCGGCTCCTCGTCGTCCTTGGCCAGGAGTTGGAGGCGAACGCCGGTGTCTGGGGAGTGTGGAGCGTCGAGTGAAGGGCGAGGCGCCTGGTCGCCCGGCGTGGCGTCCTGGCCCTCGAGCGGCTCTCCACCCTCCGCGCCCTCCACCCTCAGCACCGCCCCGGGGCGCAAGTGCCCGCCGCGGAGCAGCACACGCCACAGCGCTACGGGACGCCCACGAGGTTCGGGGTCCGGGTGCGATGCGGGCGGGGGGTCGGGCGTGAGGCGTGCCGCTTCCAGGCGCAACGGGTTCGGTTCCGCCCCCGGCTCCTGGCCGCGGCCTTCTCCCCACGCCCCGCTCGCCACGCCGAGGTACAACCCCGTGAACCGCCCGCCCGTGCCGACGCGGTGCCCCTCCAGCCAGGCGGGTATCACGCGCGATGTGTTCAGGACGAGGAGGTCGCCGGCCCGCAGGATCTGGGGCAGGTCGCGCACGTGACGGTGCAGGAGGACGCGGTCGTCGCTGCGCTGGGCGACGAGCATGCGGGCCGCATCGCGCGGCTCGACGGCGCGGGTCGCGATCAGTTCCTCGGGCAGGTCGTAGTCAAGCTCGTGGAGGAGCATGGTCGCGTCCCAGGGTCGGCCGCCGAGCGTACACACACCGCCCGATGCCGCGCTGTGACCACGCGGAGCCGAGGCGACCGGACAACGCGCGTCACAAACGGACGGCGACCTCGCGGCTCGAGCGCGGTGGAGCGGGACAGAATCGCGCCGCGTTTGATCTTATCGGTCCTGCCCGCGGTCGAACCGATTGGCCGCGTCCTCGCACCTGCCTGGCGGATGGTCGAGCGCGTCGGACAACACTGGCCCCACCTTGCCCTGCACGCGGCGGTCGGGCTCGCCCCGGCGCGCGAAGGGGCCTGCTCGCGCGACGCCCTCGACCGCGGCGTGCGCCCGTTCTGGAACTACCTCAAACGCCAGAACACCCTCGACATCCCGCCTGCCCCCAGGGCGTCCGAGCTTCAGGCCCCTGCCCGAGCCGCCAAGCCGCCGGACCACCCGGCCTCGATCCCCCTCGCGAGCCAGCGCCACGAGCCCGCCAGGCCAAAGGTGCCCGCGGCCTACGCGCCGACGCCCCACAGCGGACGGCTCGTGGACGTCGTGATCTGAAGGCCGGGCGAGCGAGGTCGCCTTCCGCCGGCCGCGCTCCCCGCCATGCCCCGGTCACGCCTCGCGGTTCGCGATGATCAGTACATCTTCGCCACGTCCGCGCCAGGGAAGAACTCGCGTGCCATGTCGCGCCAGTCGAGGCCCTGCAGCGCCAGGCCCCGGGCGCACTGCTGGCACAGCCCCACGCCGTGCCCCAGCCCGCGCCCGTGGATGCGCACGATCCCGGCCCACAACTCCACGTCCACGTCCCCGCTGCGCACGCGGGTGGCATCGTCGATGGGCGCCAAGGTAGCCACGCTCTGGTTGCAGGCGGAGCGGAAGTCCTCGGCCCCGAGCGTGTACTCGCGGGCGGCGTCGTCCGTCACGCGGTACCGACCCGGTCGCCGGGCGGCGTTGAGGTCCTCGGGGAGCACGGACTTGACGCGCCCGAGCCGCGCGATCTCGGCGTTGTTCAGGCGTCCCCAGGCGCGCAGGCGCTGGCCCAGTTCCTCGTCGCGTCGCTCGACCTCCCAGCGGTAGTGCGGGCTGCCCTCGCAGGCGCTGCGCCGCGTCGCGCCCTGCAGCGGGGGCACGCGGTTGAACTCGAAGCCCGCGCCGCTGGGCCAGACGTCGCCCGCCGAGGCGGCGCGCCCCCCGCACGTGCTCGAGTAGTACGCCCGCAGCACCCGACCGCGGTAGGTCAGCACCATCCCGCGCGTGGCCCGCACCGCCTCCAGGGCCCCCGACGTCCCGCCTTCGCCCGGCGCGCCCAGCAACTCCACGTCGAACTGGCGCCCGTCGCGCAGCGATCGCTCTCGCTCCTGGAGCAGGTAGCTCCGCGCGGCGACGGCCTGGACCTCCTGGGCCTGGCGCGGGGCTTCGCCGGGCATCTCGCGCACCACCACGCCCGGCAGGTACGACTCCACGCCCATCGAGACGACGGCATCGAAGGTGTCGGGATACTCCTGCCAGCGCGGGCGGATCGCCACCACGCCCGCGTACGACACGCCGTTGAGCTCGATCGAGCGGCTCGTCGTCAGCGTCGCCCCCCCCGCCCTGGCATCGGCGGCGAGGATCTCGAGGTCCACGCCGAAGTTCCACGCGCGCCGCTCCCCGCGCGCGTCCTGGATGACGATGCCCCTGGCGTCGCAGGTGATCTTCAGGGGCGTGGGCAACGAGACGGGGTTGGCTCCCTGGTAGGCCCGGACGACCAGGCGCGCCGGGCCCGCGACCGTCGCCTCGCGCGCTCCCTTGAGGACCCGCACCCGCAGCTCGGGCTCGCTCTGCACGATCACCGGCGGGGGCGAGAGGTCGCGCGGCGCCAGCTTATTCTCCAGTGTCTCCGACACCTGCTCGACGTGCTGGCACGCCCCCAACGCCCCGCACGCCACCCAGGCCAACGCGAGCAGCCCGCGACGCCAGCGGCTAGAGTGCCCCGACCCGACCCGACACGGAGTTGCCTGATGACCGCGACGCATGTCCACTCCAGGTTGGTTTCGCCCGCCCGCCCGAGGCGCGCGCGAATCCGCGCCGCCATCGGGGCGAGCCTGTTGCTACTGATCGGCTGCGAGTCGCGGATGGCTCCACCGGAGAAAGACGGCCCCCCCTACCAGGGACCGCCCATCCGCCTGGACGATTCGGGCCCCACCCTGACCGTCGTCTTCACCGCTCCCACCCCGGGCTGGCAGGTCCACCTCAATCGGATCGAAGAGGGATTCCAAACGCGAGATGTCCTGATCACCATCGTCGAGCCCAATCCCCAGTTCCACTACGCGCAGAGCCTTGTCGAACAACGAGTTGCGACCACCGTCACCGCGGACCTGACGGCCCGAGTCTTCGTCCGGCACGCCCCCCACGCCCCCATCGAACGCATCGGGGGGGCCTATTCGCACGTGGCGTCGCGGAAGGCCATCCCGGACGAACGTTCGAAGTGACCCTACACAAATCCGAACGCTGCGGTATGCTCTCGCGCGGTGACCGAGGCTGAGCTGTTCCATCTCCTGCGACTGACGCTGACGCCGGGCGTGGGTCCCGTGCGCGCGGGACGCCTGATGGAGCGGTTCGGCTCGGCCGAAGGCGTGCTCCTCGCCACGCCGGCGGAGCTGGAGCAGGTGAAGGGAATCGGCCGCGGGATGGCGACGACGATCGCGTCCTCGGGTCGCGAATCCGAGGGGCGAGCCCGGGCCGAGTTGGCGCGCGCCGGGGACCTAGGCGTGCGCCTGTTGCCCAAGGGAGGGTCGGGATACCCCGCGCTGCTGGCGAGCCTGCCCGACGCGCCGATCCTGCTGTACGTGCGGGGTCTGATCGACGACGAGGGACCCGACCGATTCCCCGTGGCCATCGTGGGCTCGCGCCATTGCACGACCTACGGGCTCGAACAGGCCGAGCGCTTCGGGGCCGTGCTCGCCCAGGCCGGACTCACGATCGTCTCGGGCGGGGCGCGGGGGATCGATACGGCGGCGCATCGCGGCGCCCTGCGGGGCGGCGGGCGCACCATCGTCGTGCTGGGCTGCGGGCTGGCGGAGTGCTATCCCCCCGAGAATCGCGGGCTCTTTGACGAGGTCGTGTCCCGAGGTGGGGCGGTGGTTTCCGAGCTTCCCCTGGGCACGCCGCCCAGCGCGGAGAACTTCCCGGCACGGAATCGGATCATCTCCGGGCTCTCGCTGGGCGTGCTGGTGATCGAGGCGGGCGCAGGATCGGGGGCGCTCATCACGGCCCGGCAGGCCGCCGAGGAACACGGGCGCGAGGTGATGGCCCTGCCCGGGCGGGTGGACTCGTCGGCGAGCAAGGGGAGCCTGGAGCTGCTGAAGGAGGGCGGGGCCGCGCTGGTGACCGATCCGGGCGACGTGATCGCGCTGCTGGAATCGCCGGCGCGCCACGTGCAGGCGGGGTCGCACGCGGACCGGTACACGCCGGCCCGGGCCGATGCCGCTCCGCCAGTGGGCGACCTCTTTGATGGATCGGGATCCGGCGCGCCCCCGCCCGACGACGCGTCTCGAAGCATCCTGGCGGCGGCGTCCCAAGCCAGCACGCTCGACGAGATCGCCACCCGAACGGCCCTGCCCGTGGCGGAAGTCCGAGCCCGGCTGACGCTGCTCGAGATCGAACGCCGCCTGATCCGGGAAGGAAGCCGCTTTCGAGCCCGCTAGGAGGGCGGAAAGCCGGAGCGGTGGCAGGACCGCACTTTTTCCGAAAATCATCTTGACGAGAGGGAACTGATAGGCTATCGTGTACCGAACATGAGGCTGGAAAAGTAATCCGTTTGGGAAATCAAGCTCGATGATGTGTGGCGTGTGGTAGGGTAACGTGTAGGATGTGATCGGATGTCGGTTGCGGGCCGCGAGGAGCGGCAGGGTCGGCGGGGACAGCCGGCGGAACTGGAAGGAACGAGACCGGCGGCGTCGGAGGCCGCGCCGGGCGGACGGGGCATCCCGGAAGGGAGTCTGGTCATGCCGAGTGCGATGGAAGCTCTGGTGGCGGTCGGTCCCGGAGGAGAGTTCGTGAGGGGGGTGTTCGCCGACGGGCATGGTGGCCTCGTCGGGGAGGACTTGCCGCTCGGGTGGTGGCAGGTTCGGGAAGAGGGCGTCGAAGGACGCGAGGGAGTGGGGTTGGTGGTTCAGGCGGCGTGGACGGCCGCCCTGGACTGGCTGGTGGAGCAGGCGCGCCGGCTGGGTGAGTTGGCGCGGCTGGCGGCTCCGGGAGAGCACGTGTACGCCCGCCCGTGGCGGGTCGAGGACATGCCGCCGCTGGCGGCGAAGCACGGCGCGGGCGGGCAGTCCGCGTCCTGGGCAGGCCCGGGCGAGAGCGCCCTTGGGCAGGAGGCAATGAGCAATGAACCTGACACCGAAGCAGTTGCGCATCTTGCAGCTCATCCGCGATTGGCGCGTCCGTCGTGGTTATTCGCCGACGATGCAAGAGCTCGCGGACGAGATCGGCGTGAGCAAGGTCACGGTCTTCGAGCACGTCGAGGCGCTCATCAAAAAGGGAGCGTTGGTGCGCGAGCCCAACAAGGCTCGCTCTTTGTCGATCGCTGAGGGGATCGCGGTCCCCGACGAGGCTCGCCCGCTGCGCTTCCCGCTGGTGGGGCGCATCGCCGCGGGCAACCCCATCGAGCGCGTCGCCAACGAGGAGGAGATCGACCTGGGCGAGGTGCTCTGCGCCGCTCCGGGGAGACAGGAATCGACCTACGCGCTCAAGGTCGAGGGCGACTCGATGCGCGACGAGGGCATCCTCGATGGAGACTACGTCCTGATCGAGCGCACGCAGGCGGCCCAGAACGGCGACAAGGTGGTCGCCCTGCTGCCCGACGGCTCGACCACGCTCAAGACGTTCTTCAAGGAGGACGACCACATCCGCCTCCAGCCCGCCAACCCCGCCTTCGACCCCATCCGCGTCAAGTTCTGCCAGGTGCAGGGGATCGTCAAGGGCGTGGTGCGGCGGTACGGGCGGTAGGCGAGGGTCGATGGAGTCTGGACTTCGGGCCTGGGACGCACCGACGCGGGGGGCTTGCCGTTGATCGGTCCCGCACCCGTGCTGGAGTGGTTCTACGGGGCACGATCCCGGCGCCGGAGGCTTGCAGCTCGCGCATGACGCGGGCACGAATCGCTCGACGCGGACCTTCGCGGAACCTCGGGACCGGCGTCCAGTCAAGCAAGCCCGGCGGCAGGGCGTCCTTCAGAACCTCTTGTGCACCGGCCGCCCTTCGGGCGCGCGCACGCCCAGGATCGCCCGCGCCAGCACCAGGTCGATGGGGCGGGTGATCTTGATGTTCCGCACGTCGCCCTCGCCCACGACGACGGGCACGCCCAGGCGCTCCACCAGCGCCGCGTCGTCGGTGCTTGCCAGGTCGCTCTGCGCATACGCGCGCTGGAGCACATCGGCCTCGAAGACCTGCGGCGTCTGCACGATCCACACGCCGTCGCGCGCCAGCGTCTCCTTCACGACCTTCAGCCGCGGCCTGGCGCCCGCGTCCACGCCCAGGATCGCGTCGATGGGGTCGACACCCCTGGCCGCGGCATCGGTGACCTCGACGCGCTTGATCGTGTCGCTGAGCTCGAGGGCCGGGATGACGGCGTCGTGCTCCCGGGCCAGGTCGAAGACGCGCTCGATCACCTCCGGGGGTGTGCAGGGGCGGGCGGCGTCGTGCACGGCGATGTGCGTCGCTTCGGGCGGCACGACCGCCAGGGCCGCGGCGACGGTCTCGTAACGGTGCGTCCTTCCGCCCTTGACGATCCTGGCGCCCATGAGCCCGAGGCGGTCGCCGTACTTCTGCCTGAAATCGGCGAGGTCTTCGTCCGCGTGCGGTCCGGCCACGATGATGGAGTTGATCATCGCGCCCACGGTCTCGTGCTTGACGAAGAGCTCGATGGAACGCTGGAGCACCGGGCGGCCGCCCAGGTCCTCGTCGAGCTTGTGACGCAGCCCTCCGGCGGAGGAATATCGCGACGCGGCGCCGGCGGCGGGGATGATGAGGCAGACGTTCATGGGCAAGGGTAGAGCCCGAGGGGGAGCGCGGGGCGGCGGCTCGGGCGCGCGTCCCGCGGCTCGCTGGTTCTATGCTCGGGGGACATGCTCGACCGGTATCGGTGTTACGAGCTGGCGGTGACGAACGCGGCGATGCTGGCCCGATTCTGCGAGGCGGCGCACGGCGGACGGGCGGGGACGCTGCGCGAGGACTTCTCGGGCACGGGGGCGCTGGCGCGGGCGTGGCTGGGGCTGGGTCCGCGGCATCGCGCGGCGGCGGTCGATTTGGATCCGCGGGTGCTGGCGCGGGCGCGGCGCGAGGCCGCAGGGTTGGGCCGGCCCCTGGCCGCGCGGCTGACGACGATCCTCCGGGATGCGTGCGAGGTACGGGAACGGGCCGACATCATCGCCGCGACGAACTTCCCGCTGGGCTACTTCCGCACGCGCGACGCGCTGCTGGCGTACCTCAAGAACGCGCGAGCGTGCCTGCGCCCCAGGGGCGTGCTGGTGGCGGACATGTACGGCGGGCCATCGGCGTTCGTGGCGGGGACCACGCGGGTGCGCGTGCGGGTCCCCGGGGGCGGCTGGTTCTGGTACCTGTGGGAGCAGGTCCGGGGCGACCCCCTGACGCGGGAGGTGGAAAACGCGATCCACTTCAAGGTCCCTCGGCGACTGGCCGGCCGCGCGGGCGGGAAACCACCGGCGCGCTCGGAACGATCGATCGTCGCCTCGATGCGCTCCATGCGAAACGCGTTCAGGTATCGCTGGCGGCTCTGGTCGATCGCGGAACTGGTCGGGGCGATGCGCGAGGCGGGGTTCCGTGAGGTCGAGGTGCACGACCGCCTCGGCGGGGCGATCGACTCGACCGGGCGATTGCACCTGGATCCGCTGGGGCCCGGGGACGAGCCCGATCCGGATTGGGTGGTCTACTTCGTGGCCCGCCGCTGACGGCCCTCGCGCGCTCCCGGGCGATATGCTTGGGCCATGAGGACCCCCGCCTTCGTTTCTCTCGCCGCCTTCTCGCTTTCGCTGAGCTGCGGCGTCGCGCGCGCCCAGGCCCCGGCGAGCGCGACACCACCCCCGGCAGCGCCCCCGACCAAGGACGCGACGCCGCCCGTTCGCCCCGGCGCCGGGGCGGCGTTCGAGTCGGCCCAGGGCACCGAGGTCGCGTCGGGGTTCCGGTTTACGGAGGGCCCGACGTGGTGGAGCGGGCGGTTCCTGTTCTGCGACATGGCGGCGAGCACGATGTACACGATCGACCCGGGAACGCCGGGGGCCAAGGCCGAGGAATTCCGCAAGCCTTCCGACAAGGCGGTGGGCGCGACGCTCGACCGCGATGGGCGACTGGTGGTCTGCCATTTCGCGGGGAAGGTGACTCGCACCGAGGCGGACGGGAAGGTCGCGACGATCGCGGAGAAGGTGGACGGCAAGAAGCTCGCCCGCCCCAACGACCTGGCGGTGCGATCGGACGGCTCGATCTACTTCTCGGATTTCGGGGCCGGCCCGGACTCGTCGCGGGGGTTGTTCCGCATCGCGCCCGATGGGAAGGTGACGCTCCTGGACAAGGACTACCAGGCGCCCAACGGCGTGGTCTTCTCGCCCGACGAAAAGACGCTGTACGTGGCGGACTACGCGGGCAAGACGGTGATCTCGTACGCGGTGGCCGCCGACGGGACGCTTTCGGGACGGCGGACGTTCATCGACTTCACGCCCGACAAGGCGGGCGGGAACCCGGACGGGATGCGGGTGGACACGGCGGGAAATCTGTACACGACGGGTCCGGGGGGGATCTGGGTGTACCAGG
Source organism: Phycisphaerales bacterium (assembly GCA_044221985.1). Lineage (GTDB taxonomy): Bacteria > Planctomycetota > Phycisphaerae > Phycisphaerales > UBA1924. The sequence continues at coordinate 42,941 of JBGAOG010000001.1, forward strand.
CGGACGGGCAGGCGATGGCGTTCCTGCCGCTGATCGGCGCCACGAACATGGCCTTCGGCGGGTCGGACGGGCGGACGCTGTTCATCACGGCGGGGTCGAAGGTGATGACGATCCGCACCAAGATCGCGGGCGTGGTGCCGGGCAAGGCGAGCGCGAAGTAACCCGCAACGAGACTCGGACGGTGAAGGGTGGAGGAAATCCCATGCGCCCCAAGATCCTGGCGTTCGCGGGCAGCCTGCGTGCCGCGTCGTACAACAAGAGGCTGGTGAAGATCGCGGGCGATGCGGCCCGGGCGGCGGGGGCGGAGGTCACGCAGATCGACCTGCGCGACTTTCCGCTGCCGGTCTTCGACGAGGACCTGGAGGCGCGCGAGGGATTGCACGCGAGCGCGCGGAAGCTCAAGGACCTGTTCCTCGCGCACCAGGGGCTGCTCATCAGCTCGCCCGAATACAACAGCAGCTACCCCGCGGTGCTCAAGAACGCGATCGACTGGGTCACGCGTCCGGCCAGGATGCCCGACGGGACGCCCGAGCCGCCGCTGGCGTGCTTCAGCGGGAAGGTCGTGGCGCTGCTGGCGGCCACCCCCGGCGCGCTGGCGGGCGTGCGCATGCTCCCCGAGCTGCGCCGGCTGCTGGCGAACATCAACTGCCTGGTGATCCCCCAGCAGTTCGGGCTGGCCAGGGCGCACGAGGCGTTCGACGAGAGCGGCGGGCTCAAGGATCCCAAGACCGCGGCGATGGTGCGGGGCGTGGGCGAGGCGCTGGCCAGCGCGTGCGCGAAGATGCATGGATGACGCGTCGGCCTACGTCGTCCCGTACATCCGGTCTCCCGCGTCGCCCAGGCCGGGAAGAATGAATCCGCGCTCGTTGAGCTGGCGGTCGAGGGCGGCGGCGTAGATTCGCACGTCGGGGTGCTCGCCCAGCACGCGCTTGACGCCCTCGAGCACGACCACGAGGCAGAGCATGCGCAGGTCGCGGGCGCCGGCCTGCTTGAGCATGGAGAGGGCCGAGCACGCGCTGCCGCCGGTGGCGAGCATGGGGTCGACGACGACGACGGGCCCGCGATGGAGGTCCGCGGGGAGCTTGCGCAGGTAGGTCTTGGGCTCGAGCGTGTCCTCATCGCGGGCCAGGCCCAGGTGCCCCACGCGCGCTTCGGGCATCATCTCGAGGATCCCCTCGGCCATCCCCAGCCCCGAACGCAGGATCGGCACGACCGTGATCGTCCCCGCGAGGCGGCGGCAGGCGGTGGTCTCCATAGGAGTGCGGACCTGCACCTCGCTGGTCGGGAAATCGCGCGTGGCCTCGTAGACCATCAGCCCGGCGATCTGGTAGAGCAGGGCGCGGAAGGGGCGGTGCGTGACGGACTCGTCGCGGATGTACGAGAGCTTGTGCTGGATCAGCGGGTGGTCGAAGAGGACGAGGTTGGGAAAGTCGGGGTGCTGGCGCGGCATGGCCTCGTAGGATACCAGGACCCGCGCGAGCTCGGCACGCCGCTGGTGCCAGATACCCAGGGCCTGATCGATGTGGTACGAGCTCAGCGCATGGGCAACAGGTGGTGGTCGGCACATGGGTGACAGGTCTATGTCCGCGGCTAAGGAGCGATCCGATGCCGTGGAAGGAGACCTGTGCGATGGACGAGCGTGCGATGCTGGTGGAGGCGGCGCTGCGGGGCGAGGCGTCGGTGGCGGCGGTGTGCCGGGCGGGGGCGGTGTCGCGCAAGACGGGGTACACGTGGCTGGGGCGGTACCGGGCCCGTGGGCGTGAGGGCCTGGCGGACCTCTCGCGGGCGCGGCGGAGCGCTGCGCGCGGGCGGACGCCCCGGGCGCCGCGTCACTCCTTGCCGTGGTGCCTCGTGAACTGCTTCTCGGTGCCGGTGCTTTCGAGGGCCTGGCTGAGGCGCATGAGGGCGTGGAGGTAGGCGGCGGTGCGCATGTCGATGAACTTGGACTGGGCCAGGGTGTAGACGTTCACGAACTCGCGGCTCATGATGACGCGGAGCTTGTCCTGGACCTCCTCGCGGGACCAGTAGAAGCCGGTCTTGTTCTGCGTCCACTCGAAGTAGGAGACGGTGACGCCGCCGGCGTTGGCGAGGATGTCGGGGATGACGAGGACCTTCCTCTCGTTGAGGATGCGGTCGCCCTCGGGGGTGACGGGGCCGTTGGCGAGCTCGAGGACAACGCTGGCCTTGATGTTGCCGGCGTTGGCGCCGGTGATGACGTTCTCGATGGCGGCGGGGACGAGGAGGTCGACCTTGAGCTCGAGGAGGTCCTTGTTGGAGATGGGCTGGTTGCCGTCCTTGCCGTCGGCGAGCTTGAGCAGGCCGGTGGTGGCCTTGTGGGCCATCTGGGCGGGGATGTCGATGCCGCTCGGGTTGTAGATGCCGCCGCGGTAGTCGCTGATGGCGACGATCTTGTACCCGTCGGGGAAGAGGAGCTTGGCCATGTTCTCGCCGGCGTTTCCGAAGCCCTGGATGGCGACGGTGCGAGTTTCCTTCTTGGGGTTCCAGTTGAGCTTCTGCTCGAGCTCCTTGAGGATGAAGTAGCCGCCGCGGGCGGTGGCGTCGTCGCGACCGAGGCTGCCGCCCATGCTGACGGGCTTGCCGGTGATGACTCCCGGCTCGCGGCGCCCGACGACCTGGGAGTACTCGTCGCACATCCAGGCCATGATGAGCGGGTAGGTGTTGACGTCGGGGGCGGGGACGTCGGTGTCGGTGCCGACGTTGTGGGCGATGGCGCGCATGTAGGAGCGGCTGAGGCGTTCGAGCTCGGAGATGGAGAGCTTCTGGGGATCGACGATGACGCCGCCCTTGCCCCCGCCGAAGGGGAGGCCGACGCAGGCGCACTTGAAGGTCATCCAGAAGGCGAGGGCCTGGACCTCTTCGCGGGAGACGTCCTGGTGGAAGCGGATGCCGCCCTTGGCCGGGCCGCGCGTGTCGTCGTAGCGGCAGCGGAAGCCCTTGAAGACCTTGAGGCTGCCGTCGTCCATGCGGACGGGCACGGAGACCTCGAGGAGCTGCTTGGGCTGGCGGAGTCGGAGGACGGTCTCGGGGTGGACGAGCGTGCCGGCGACGGCGGCGGCGGCATCGAGGCGCTTGAGCGCGTCGGCAAAGACATCGGAACCGGCGGTGGTGGCCATGGTGAACTCCCTTCGAGCGCCGCGGAACAGCCCCCTCATGGGCCCCGGCGCAGGAAGGGATTATCGCCGAGCGCAGAGCGCCGGCCCACTGCCGGGGAGGCGCGACTCAGCTTTCGAGCTCGGGAAGGGCCGGTTCCACCCCGCCGCGGAGCTTTCCCCCAAGGAAATCACCGAGCGCGTCGCGAACCTGGGCCGGCGAGGCCGCGGTGCGGATGGCCTCCTTGAGGGGCTTGACGCTTTCGAGCCGGCCGTCGGGGAGGGGGCGTTGCAGGCGCTTGGCGAACCAGGAGATGCGGCGGCGGATCTGGAACAGGGCGTATCGCTCGTCGCGCTGGGCGAGCATGAGGTCGAAGAATCGGAGGATGGTGCCGACGCGCTGGGCCTCGGTGGGCCCGGGGGGCCGGGCGCCGGTGCGGAGGTACTCCCAGGCGTCTCGGAAGATCCAGGGGGTGCTCAGGGCGCCGCGCCCGATCATGACTCCGTCGCAGCCCGTCGCGCGCAGCATGCGCTCGGCGTCCTCGGGCTCGCGCACGTCGCCGTTGCCGATGACGGGGATACGCCCGTCCACCGCCTCGACAACGCGGGCGATGCCCTCGAGGCGAACGGCGCCCTGGAACTTGTCCTCGGTGGTGCGGCCGTGGACGGTGAGGGCGCAGACGCCGGCATCGGCGAGGGCGCGGGCGAGGGCGGGCGAGCAGGCGTTTCCTGCCTCGTAGTCGCTGGTGTGCCAGCAGAGGCGGACCTTGCAGGTGAGGGGGATGGGGACGGGAGACGAAGCTTCGCGCAGAGGCGGGGACGAGGTGGAGGAGGAACCGCTCGCGGGCCCCGTGCGGCGTGCGAATTCCTCGGGCGAAACCGGGCATTTCTCGAGTTCGCGTGCGACGCGTTCGACGATCCGTGCCGCGCGGGGGAGGTCGGTGAGGAGCTTGCTCCCGCCGTCTTTCTTGGTGACCTTGTCGACGGGGCAGCCCATGTTGATGTCGACGACGGTGGCGCCGTGCTCGACGGCCCATCGGGCGCCCTGGGCCATGATGTCGGGGTCGGAGCCGTAGAGCTGCATGCCGAGGGGCTTGTCGAGGTCGTTGGTCTTGGCGAGGTCGAGGCTGGCGGCGGTGCCGCGGAGGAGTCCCTGGGGGCTGAGGAGGTCGGTGCAGGCCAGGCCGACGCCGCCCCACTCGCGGCAGACGGTGCGGAAGGCGAGATCGCAGTACCCCGCGATGGGAGCCAGGAGGAGGTTGGTCTCCAGGCGGACAGGACCGATATTGAGGGGCGTGGCCAGCATTCTCGGTCACTACTACCCGGCGCCGATGCCTGTCCCGGAAAGGCCGGCGGATTCGGTGAAAATTCGGTAGGCGGCACGGAACCGTGGGTGGGCTACGACTGTACACCGAGGGCGGAGCGGGCCGACGTGAACCTCGTTTCCGCGCTGGTCTTTTGTCGTCACCGTGTCAGAATACCTGCCCGGCGCCCGGGGTGGGGCGTGGGGTTCGATCGTTGGGTTCTGGAGGTCGCAAATGAAGTCCGCTCGTTGCCGCATCGTGGTTGCGTCCGTGGTCCTCGCCGCCCTGCCCGGCCTGGCCCTGGCCCAGTTCGGTCCCATGGAGCAGGACGTGGGCAACAGCGTCGAGGTGTACCCGGAGCTGGTGCTGGACCAGGCCAAGATCGACCTGGGCACGATCAGCGACGAGGAACCCAAGAACGTCAAGGTCGGGTTCAGGAACGCTGGGGCGGCCAGGCTGGTGATCAGCCGGTTGCAGGGCTCGTGCGGATGCACGGTCCCGCAGCTGGCCAAGACCGAGTACGCGCCGGGCGAGGGCGGGATGATCGACATCACCTACAACCCGCACGGGAAGCGGGGCCCCCAGCACACGACGGTGACGATCACCAGCAACGACCGGGCGCGCTCCTCGACGATGATCGAGGTCCTGTCGGAGGTGCGCCCCACGGTGTACTGCGAGCCGACGAACGTGGCGTTCAACCAGCTGGCCAAGGGCAAGGGCGCGACGCAGCAGGTGAAGCTGATCGGGCGCCTCGCGAACTTCGCGGCGACGGAAGTCACCGTCAGCAACCCCGACGTGTTCGAGGCCAAGGTGTTGTCGACCGAGCCGGCGCCCCAGCCCGACGGGAAGGAAGCGACGCAGAGCGTGATCGAGGTCAAGGTGAAGCCGGGCGCGCCCGTGGGGATGGCCCAGGCGATGGTCACGATCCGCACGTCGGACCCCAAGTACATCCAGAACGTGCAGACGTTCGTGGAGGTGACGGGCGAGGTGATCGCGTCGCCCTCGAAGTTCTACCTGAACATGATCCCCACGGGCCAGCCGTTCTCGGTGGTCTCGGTGCTGCGTCACCGCGACGGCAAGGCCTTCTCCATCAAGGAGGCGAAGGTGGTGCCCATGGCCGGGGCCGTAGCCCACGAGGCCAGCGTGGAGGTCAAGGCCGACAACGACCAGAAGACCTCGTACAGCGTGACGCTCAAGGGCATGGCGCCCGCGTCGCAGGCGCCGGTGCAGGGCGACGTGATCCTGACCACGGACATCGCCGGCGAGGAGACGATCAAGCTCGGGTACTTCGGGATGAGCCAGGCGCAGGGCGCCCCGGGCGCGGGCCAGGGTTTCAAGGCCAACCCGGTGGGCCCCGCCGGCGGGCCGATGATCGCCCAGCCCGCGCAGCCCGCGCCCGTGCCGGTCAAGAAGTAACTCGCGATGAGCGCTGGAGCGTCGTGCGAAATTCGGGGGCGGTTGCTGGGGCGAGCGGCGACGATCGCGCTGGCGGCGGTGCTCGTGGGCGCGGGCCACTCCGTGCTGGCCCCGGTCAAGCTCCGCATGGACCGGACGGCACCGTTGAGCGCTGATCCTCCTCGCCCCGCGCCCGGCCCGCAGACGCCAACCCAACCCACGCCTGCTGGCGGTATCGGTCCGCCGCCGGGCATCACCCAGCCCGCGGGGCCATTGACCCCGCCGGGCATCGACCTCACGATCGAGCAGGCGGCCGCGCTGCACGCCCAGGGCGTGAAGTTCATCGACGCCCGCGAGAAGGCGGACTTCGAGGAGGGGCACATCCCGGGGGCGTGGAACATCACGTCGGACCAGGTCATGGGGCGCGCGCCGGACCTGGTGCCGTTCCGCGACGAGCAAGTCGTGGTGTACTGCGGCGGGGGCGACTGCGACGCTTCCGAGAACGTCGCCAAGGTCCTGCAGCAACTGGGGTTCACCCGGATCCACATCGTCCAGGATGGTTTCCCGGCCTGGAAACTCGCCAGCAAGCCCGTGATGACCGGGCCGCTCTGATCCCCTCGCCGATGGACACGACCCCACCACAATCCCGCCCCGGCCCCGCGATGCTCGTGCTCCGGCTCGTCCTGGGCGGGTTGTTCGTGCTGGCCGCGAGCCTGAAACTCGCGCACCCGCAGGACTTCGCCAACAGCGTGCTGGCGTTCAAGGTCTTCCCTCCGGCGGCGGACCACCTGAACTACCTGGCCACGTTCGTCGTGCCCTGGACGGAGATGCTCTGCGGCGTGCTGCTGATCCTCGGGCTCTGGACGCGATCGGCGGCGCTGGTCCTGACGCTGCTGCTGGGCGTCTTCCTGGGCGGCATCCTCTCGGTCCTGGCCCGCAACCTGGATGTCTCGTGCGGGTGCTTCGGGAAGTTCGAGTTCCCGTGCGGCAAGGTCGTCGGGCCCTGCCATATCGCCCGCAACGCGGTCCTGATCGTGATGGCGCTGCTGGTGCTGGCGAGGGGCCCGGGGGGCCTGGCGTTGGACACCTGCCGCTGCCGACCATCCGCCTAACACGCCGCCGGATCGCGTGGACCTGCGTCGCGTGCGCGCGTAACGTTGCCCCTGCGATTCGTCGCCCGGTCCCGCTTCGCGCTGTTGCGAAGGGCGGAGCGGGCAAGCCCAGGACGACCCGCGGCACGATGTCCGCGGCGGAGAACCCATGAGCAAGTTCCAGCGATTTTCCCCCACCCCCCGCGCCCGCGTGGCCCACGTCAGCGAGACCGGCAACGTGTTTGTGGACTGGAAGGACGTGGAGAACCTCCGCCGCATGATGAGCCCCAACGGCAAGATCCTGGGGCGCAAGCGCCTGGGGGCGTCGGCGCGCGAGCAGCGGCTGATCTCCCAGGCCATCAAGCGGGCCCGCTTCATGGCCCTGCTGCCCTACACCAGCGCGACGCTGTAGGCGCGGTGAGCTCCGACATTCGACCATCACGCCCGGGCGAGACGAACTCGCCCGTGCTCCGCGACTACGCGCCGCTGCTGCACGCCGCGGCGCCCCTGGGCGATCGGGGCGCGGCGATGCGCCGGGCCGTCGAGTTGCTCTGGAGCGCGTTCGGCGAGGCGGACCCCGCGAGCCCCTCGCGAGGGCTCCTCTCCTGGGTCGGCTTCTACACCAAGGCCCCGGACGCCGCCGAGATGACCCTGGCCTGCCGCGAGCCCAAGCCGGCGTGCTCGCCCATCGGGCTGCACGGGATGTGCGGGCGGTCCTGGCGCGAGCGGTGCGCGTGGGTGGTGCGGGACGTGGGCGCTCTGGGCGCGGGGTACATCGCCTGCGATCCGCGCGACCGCAGCGAGCTGGTCGTGCCGCTGCTGGATCCCGCGGGGCACTGCGACGCGGTGCTCGACGCGGACAGCTTCCAGGTCGGCGCGTTCACGCGACGCGACGCCGAGCAGATGCACGAGCTGTGCGTGCGGCTGGGATTGAGCGCGCCGAATCGCCCCCTCGACGTGCGGGACCTCTGAGCCGCCCCGCTTCGCAACTCACCCCACGTCCGCCAGCCCCAGCGCCTCGCCGTGGGTCTTGCGCACGCGGCGCAGGAGCACGCCCTCGTCCTGGCCCGAGAGCGTGGGCGAGCGGTCGATCCACTCGGCGGCGTCGCGCCGCGCCATCCCCAGCAGGTCCAGGTCCTTGGCCAGGTCGGCAACCTTGAACGGGGGCAGCCCGCTCTGGCGCGTGCCGAAGACCTCGCCGGGACCGCGGATGGCCAGGTCCTCCTCGGCGAGCACGAACCCGTCGGTCGTGGTTTCCATCACGCGAAGGCGCGCCGCGCCGTCCTCGGTCGCCGGGTCGGCCAGGAAATAGCACTCCGAATCCCGGTGGCCTCGCCCCACGCGCCCGCGGAGCTGGTGGAGCTGGGCGAGCCCGAAGCGGTCGGCCTGCTCGACGACCATCACGCCGGCGTTGGGCACGTCGACCCCGACCTCGATCACGGTCGTCGCGACGAGGGCCTGGATCTCGCCGGCGCGGAATCGCGCCATGATCTTGTCGCGCTGGTCGCGCTTGAGCTGCCCGTGCAGGGTCGCCAGGCGCAAGCCCTTGAGCGGCCCGTGCTCCAGCTCCTTGAGCAGCCCCAGCACGTCGCGGATCGGCGCTCCGGACCCGCCCGCGCCCCCCGGGGTGAAACTCACCGCGGGGGCACCGCGGCCCACGGAGGAACCCGGCGGGGCCGGGGACGGGGCGGGCCGCGTGCCGGATTCGCCTCCGTCCCCTTCCTCTGGGGCGTTCTCCGCGCCTCCGGTCTGGAGCGGCTCAACAGCTCCATCGTCGCCGATGGCGGGCGCGACGATGTAGGCCTGCTCGCCGCGCTCCAGCCGCTGGCGCACGATCGCGTAGGCCTCGTCGCGCCGGTTCATTCCCCACCAGTGCGTGGCGATGGCGCGCCGCCCCGGGGGCAGGCCCTTGATGACGCTGATGTCCAGGTCGCCGAAGAGCGTGAGGGCCAGGGAGCGCGGGATGGGTGTGGCGGTCATCACGACGACGTGGGGCGTGGCGGTGTCTCCGGCGGCCGCGGCGCCGGTGCCGCGCTCGCGGAGGATCGCGCGCTGGGAGACGCCGAAGCGGTGCTGCTCGTCCACGACCGCGACGCCCAGGCTCTTGAAGACGACGCCGTCGCCCAGGACGGCGTGGGTGCCGATGAGGATGTCCACGGTGCCGCGAGCCAGGCCCGCGAGGATGCGGGCGCGCTCGGCGCCGGGCGTCGAACCCGTGAGCAGCTCCACGCGCACGCGCGAGCCCGCCAGCGCGCGGGAGATCGAGCCCAGATGCTGCTCGGCCAGCAGCTCCGTGGGCGCCATGAGCATCGCCTGGTGCTTGTCGGCGACGGCCAGCAGCATCGCGTAGAGCGCCACGACCGTCTTGCCGCTGCCCACGTCGCCTTGGATGAGGCGGTTGGTGGGCGTGGCGCGCTGGAGGTCCTGGGCCAGATCGCGCACGGCGTCAAGCGCAGGGCGGGGGCCTTCAGAGCGCGGCGCAGGTGGGCCCGCTTCATATGCACGCCCAGCTGGAGCAGGAGCAGCTCGTCGTAGGCCAGGCGTCGGCGCGCGGCGCCGACCTCCTCCATCGTCGCGGGGCGGTGCATCATCCGGTAGGCCTCGCCCAGGGCCACGAGCCCGCGCTCGCGCCGGAACGCCTCGGGCAGGTGATCGTCGATGAGGCCCAGGGCGGCGTCGAGCACGCGCTCGACGGCCTGCTCGATGCGGTGCGAGTTGATGATCTCGCTGGCGGGGTAGACGGGGCGCAGGCGCTCGGCGCGGGCCTGGGGCTCATCGCCGACCTCGGGCAGGACCTCGACGCGCGGGTTGGCCAGCTCCAGCAGCGGGCCGTACCGCGTGAGCTTGCCCTGCAGACGCACGCGCACCCCTGGGCGGACGCGGTCCTTCAGGTACGCGCCGTGGAACCAGGTGACGTCGAGGCGTCCGCTGTCATCGGTGACGACCGCCTGGAAGCGAGAGCGGGCGCCGCGTCCAGAGACCCGCGTGGCCGTCACCAGCCCGCGGGCCGACACAATCTGGTCCAGGACGAGATCGGCGATGCGCGCCTCGGCGGCCTGGAACTCGTGGCGCATGGGCAGGTAGGCCACCAGCCGGCCGACGTTGGTGAGCCCGAGGGTCCTGAGATCCCGGGTGGCCTTGGGCGAGAGGACCTTGTTGAGGGGGGTGGTGAGAGCGAACGGCGCACCGCCCGCGGACGACCCGCCCTGGGGAGGAGCGTCCGGGGCGCTGGCGGAGCGAGGTTGCTTTCGCGGGCTGGGCTGGTCGCGCTCGCCGGGCACGGAGCAGCGTATCACGTCTCCGCGACTGATCGCGCGTGAACTCGATCCGACTCGCGATCCGCCCGCCGGCCGTGAGGGCGAAGGTCAGCGGGGCGAGGTGGCGCCGGCGCGACGGCGCCGGACGGCGTTGGCGCCGAGCACGCCCGCGAGGGCCGCCCACGCGCCCGGCGCGGGGACGTGGATCGTCGCATCCTGGAAGACGGCGGCCGAGGCCGGGGTGCGCAGGGGATCCAGCCCGTTGGCCAGCGTGTACCAGTAGATGACATGGCCCGCGCTGAAGTATGACGCCGGAGCCGAGGTGTGCAGGTCGCGCGCGGTGGGATCGGTGGACAACTGCACGGCATACTTGAAGACGGTCAGGTCCAGGCGCGAGTCGAAGCTCGTGCCCATGTAGACTGGGGGCCACTGCGAGAGATTCACGCCCCAGGCGATGTTCGTGGTCGCCGTCGTGTTCTTCGAGCCCGCGAAACGCAGCACGTTTCCCGGGTCGTTGAAGGACGTGAGCAGTCCGCTGGCTGAGGCGGGGAGCATTCCCGCGGCGCCCATAGGGAAGATCCGCCCGGTGTTGCCCGGTTGATCCGCCACGTGACGCCCGTTGAAGGACGTTTCCGTGAGCGGCAGGCCATAGGTGGGGCCGATCGTGCTGCTCAGGCCCGGGAAGGTGAAGGGCACGCGGACATCGCCCAGGTCGGCGCGCCAGTTGGAGAGCAGGGGCTGGAAGGTGAACCCGGTCAGCCCGAGCGAGGTTGCGCCCGTCAGCGTGGCGCGAACGCGTACCTGCACCGTTGAACCCGGCATGGCGTTGACGGACGAGTTCCAGGTGTTCCCGCCGTCGATCGATGCCTCCTGGATGATGGAGGTGATCTGGGCGAGGGCGGGAGTGGCCAGGCCGGCGGCGGCCACGAGCGCGACGATCAGACGCATGCTGTCTTTCCTCCGGCGTTGGCCGGTTGACGGCCCCCGAGCGGAGCCCAACGGACTGATTCGTCCAATGGTACTCCCGAATCCGGAAGCCGGTCGCGGAATCCGCCCGGGACCGGGGTCCGTGACCGGGCCCGTCGCCGGCTCGATACGCTCCGCCATGAGTTCCAGCCACGACGTGCACGGTTCCAACCCCGTGAAGCCCTACCGCATCGCATGCCTGTGCGACCTGCGCGACAAGGACGAGCGGGTGCTCCTGCTGCATCGCAAGAAGGAGCCCAACAAGGGGTTGTGCAGCCCCATCGGGGGCAAGCTCGACGTGTTCCGGGGCGAGAGCCCGGCCCAGTGCGCCCGCCGGGAGATCATGGAGGAAGCGGGGCTGGACGTGCCCATCGATCGCCTGCACCTGATCGGGCTGGTCAGCGAGTGCGAGTTCGAGGGGCGCGGGCACTGGCTGATGTTCATCTATCGCGTGCTGGGGCCGGTGTGGGTCGAGCCGCGGGAGATGGACGAGGGGCGTTTGGACTGGTTCCGGCGCGAGGAGATCGACGCCCTGCCCATCCCCGATTCGGACCGGCGAATCATCTGGCCGCTCATGCGCAGGGCGGAGTCGAGTGAGCGAGCCCCAGGCGTGAGCCAGGGTGCCGCGAGCGGGCCGGCGAAGAAGAGCCGCCCCGGGTTCTTCGCGGTGCACATCGACTGCCGCAACGGCGGGATGGAATGGGCGGTGGAACAGGAGACCCCCTAGGCGCGCCGTGCCGGCGGGTTGGGGATCGCCCGAGGGCGCCCGCGGAGGCACGGACCACGCCGAATCTCCGCGGCACGTCTTCCCATATAGTCATCCGTGCAAGGGACCGGGCGACAGATCATGGCGTGGATGGGGTGGGTGGCGGCGCTCCTGGCGGCGCTGTGGCCGTCGCCGCGGGCCCGGGCCGACGGGCTGGCGGTGCCGAGCTATCGCCAGGCCTCGCGGGTGGTGGTGATCACGGTGGAGGGCGAGATCGACCGGTGGATGTACGAGAGCGTGCAACGCCGGATGACGCTGGCGGAGCGCGCCGGGGTCGACGCGCTGGTGTTCGAGATCAACACGCCCGGCGGGGATGTGATGGTCGTGAACTCCATGTGCGACCTGATCAAGCAGGGCCCGATCACGAACACGGTGGCGTGGGTGAATCGCGACGCGTACAGCGGGGGGGCGATCCTGGCCCTGGCCTGCCGCGAGATCGTGATGAACGACCCGGCCCGCCTGGGCGACGCCATGCCCATCGCGGTGAATCCCGTGCTGTCGCGCATGGGCACGATCGACCCCAAGGAACTGGCACGCAAGGTCCTGCCCCCGCTGCTGGGCAACGTGCTCGACTCGGCGCGGCGGCACAACGAGGCCTTCGGACGCTACCAGCGCGACGAGTTCCTGGTCCAGGCGATTATCCTCAACGACCTCTCGCTGTGGTGGGTGGAGCACGCGCACACGGGCGTGCGCATGGCCATCGATCGCCACGAGTTCGAGCTGCTCTTCCCGGGCGAAAACCCCGATTCGCCGGCGACGCTCGCGGGCGGATCGGCCCCGGCCGCGTCGGGCCCGCTGGACACGCCGGGCAAGACCGGCGACGGGGTAACGCTCCCGGGCGGATCGACCAAGCTGCAGGGAGTGAGCACCAACGAGATCGTGCAGCAGGCGGGCGCCCTGCCCGCGAGCAGGAGGCCGCGCCTCACCGAGGCCGATCGGGGCCAGTGGAAACTGATCGACCGCGTGACCAACGGGACGGGGGCGGCGCTCTTCTACACGGCGGACGCCGTGCGCTATGGGCTGGCGGCCAACGCGACCGTGCAGGACGCGACCGGCAAACCGGTGGTGGTCCCGATCCGCCACGACGAGGACCTGCGTGCGTTCTTCGGGGCCAAGCAGATCCGGCGCCTGGACCGGTCGTGGTCCGAGGGGCTGGTGCAGTTCCTGACGCACCCCATCGCGCGGGGCGTGCTTCTGGTGGTCTTCTTCGTGGCCCTGTTCGTGGAGATGACGCACCCGGGCGTGACCCTGCCGGGCGTCGTCGCCGTCGCGGCCCTGGCCCTGTTGCTGGGCCCGCCCCTGCTGATCGGGATGGCGGCGTGGTGGATGGTCGCGGCGATCATGCTGGGGATGCTGCTGCTGGCCCTGGAGGTGTTCGTCATCCCCGGCTTCGGCGTGGCCGGGGTGCTGGGGATGCTGCTCCTGTTCGCGGGACTGATCGGGGCGTTCATCGGCGGGGGGAGCCTCTTCCCCGACAGCGAGCACGAGCAGCGCCGGTTGCTGTGGAACATGTCCACCTTCCTGGGCGCGTTGTTCACCGCCGCCGTGGCGATCTACTACGTGGCCAAGAACATCACGTCCCTGCCCATGCTCAACCGCCTGGTGCTGCGCGACGCCTCGGGCGAGGAGGAGCCCGGCTCGATCCTCCAGGCCATGGAGGAGCCGGCCCTGCCGGTCCGCGCGGGCGATGCCGGGGTGGCACTGACCCCGCTGCGTCCGGCGGGCAAGGTGCAGGTGGGCGAGCAGGTGCTCGACGCGGTGGCGGATTTCGGTTTCCTGCCCGCGGGGGCCAGGGTGCGGGTGACCAGCGTGACGCCGTTCCGGATCGGGGTCGAGGCCCTGGCCTAGCGTCATGTCGGGGCACGGAGGGCGCGGATGGACAGCTATCTGGTGTGGGGCATGGGCCTGGTGGCGGCGTCGCTGGTCCTGCTGTTGCTGGACGTGCTGTTGCCCAGCGGGGGCGCCCTGAGCCTGGCGGCGGGCCTGTCGCTGATCGCCGGGATCGTGTGCCTGTTCCTCTACGACCGCCAGGGCGACACGTACTGGGGGCCCTCGACGCTCCTGGGATCGCTCATCCTGGGCCCGCTCATCGTGATCGGGATGATCAAGATGTGGCCCCACACCCCGGTGGGACGCCGGATCATCGGGGTTCCCACCGAGGAGGAGGCGGCGCGGAAGGCGGGCGAGGAAGAGGCGGAGCGACGGCGCTGGCTGGCGATGGTGGGCAAGGAGGGCGTGGTGCTGACGGACCTGCGCCCGCTGGGGGTGGTGGAGATCGACGGGAAGCGGTACGACGCGATCAGCGAGACGCGGTTCGTGCCCTCGGGCCAGCGGGTGCGCGTGAGCGTGGTCGAGGGGGCCCAGATCAAGGTGCGCCCCCTGGCCTGAGCCCCCCGCACACGGGGCTCGCTACCTCTATACTGGCGTCACGTCGGGACGGCGCGGGCGCGAGGCTCGCGCCATCCGATCTCCAGGAGTGACGCGATGCGCACGCAGGACTCGATCGCACTGGCCGCGCTGGCGGGGAGCACGTCGGTGGCCTTGGCCCAGGGCCCGGGGGGCGCGGGCGGGTTCTCGACGATGCTGTACATCATCATCGGCGCGGCCGCCCTCGTCCTGTTCTTCCTGTTCATCTTCCTGTGGCAGTTCGTGAGCCTGTACATCCAGGCGCTGACGTCCAACGCGCGGGTGGGGCTGTGGGACATGGTGGGGATGAAGCTGCGCAAGGTGGACATCCGGACGGTGGTGATCAACCGCATCCGGGCGGTCAAGAGCGGGATGGACATCTCGACCAACCTGATCGAGACGCATTACCTCGCGGGCGGGCGGGTGAGCAACGTGGTCAGCGCCATGATCGCGGCCCGCGGCGCCAAGATCGACCTGCCCTGGAACATCGCCACGGCCATCGACCTGGCCGGACGCGACATCCTCGAGGCCGTCCACACCAGCGTGAACCCCAAGGTCATCGACTGCCCCGCGCCCAGCGGGCCGCGCCCGACGATCGACGCCGTGGCCAAGAACGGGATCCAGCTCAAGGCCAAGGCGCGCGTGACCGTGCGGACCAACATCGCCCGCCTCGTCGGCGGCGCCACCGAGGAGACCATCATCGCCCGCGTGGGCCAGGGCATCGTCTCCACCATCGGCTCGGCCGAGGACCACAAGCACGTGCTGGAGAACCCCGACCAGATCAGCCGCACCGTGATGGAGTCCGGGCTGGACGCGGGGACGGCGTACGAGATCCTGTCGATCGACATCGCCGACATCGACGTGGGCGACAACATCGGCGCCAAGCTGCGTGAGGACCAAGCCAACGCCGACAAGCAGATGGCCCAGGCCGAGGCCGAGAAGCGCCGCGCCCTGGCCGTGGCGCAGGAGCAGGAGTTCAAGGCGATGGAGCAGCAGAACCGGGCCGCGGTGGTCCTCGCCGAGGCCGAGATCCCCAAGGCCATCGCCGAGGCCATGCGCACCGGCCGGATGGGCTTCATGGACTACTACCGCATGCGCAACGTGCAGGCGGACACGGACATGCGCACCAGCATCGCGGGTGAGCAGCCCGACAAGCGCTGAGCCGCGCCCGGGGAACCTGCTCCACTCACCCCGGCGCGGCGGGCTTGCTCAACGCCGGGGCGGCTCCGGGGCGTGGCTCGCCTGCTGGGCGCGCGAGAGCAACTCGGTGAGCCGGCGCCGGCGATACACGGCGTCGTCCAGCAGCGACCGTTCGTCTGGGGAAGCCGGGGCGTCGGCGACGGGTGCCGCACCCAGGGCCCGCTGCGCGGAAAGATCCACGCGGAGGCGCGGCATGGCCGCGGTCCCCGCGGGCAGGAAGGTCCCGCGCGTGGCGCGGGCGAGCGCGGCGACGCTGGGCGTGCCCAGGAAATAGACGGTTCCCGCGGGCACGTCGGTCACGACCCCCTCGGGAGTGGGTGTGTAGGTCGAGCGAGGGAACAGGGCCATCAGCCCGCCGCTCATCCGCGCAAACCAGTGAGCGCCCACGTTCGAAAACGACGAGCCGCCCACGAGCAGCCCGGCGTCGAGCCCGAGCCCGGCGTCGAGCGCGGCCGGGGGCGTGACCGCGTACACACGATCGAAGCCGGTTGGAACGCGCAGGTCGAGGTCGAGGCGGCGCAGGCTGGCGCCCAGGGGCGAGGCGTCGCGCGTGCCGGGCTCGACGGGCGTGAGGCGCGGCGAGGCTTCGGTCGCCGGCGGAGAGGCGGGGCGAGTCGCGGCGGCCGCCGGCACGCCCACCGGGCTCGGCGCGGCGCTTCGCGCCGGGGCCGGGCGGGCACGCTGGGCGCTGGGCGGGGCTTGCGCCCAGGTCAGCGCGGCCCAGGCCGCCAGGGGGAGGATGAGGGCCGCTGCCCGCATGGGACTAGGGTATTGCCCTCACCGGGCACGGAGCGAATCAGAACATCTCGAAGCGGATGGTGACCGCGAGCCCCGCATTGGGCCTGTCCTGGGGCAGCTTGAGGAGTTGCGAACCCTCGGCACGCCAGCGGTGCACGGCGTCCATCAACGGCTCGTTGAAGTCGCGGTGACCGGCGTCGCGACCATCGACGAACGAGGCCCGCAGGACCTTCCCCTCGCGCCCAAACACGATGCGCACCAGCGCCACGCGCGGGCTGCGTACGGCCAGGGTCGCCAGGGAATAGACGGGGCGCACCGTGATGATCTTGAGCCCACGCCCGGCCAGGGGGCGCCCTGGGCGATAGTCCATCGTCTCGGCGATGGTGAAGGCGTCGGACTCGCGCTCGTCACCAAGCCCGCCTTCGCCCGAGGCGGGGTTGGGCTTGGGCGACGTCGGGAGGCGAGCGAGCTTGGAGGTGGGCTGCGGCGAGGGCGACCTGTCCGGCTGGGCCGGCTCGGGTGATTGCCGCGTTTCGGCCTTGCGCTCGGGCTGCTCGGGCAATGGCTCTCGCGGCATCAACGGACCCACTCCAGAGTCTTCGGCGGCAGGAGGGGAAGGCGGGGTTGGGTCGCTCTGCGCAGGAGGGGTCGGCGGTGCCTCGGACGAGGGAGACCCCGGCGCAGGTTCGAGCTGGGGCGCCGGGGCATCCTGGGGCGGCTCGGGCTCGGGCGCGTCCTGACCCGGCTGCCCGGGGCGCCCGGGTTGGAACTGGGCCTGATCGACCGAGGCGCGGCGTCCGCCCGGCGTCGGATTGGTGTTGACGCCCAGCCACACCTTGGACGATGACTCGGGCGCATCGGGATTGCCGAGCTTGACGGAGAGCTCGTCTTGCGGGGGCTCGATGGGAGCGACGGGCTCAGGCGGCGCGGGCGCCACGGCGTCGCCCCGGTTGAGCGGCGGCTCCTGGGGCGCCGAACCCGCGTCGGCGGGCTGGGGGCTGGTCTCGGGGATGATGATGGAAATGGGCTGGGAGGAAAGTTCAACCCCGGCGAGGGCACGCGGCGCCTTGCCCAGTGTGGCCATCGACCCCACCATGCCGACATTGGCCAGCAGGCTGAGCACGAGCGCCAGCGCGTACGTGCGGATTGGAATCGAGTCGCCCGCCATGGGTGCTTCCGGAGTGCGCGGAACGATATGGGTGGTACGCTGCGGGGCGGATTCGGGTTCTGGACGGAAACGGAGGCCCCGCATGGGCAAGACAAGCGTCCACAGTGTGTTTGTCCTCGGCCGACGCCAGGTGCGTGAGCTCGATCGCCGGGCGATCGAGCGATTCGGGATTCCGTCGATCGTGCTGATGGAAAACGCGGCCCGCCACGGCGCGGACGTCGCGGTCGAGATGCTCGAGAGCTTCGGTGGGAAGCGCGTGCTGATCGTGTGCGGGCGGGGAAACAACGGAGGGGACGGGCTGGCGATGGCACGCCACCTGCACAACGCCGGGGCGGTCGTGGGCGTGGTGCTGGTGGGCGCGGCCCAGGACCTGACCGCGGACGCTCGCGTGCACTGGGGCGTCGTGCGCCGGATGGGCCTGGCGCGGGCGGCCGTGCGCGAAGGGGGCGTGGGACGGGGGATGGCGCTGGTGGGCCGGGGCGTCCCGCACCTGGTGGTCGACGCGCTCCTGGGAACGGGGCTGGATCGGGAGGTGGAGGGCATGGCTCGGGAGGCGATCGACGCGATCAACGCCCTGCGGGCGCGCGGGAGCGCGGTGCTGGCGGTGGATGTGCCGTCGGGGATGGACTGCGATCGCGGGGAGGCGCTGGGAGCGGCGGTGCGGGCGGACGTGACGGTGACCTTCGCGGGGCTCAAGCCCGGGCTGCTGACGGCGTCGGGCCGCGGGCTGGCGGGAAGGGTCGTGGTGGCGGATATCGGAGCGCCCGCGGAGCTGCTGGACGAGCTGGGAACGCGGGTCGATGTCCAGAGGGACGGAACCGGCGGGCGGCGCGGACGGAACAGGAAGGGGTGAGCCCGAGGCCACCCCGACCTGCCGGTCCCGGCGTACCGCGAGCTACCATCGTCGGCGGAGGGAATGGTCATGCCCGTGAGGATGGAACTGTCCCGCATCCTGATCCGCGAGCTCAACGACATGCAGATCATCGAGCTGCGCGAAGCCCTGGCGGGCCCGGCGGCCCAGGGCGAGGACGGCAAGGGACGTACGTTCCCCATCGTGATCGGGCTGCCCGAGGCCCACGCGATCGAGCGGCGGCTCAAGGGAATCCAGGTCAAGCGCCCCCAGACGCACGACCTGCTGGCCAGCGTCATCGAGAAGCTGGGGGGCAAACTCGAATCGATCACCATCAACGACCTCGCGGAGCACACCTTCTTCGCGACGCTGGACGTCCGGGTCAAAGCGGGCGACCTGGTGCACGTCGACTCGCGCCCCAGCGACGCGATCGCGCTGGGAATCGCCGGCGACGTGCCCATCTACGTGGCCGAGCACGTGCTGGACTCGGCGATGAGCGAGGAGCAGTAGGCCCGTGGGCGAGGCGGCGCCGGATGATGAGCGCGAGGCAGCGGGCTCCGATCCGCACGCCGCGCCGCGCCGATACCTGACGGCGGACATCCCCGGCACGGGCGGCCGGATCCGCGATCGCCCCGAGGACTTCCTGGTCGACGAGATCCCCGCCTACGAGCCCTCCGGGAGCGGCGAGCACATCTACCTGCTCGTCCAGAAGCGCGGGCTGTCCACGATGGAGATGGTGGAAGTGCTGTCGCACCACTTCGGCGTGCGCCGCATCGACGTCGGGTGCGCCGGGCTGAAGGACAAGCACGCGGTCACGCGCCAGGTGGCGTCCATCCACGTTCCGGGCAGGAAGGTCGAGGACTTCCCCGCCATCCGCCACGATCGGATGGAGGTGCTCTGGGCGGATCGCCACGCCAACAAGCTCCGCCCCGGGCACCTCAAGGGCAATCGGTTCTCGATCCGGATCCGCGGCGTGGACTTCGCGGGCGTGCGACACGCCAAGGCCGTGCTCGATCGCCTGGAGCGCGACGGCGTCCCCAATCGCGTCGGCGAGCAGCGGTTCGGGATGCTGGGCAACAACCACCTCGTCGGATCGGCGTTCATCTCGGGGGATTTCGAGCGAGTGGCCGCCCTGCTGCTGGGCCCCTGCGCCCGCGGCCCGGGCATCAACGCCCAGGCGAGGGCGCACTACGCGGCGGGGCGGCTGGTGGAGGCGCTCGAGGCGTTTCCCCGCCCCGCGCGGGCCGAACGCGCCCTGCTGCGCGAACTGATCCGGGGCAAGCCCTTCAAACGGGCGGCGTACGCGATCGACATGCAACTCCAGCGGTTCTATCTCTCCGCCTTCCAGTCGGCGGTGTTCAACACGGTCCTGGACCAGCGGCTCGCGGCGGGGACGCTGGCGACCCTGGCGCCCGGGGACCTCGCCTTCAAGCACGACAGCGGCGCCGTGTTCGCCGTCGACGAGACGCTCGCGGTCGATCCCGCGACGCGCGAGCGCCTGGCACGCCTCGAGGTCAGCCCCTCGGGCCCGATGTGGGGCGGGCGAATGACGCGGGCCGCCGGGCCCGTCGACGAGGTCGAGGTGGCGGCCCTGCGCGAGCACTCGGTGACGGTCGAGCACCTGGCGGCGTTCGGCGAGCGATCGCCCCACCTGGTGGATGGGAAGCGCCGCCCGCTCCGCGTGCCGCTGACGAACACCGACGTGGAGGGCGGGGTGGACGAGCACGGGGCGTACATCCGCGTCGCGTTCGACCTGCCGCGGGGAGCGTTCGCGACGGCGGTGCTGCCGGAAATCATGAAGAACGCGGCGGCGTCTCCCGATGAGGACGAGGAGGAGTGAGATGGACGTGCGCGGCGAGCAGGGCGGATCGAGGAGCGCGCGGGTCCGGCTGGTCTGCTTCGACTGGGGCGGGGTGCTTCTTCGCCACCACCGCACGTGGGACGCGGGGTGTGCCGCGGCGGGGCTGGCGGTGCGAGCGGGCAGCGACTCGCCGGGGGCGGTGACGGCGCGACGCCGCGCGTCGATGGAGTTCCAGGTCGGGCGCATCGACGAGGGGACGTTCTTCGCCCGTCTGCGCGAGGCGGTCGCCGGTGCGTACACGCTCGACGAGCTGCGCCGCATCCACGAGCGATGGCTCATCGATGAATACCCGGGCGTGCGCGCCGTGGTGGAGCGCCTGGTCCGAACGCCCGGCGTGGAGACGGGGCTGCTCTCGAACACGAACGCGGCGCATTGGCGCCGGCACCTCCCCCTGGCGGGGCGAGAGCCAGACTTTCCTACGCCGCTCCTGCTGCGATACCGCCACGCCAGCCACCTGCTGGGCCTGGCCAAGCCGGGGGAGGAGATCTACCGCGCCTTCGAGCACGCGACGGGATTCCGCGGGGCGGAGATCCTGTTCTTCGATGACCTCGTGGAGAACGTTGAATCGGCGCTGCGCCTCGGCTGGCGTGCCGAGGTCATCGACCACGAGGGAGATACCGCCGCCCAGATCGGACGCGGGCTGCGCGTGCACGGTGTGTGGCCCTAGCGCCGACGCGCCCCGCGCGGCGTCAAGAGCGCTCCACCAGAACGAGGATCGCGATCTCGCCCCGGTCGAGGACGTGCGAATCAAATCGCCCCGGGCCCGCCCGCAGCACCTCCACCGGACCACCCGGCGGGAGCGGCTCGGTATTGGCATTGCGGACGCTGAGCGCGTGGTTCCCGGGATGGGGCTCGACGACCACGATCCTGGCGCCCGGGAATCGGCGCTGCCAATACCGAACCGACATGCCGACGTTCGCCCCCAGGTCGAGAATGCCGCGCACCTCGCCCCGCACGTGCGCCAGGAGCTCGGCGTACTCGTTCCAGAGCAGCACTTCCGTGAGGACGCGCGAGTCGCTCGATCGCAAACGCATGAAGATCGGGCGCGGGTCGTTCGCCAGGTGCGTCACCATCAAGCGACCGGCGCCCGCGGGAACCCCATGCCCGCGTGAACAACCCTGGGCGACAAGGAACCTCGTCCAGTCGCTCATCCCCGCGACCTGCCGCGCCTCGGCCAGGCGACGCCGAAGACTCCCGAGCATCGTGCGCCGCCGGCGCTTGGGGGTATCCGTGGCAGCGGAGCATGGCGGATCGCGGGCCACGGTCCCCGCCCTGGGCAGGAGCCAGGTTCCTCCCTCGAAACACCCGATCCGGACGACGCGATTGAGGCCCATCCAGGGGCGGACCGATGCCTCTCAAGCGACTAGTATTGCCCCCTCCCAAAGCGGGAGGGCGTGGAGCAAGCCCTTGGCCGCCAAGACCTTCAAGTGTCGAGTTGTGACCCCCGCCGCCTCGCTGGCCGACGACGAGGTCGTATACGCGTCCGTTCCGGCGTGGGACGGCCTGCTGGGCGTGCAGGTGGGGCGGGCGCCGCTGCTGGCCCGCCTGGGCGTGGGCGAGCTGCGCCTGGACTTCCCCGAGGAGAAGGGCGCGGAAGGGGGCAGCCGCTGGTTCGCCCTCGACGGCGGCTTCGTCCGCATGGCCGACAACCAGCTGATCGTGCTGGCCGAGCGTGCGACGCCGGCGGAGTCGTTCACGCTGGGCGAGGCGGAGGCGGAGCTGAAGGCCGCCACGGGGCGCAAGGCGCTCGATCCCGCGGAGGCCGAGCAACGCCGGCGCGACGTGGAGCTGGCGAAGCTGAAGGTCCGCCTGGCCCGCGAGAAGCGCGGGATCTGATCGCAACTCGCGGAGTTCAGGCCCTGGCGAGCGCGGCAACGTGCAGTTCCGGCTCGAAGGGCAACCACGCGATCTCGTCGCGGACGTGCGCACGCAGGTGGGCGAGATAGCGGGCGCGCGGGATCTCGTGCGTGCCGAACTGATCGGTATGGGGGTTGCTCAATTGGGCGTCCAGGAGCGTGAAGCCCCGCCGACGCAGGTGGGCGACGAGATGGACGAGGCAGACCTTGCTGGCGTCGGTCCCGCCCAACTCGGGCCGGCAGAACATGGACTCGCCGCAGAACACCGAGCCCTGCGCCAGCCCGTAGAGCCCGCCGACGAGCCGCTCGGGCTCGCCCGGCGCCCCGGGGGCGAGCCACGCCTCGATGCTGTGAGCGCACCCGGCGCGGTGGAGGAGCTCGAAGGCCCCGGCGATGTCCTCGCTGAGCCAGCGCCCCGTGTCGCGTGCCCGCGGGCGGGCGCACGCGCGGATCACGCGCTCGAACGCCTGATCGGACGTGACCCGGAAGCGCCGGGTACGCACCTTGGCACGTAGGGACCGACCGATGGTGAACCGGTCGTCGAGGGGGACGATGGCCCGCGCCTCGGGCTGGACCCAGCGGACCGCCATCTCGGGCGTGGAGTCGTCGGCCATGGGGAACCAGCCCTGGGCGTAGTGTCGCAGGATCTGTTCCACGGCACGCAGTTCCACGCTGCTCAGAGCCGGATTGGGGTGTTTGGCTTCCATTCGAGATCGGGGCGGCCTCCCGAAACGCGGCGGCCCAGGGTCCCAACAATACCGAGGCGGGCGGGGCGTCGAGAAACCCCGGGGAGTTGCCGCGATGCTGATGCTGGGCGAGGTCATCAACGAGGGCGTGCTGATCCCGGCGATCCTGGCCGCCATGGTGGTCGGGATCGTCGCCATCAAGACCATCGGGAACGTCATCCGGACGCACGCGCGGGAGAAGTCGCGACGCGAGATCGCGGCGTACATCGCCGAGGGGAGCATCACGCCCGAGCAGGGCGAGCGGCTCATGAAGGCCGGGGGCGAGCACGCCTGAGGAGGGACGCGCGATGCTGACCATTGGCGCCAGTGATTTGGGAAACGTGATCCCGCTCGTGGCCATCGCCGGCGGGCTGGGCGTGGGCGTCGTCGCGGTCATCGCCGACGCGCTGCGAAAGACCGCCCAGACCAGGCACCGCGAGGAGACCAAGCGCGAGGTGGCGGCGTACGTCGCCGAGGGGACCATGAAGCCCGAGGACGCCGAGCGCATCATCAAGGCGGACCTGCCCGCGTGGCGCAAGGGCGAGTTCCTCACCAAGCTGTGCCAGCGCTGAGCCGCGGGGACATCACCCCCCCACGATCGTCCCCTCGCACGCGCCCAGTCCGATGCGCCGGAACCCCTCACGCTCGCAGAAGGCTCGGAACGAGACGCGGTCGCCGTCCTGCAGGAACATCCGCTTCTCCCCGCCGGGCAGTTCCAGGGCCTGGCGCGGCAGGGGCTTGCCGTCGGGCCCTCGTCCCTGCCACGTCAGCTCGAGCAGGCACCCGCGGCTCTCGGGCATGGGCCCGCTGATGGTGCCGCTGCCCAGCAGGTCCCCGCTCTGGAGGTTGCAGCCGTTGCTGGCGTGGTGCGCGATGAGCTGGGCAAAGGTCCAGTACATGGTCTTGAAGCTGCCGCGGCTGAGACGCATCGGCGCGAGCCCGCGCTCGCGCATCTGGGCGGACTGGAGGTAGACCTCCAAGGTGATGTCGAACCCGCCCAGGGCCTGGTCCTCGGCGTCGGCGAGGTAGGGGAGCGGCTTGGGGTCGCCCCCGGAACGCTCCCGCGCCGCGCAGCGGAAGGGCTCCAGCGCGTCGACCGTCACCACCGCGCACGACGTCGTGGTCGCGAAGTTCTTGGCCAGGAACGGGCCCAGCGGCTGGTACTCCCACTTCTGGATGTCGCGGGCCGACCAGTCGTTGAGCAGGCACAGCCCGAAGAGGTGCTCGCGGGCGCTCGCGATGGGGATCGTCTCGCCCAGCTCGTTGCCGCGCCCGATGACGGCGGCCAGCTCCAGCTCGTAATCGAGCATCGTGCAGGGGCCGAACGTCGGCGGTGCTTCGGGCTGGCCCTCGGGCGGACTGATCTGTCCGCTGGGGCGGCGGATGGGCGTGCCGCTGGCGACGATGGAGCTGTTGCGTCCGTGGTAGCCGATGGGCACCCACCTGTAGTTGAGCAGCAGCGCGTGGTCGGGGCGGAACATGCTGCCCACGGTCGCGGCATGGTCGATCGACGCGTAGAAGTCCGTGTAGTTGAACGTGGCGATGGGACGCACGAGCGTCGTGTCGGCCAGCGGGCGCAGGGCCTTCTGGCGCAGGCGGCGCATCTGCTGCCCCCCGGACGCGGCATTGCCCATGCCCAGGAACCGCTGCAGGACGGTGCGCCACAACTTGCGGGCGTCGGCGTCGTCGAGCAGGCCCATGGCCGCGGGATATTCGAGGGCCTCGGCGAGGGGCTCGTCCCCCTCCTCCATGCCGATGTACCCCGCCTCGACGAGCATGGACACATCGAGCACCTGGTCACCGATGATCGTGGCGTAGTGGGCGTGCGTGTGCCCGTCGTGGCTGGCCTCGAAGCACGTCAGCGGCAGGTTCTGGATGGGAAAGTCCGTCGCGGGATCGTTGGCGGACTCGACCCAGGACTGGAGCGCGGCGTTGTGGGTCTCGTCGATACGGGGGGAGAAGGTCATGGGCGGAGGGTAGCGGCGAATCACTCGCAGCGGGCAGGGGCCCGTGGCGCCGACGTTGACCGATGCGTTGGGCCGCCGAGTGTTGCTCCGAACCCTCGGTGTCTTTGGGCGACGCCCATGGCGGCGTCGCGACCATCGGTCCCATGCCGCGCCGGCGCTACTTCTTCGTCCCCGCCATCTCCATCACCTGCCCCATCCGCGCCTCGATCAGGCGTGCCGCCGCCTCGTTGCGTTCGGCGCGGAACCGCCCCGAGAGCTCGCACGGGCCCAGCAGGTCCTTGAAGCCCTCGCTCGCACGCGCGAGGCGCAGCGACGCGCGGTCGATCCGCCCCCCGAACGTCTCGTCGCCGGGCGTCCCGCTGGGCAGCAGGAACCCGCCCCCGGCGTACGCGCCCACCGCGCCGCGACCGATCACCACGTACCGGATGTTCAGGTTCGACGCCGTCTCGACCTGGGGCGTCTTGCCCGCCCTGGGCCGGAGGAACAGGTGCACGTGCACGATCGTCCCCGAGATTCCGGCAAGGTCCGAGTCCAACCGCCACAGCTCGGGAGGAAGGTCGGTCAGGTACACGTCCGCGCCGGCCTTGTCGTCGGTGGGGATGTAGCAGCGCGTGGTGAAATCCGGGTCCAGCGTGCCGCGTCCCTGCGCCGAACGCAGGGCCATCCCGGGCGTGCCGCACCCGCCCAGGGTCACCATCGTCAGCACGCACGCCAGCACGCGGAGCATCCATCCGTTCATGGCCAAGGCTAGCCCGGCGCGATGCCGAACGAACCCCGCAATCTCGCCCTTCCAGGGAACCGCTCCGCCGTACCGTGCGTCCATTACTCTTGCGGGAACGGGGCCAATCGGGTTCGCCCCCGAGGTGCACATGCTCAGCCCAGCCGTCCTGATTGCCGCGGTCTTTCTGGCCCAGCCCCCGGCCCGCGATGTCCCCATCATCCGCGACCCCGGGCCCCCGCGCCGCCCCGCGCCCCCGACCGACCCCAGGGCCCTGCGCGAGCTGGTCGATCTCTACAGGCACGCCTACCACCGGACCCACTTCCCCCGATGGTCCGTGCTGTGCCCGTCGCCCTGGGCTGAACGCACGTGCCTCACGAGCGGCCCGAGCATCCCCATCTTCGCGCCCGTGGACGCCTACGTCCCCCCGCCCATCCAGCTCACGCCCACCGATGCCCTGAAGACCTCGATGGACGGCGCCGACGCCACGCCGCGCCTCGCCGGATCCATGGCCCAGGAGATGCTCCGCGAGCAGATCGAGGCCAAAAAGAAGGCGGAGGGCTGGGTCAACGGCGAACCCCCGCCGCCCACCCCGCCCGACCAGCTCGCGCGCGAGGCCCTGGCCCGCGGGCGGTACGCCCTCGCCCTGCCCCACGTGCGCGCCCACCTGGCCAAGCACGACGGCGACCGCGCCGCCCGGCGCTGGCTCGCCCTCACCCTCCTGGGCGCCAAGCGCGCCGAGGACGCCATCGCCGTCGTGCGCGGCATCTACCACACCGACCCGCTCATCGCGCGCTCGACGTTCGACCTCGAAGCCGCGGGGCTCAAGGCCCAGGCCCAGGACTTGTTCCTGGCCGCCGTCGCGCACGCGAATCGGACGCAGGCCAGCTCCGCCTGGCTGACCGCCGCCGTCATCGCCCAGGCCCAAGGCCGAGGCGACCCGGCCCGCACCTGCCTCCGAAAGGCCCGTATCGCCGGGCTCGAGGCCGACATCCACGACCCCTTCGTCGCGGCTCTGGACGAACAGTTCCCGCTGCCCAAGGCAACGCCCGCAAAGACCCGCTGATCGCGGGCAAGCGACGCCTCATGATGTTATCGGACTAAAATCGAACGTGGTCGGCGGCGAACGAGTTATAGGGCCATAAAAGTAAGTAAGTACTAAGAAACTTTGTGCCGGCTCGTGCGTAATGCTCTGGGGTCGGGGACGCGCCCCTCCGGGGGCCGGGCAAGTGCGGGACGCGTGGTTCCCGCGTGGGCTTCGGGGCGGGTCACCCGGCGAAAAGGAGATCGAGCAATGTTCGGCAAGAGCTTCTTGGTTGCAGGGTTGGCCGCCTTGGTTCTGAGCCCCGCCGCGGCTCTGGCCGGCGAGGGTCGCCGCGAGCCCCCGCGCCGGGAGCGCGATGAGCGCGTGGTCGTGGTCACCGGTGGCGGGAACACGCATGGCAACCGCGGCGAACGCGATTGCGACGACCGGCGCGGGTACCGCCCGGCCCCCCCGCGTGACTGCGATCGCCCCGTGATCGTCGTTCGCGAGCAGCCCAGGCATCGCGGGCATTGGGACTGGCGGCGTCACCACCAGCGCCAGCGCTGCGACGTGGTTCGCCCTGGCTTCGTGGTGATCGGTCGCATCGGATTCTGACGCTCCGGGGAGATGGGGTCTCTCAGGCGCTCGGGAGGCGAGCGCACGCAAACGCCCGCGGGCTGGGGAGCGATCCTCGGCCCGCGGGCGCTTTTCTTCGGCGCCAGGCCCCGCCCCCGGACATCCCCCGAATCCGGCGACTCGTCCCCCGGGCCCCGGGACAATCCGCCCCTCGCCTCCTAATCTTGGGGCCCTATGGCCAAGACCCGCGAGATCAAGAAGCGCATCAAGGCGGTCGGCAACATCCGCCGCATCACCAAGACGATGCAGATGATCGCCACCGCGAAGTTCGCGGCCAGCGAGCAGCGCGCCAAGGCGGGCAAGCCCTACACCGAGACCATCTTCGAGCTCGTCCGCGACCTGGCCGGGAGCACCGAGGGCGTTTCGCACCCCCTCCTCGAGACCCCCAAGGGCGGCAAGCCCCTCACCCTCATCATCACGTCCGACCGCGGACTCTGCGGGCCGTACAACGGCGGCGTGCTCCGCACCGCCATGGCGTTCTTCCGCAACACGCCCGGGGCCCGCGAGGGGGTGGTCGAGCTCGTGGGCAAGAAGGGCGCGGGCTTCCTCAAGTTCGTGGGCATTCCGGTGGCGCGCCAGCACGCCTTTGGCGACAAGCCGACGTACGACCAGGTGCGCACGCTGGCTGAGGACTACATCCGGCGATTCTCGAGCGGGGAGTTCTCCAGCGTGCGCGTGGTGTACATGCGGTACATCTCCGCCGGACGCCAGGCCCCCACCGTCATGCAGCTCCTGCCCTTCAAGGCGGACGAGGCCGCGGCCATGGCGCGCGTCAAGACGGAGGCCCAGCCCAGCAAGATGACCCGCCAGTACGAGTTCAGCCCCGGGGCGGCGGGCCTGCTGGCCGAGCTGCTCCCCGCCGCCGTCAAGGCCGTGCTGTACCAGGCCTTCAGCGACGCGATCGTGAGCGAGAACGTGGCGCGGATGATCGCGATGAAAGCGGCGACGGATAACGCGGGGAAGATGGGCAAGCTCTACACCCGCAAGTTCAACCGCGCCCGCCAGGCCCAGATCACCACCGAGCTCACCGAGATCATCTCGGGCGCCGCCGCCCTGGAGTAGGCCGGTTCAAGGCGCCGCCTTCGCGCGGGCGGTCCGGCCCCCCCGCGCACACGATCTCATGGTCATCAGGCAAGAACTGCGCTCTCCGGCGCGGTTTTACCCCAAATTCACAAGTTCCGAGAACAGTCCGCAACCGCCCCCCAGAACCGGGCGTAAGCCCCTATGTCCGGGGCAAGGAGGTTCTATGGCTCGCTTGGGGACTACCTTGTGCGCGGCGGTTGTGTTTTTGGCCGGGTCGGCGTTCGCGCAGCGCGAGGCGTCGTTTGTGGTGGTGCCGGGGGTTCAACTCAATGCCGTGTCCGCTGACGGCGACACGGCCGTGGGGTGGACAACCAATTCTTTTCCCCCTGCTGCCGTTCGTTGGACCCGCGCGAGCGGTGTAGACGTTCTTCGAGGCCCCGGAGGGCAGGAATTGCCGTACGCTCGCGCGTACGGCGTGTCGTGGGATGGGCGGGTGATCGCGGGCTGTAGTCGGGGCACAAGCCCAAGGGTCGCCTTGGCATGGATCGACGGGCATGATGCGGTCGTGCTTCCCGGTCTGCCCGGCGTTCTTGACAACGACGTTGGCACGGTGGTTTCGGGAAACGGGCGTGTCATCGCGGGCTTCAGCAGCGCGCCCGACCCGGGCTCGACGTCTAACAGCATGCACGTTCTGACCTGGGACGAATTCGGCATGCACAACCTTGACGGGAACGAGGGTTCGGGAACCTGGCCGACCGCCGCGTCATTCGGGGGCGAGTACATCGTGGGCCCCGCCGCGCAAGGCACGAGCGTGGCGTGTTATCGCTGGTCGGCGTCTCGGGGACGGGAGTTTATGGCGCCGTGGTTCCTGCCCCTGGGTGCGAACGCGGATGCAACCGTGATCGTTGGGACCGCGCCGAGCCCGGATTCAGGGTTCTTTCCGGCTGTGCTGAGGCTTGGGCAGGGCGTCACCGCCATTCCCGGCGCGGGGAGTGAGGGGCGTGCCTATGGCATCTCGGCGGACGGGCGCACCATTGTCGGCGTGGGCTCCGGCGGCGTCTTCATCTGGGATTCCCACAACGGAACACGCCCGCTTCGAACCGTGGCCAGCGAGCAACTCGGGCACGCCCCTGGGATTCTTTCGACTGCCGTCGCCCTCGCGCCCGACGGTCGAACGATTGTCGGGCTGGCCGGTGGAAGCGGCTACGACTCCTACATCCTCCGCCTCCGCGCCCCGTGCGCGGGCGACGTCGACGACGGCACCGGCAGCGGGGGACGCGACGGGCTGGTGGACGGCGTCGACCTCACCGCTTTCATCGACTGGATGCTCGACGGCGACATGCGCGCCGACCTCGACGACGGGTCGGGCACGGGCCGCCCCGACGCCGCGATCACCCTCGACGACTTGCTGTATTTCATCCAGGGCTACGTGGAGGGTTGTTGACGACAGCACCCTCGGTCTACTCACGTTGACGAGGGCGGCGCGGCACGGGCTTCGCCGCCCTCGTCGCTTGCCGGGGGCGCCTACTTCTTCGACTTGCCCTTCGCCTTGGGCTCGGGCCTGGGTTCCGCCTTGGGCTCGCCGGATGGCGCCGGCGGGGGCTCCGCGCCGGGCGTGGACACGGGCTTGAGCTCGAACACCCCCGGGCTGCACGCGAGCTTGCCCGCGTCGCCCGCGAGGTCACGGTGGGACACGAACTTGCCCCAGGGCTTGTCGCGCTGCACGCTCCCGTTCGACTCGGGGGCCTCCTCCACCAGCGCCGCCGCGGGGATCTTCTTCTCCTGGGCCGCCGTGCCCCAGCGAACGCACTCGACCCCGCGCCCGTCGGGGTCGACGAGCGCGACGCAATCGCCCTGGTTGGCGAACGACGCGAACTGGGTCTTCATGCGCATGGTGAAGACGTACGCGCCGGCGAACTTCTCGTTCCTGGCGCCCGCCGCGTTCTCATCCCCCACCGTCCCGGGGATCGAGGACTCGAACCCGTTGAAGACCACCGCGACCTCGCCCGGCTTGAGCGTGAGATCGGGGAAGACGAATCGCACCTGCGACCGCTTGGGCTTCTCCACGCCGGCGCCCTCGGGCGACTTCTTCGACGGATCGACCTTGGCGGGGCGCGAATCGGGACCCTTCAGCGGCAGCGCGTCGCAGATCACGTAGCCCTTCAGGGCGATGGGCTTGTCATGGGGATTGACGATCTCCACGAACTCGTCGCCGGTGGCCGATCGCTTCCCGTCCTGGCTGGCGTCGCCCCCGTCGCCCTTGGGCACGGCGTACAGGATCTCCGAGATCAGCGGGTGGGGGAACCCGACAGGCGGCTTGGGAGCCCCCGCGGGGGTCCCCTCGGGATCGCCCCCGAGGGCCATGACGCAGCAGAATCCAAGCAGGAACGGCGTGAGCATCGAGGCCTCCCGGCGCAATCCGCGCCTTGCTCGCCATCCCTGGCCCCCCCGGGGGGGATGGGAGCATACCACACTCCCCGTGGACGTGATTTCCATCCAGCACGCCAACGACCCGCGCCTGGCGCCCTACGCGGGCGTCAAGCATCGCCAGGCCGCCCAAGGGGGGATTCGGGCGGGCGATGCGGGCGGGGAATTCGGGGATGGCACGTTCCTGGCCGAGGGCGAGCTGGTCGTGCGTGCGCTCCTGCAATCCGCGTATCGCGTGCGCTCGGTGCTGCTCACCGCGGTGCGTCTTGAGGCGATGGCCCCGGCCCTGGGGGAACTGCCCGCCGGGACGCCCGTGTACGTGGCGCCCCAGGAGGTCATGTCGGGCGTGGTCGGGTTCCACATCCACCGCGGGGTGCTGGCCAGCGCGGAGCGCGGCGAGGGATCGACGCTGGGGAGAGTGATCGAACGATCGCCGCGCGGCCTGGTGGTCATGGAGGGCCTGACCAACGCCGACAACGTCGGCGCGATCTTCCGCAACACCGCGGCCCTGGGCGGCCGGGGCGTGGGCGTGCTGCTCAGCCCCACCTGCTGCGACCCGCTCTATCGCAAGGCCATCCGCGTCTCGGTCGGGCACGTGCTGCGCACGCCCTGGGCGATCGCCGACCCCTGGCCCCAATCGCTGGCGACGCTCCGGGCCGCGGGGTACCAGGTGCTGGGCCTGACTCCGGCGGGGGAGCACGACATCCGGGCGCTGCCGCCGCCAATGCGCCCGGCCGTCGTCGTGGGCTCGGAGGGGCCCGGGCTCAGCGGCGCGGCCTTGGGAGCGGTCGACCTTCGTGTTCGCGTTGCGATGGGCACCGGGGTCGACTCGCTCAACGTGGGCACGGCGACGGCCCTGGCCCTGCATCGGCTCTTCCCCGACCCGGCGTAAGGCTCGCGGAAGGTGCTGGAGTTACAGAACTTGCGCCGGTTTCGGGCGTCTATTGAACGAGGGCGACGCGCGACCAGCGGGTCCATTACAATCGCCCCGCGCCGGGCGACCGCGCCCGTCCAATTCGAGGAACCCACCATGATCTCTCGTGCGGCAGCGATCGGACTCGTCTCCCTGGCCCTGACCCTCATCCCGCTCTCGCGGGCCCAGGCCCAGGTCGCTCGCGAGGGCTCGGGCGCCACGCGCGCCGCGTGGGACAAGCTGGAGCTCAAGCCCTTCGACGCGGCCAACTGGGGCAAGCTGAGCGACTGGAAGAACGGGGGGCCCTTGGCCGAGGGGCTGACCAAGGGCAAGATCGTCCTGGTCGTGACGTATGGCGACTTCCATCCCACGTCCAAGCGCGCGATGCAGTACTGCAAGAAGCTGGGGGAGCAGCACGCCGCGGACGGGATGATCGTCGTGGGCGTGCACAGCCAGCTGGGCTGGGACGAGGCCGACAAGCCCGCGTCGCCCGATGGGAGCTTCCTGCTGGCCCACGACGCCAAGGGGGAGTTCCGGGCGGCCCTGCATGGCCAGAGCGACCCGGACTACTTCGTGATCGACCGGGCTGGTCAGATGCGATTCGCGGGCGTGGCCAGCGAGGGCGTGGAGGCGGCGGTGAAGGACCTGCTGGGCGAGACGCTCGAGAAGGCGGGCGGGACGGTGGCCCGGCTCGATGCCGAGAAGGCCGCCAAGGACGCCGAGGAGCGCAGGTCCCGGGCGTCGCGTGACAAGGTGGACCTGGCGACGTTCCCCGACCTTCCCTTCGACAAGCCCAGCGCGGAGGACTACGAGAAAGCCGCCTGGCCCAGGCTCCCGCGCGACCCCAACAAGCAGGACGAGATCGTTTCGCTCGAGCCCAGGGATGTCTCACTGCCCGAGGGCGATTGGTACCCGCGCAAGCCGAGCCTCGAGGGCAAGGTGATCGTCGCGTATTTCTGGCATCCCCGGTTGCGGCTGGGCAGCTTCTTCCAGGAGATCGACGTCCTCCAGCGGCAGCGCGGGCGCGACGTGGTCTACGCGGGCGTGCTGACCGTGCTGGACAACATGAAGATCGGGGACCAGCAGGTCAACCTCCTCAAGGACGAGAAAGACCCCGAGAAGCTCCACGAGTCCATGCTCAAGATGGCCAAGACCCGCGCCTTCGATCACTTCCTCATCACCGACGCGGGTGGGAAGACGACCTACCAGAGCATCTTCAAGGACGACAGCGAGACCCTGCTCCCCGCGTTCGCGATCATCAGCACCGACGGCAAGGCGCGATGGTGGTCGTCCAAGGCCGCCGTCAACTGGGAGGCCGCGCTCAACCAGGTCGTCCGGGTCGATCCCGGGGTGCAGAACCGGCGCAAGGCCGAAGAGAAGTACCTGAAGGAGCAGAAGCGATAGGGCCGGCCCGTGCGCGCGCCGCCGCTCTTCCACATCGTCCTCCACGAGCCCGAGATCCCCAACAACACCGGGAACATCGGTCGCACGTGCGTCGCGCTGGCCTGCCGCCTGCACCTCATCCACCCGCTGGGCTTCGAGTTGTCGGAGAAGGCCTGCCGGCGCGCCGGGCTGGACTACTGGCCCAGGCTCGACGTCCGCGAGCACGCGGACTGGGACGCCTATCTCGCGCGGGAGGGGCCCGGACGCCTGTGGTTGCTCTCCACCCGGGCCACGCGGAGCGTCTTCGACGCCGACCTGCGCCCCGGCGACCACCTGGTGTTCGGGCGGGAATCCCGCGGCATGCCCGCGGCGATCCTGGATCGGCACCCCGACCGGCTGTTGACGCTCCCCATGGTCCCTACCGAACGATCGCTGAACCTCGCGACGGCGGTGTGCGCGGCGGCCTATGAGGGTCTGCGTCAGGCCCTCTCGATGGGTGAAATCGCCCTTGATCAGGCCGCCAGAATACGCTGGCCCGAGAATTGGTAAACCCGGGCGAACCGCTGGCAAGTCCCGTCAGTATAAAGAGTTGGACACACACTCCTCATGGCGGGGCCCGGAAACACCCCGCGAGACAACGAGTCTCACTCTCTCCCTGCCGGCGCCGCCCGTTACCGCGGGCGGCGTCTGCGTTTTTGTCCGGGCCTATCCTGCCCTTCCATGGAAGGAACCCCGCGCTCCCGGACGTGGACCCCCGCCCTCGTCGCCGCCTGGACCATGCTGGCGGCCTTGGTGGGTGGCTGCGCCGGCCCCATCTACAAGCCCCAGGACCCGCGGAGTCAGTTCGAGCGAGTCGACGCGCTGCGCGATCGCAGCCAGCCCGCGGAAATCGAGGACGAGTACGGCCGATTCCGCCCCAATCTGAGCGGACGACTGCTCGGGACGCGATAACCACCGCGGGCGGTTGGGGTTTGCGTGGGACGTAACGGAGGATCGGAGGGTTTCGGCGGGGAACAACCCGACTTTTCAACTCCGCTTCTCAGATTTGAATAAGGCAACCGCATCTGGCCGATGCCAATGCGGACTCGGGTGGACGGCACGGGTGGAGCGTGATGGGCAGCGTGTTTGTCGGCAAGCGCGGTCGGGATCAGGCGGGCTCCGGGGGCAACTCCGGATCGCCCACCGTGACGCCGTCGCGCCGGAGCCAGGTGGTGTGGGGCTCGCTGCTGGCCTCGATGACCCTCGTGGGCGGGCTGCTGTACGGGCTCGATCGTTCTCCGGCGCCGCGGCTGGAGGGCGTGTCGCTCCCGGCGTTGATGGCGCCGGGCGGGGGCGCGTCGATCGAGACGGTCTTCGGCACGCGCCGCACGCTCGACAAGGCCCGCTGGCAGGCCATCGTCATTCACCACAGCGATTCGCCCAGCGGGAAGCCCTCGTCGCTCGACGGGGCGGCCCGGGCCAACGGGCTCAAGGAACTGGGGTACCACTTCGTCGTGGGCAACGGCAACGGGATGGCGGACGGGGAGCTGTTCGTGGGGCGGCGCTGGCGCGATCAGGCCCCGGGCGCGCACGTGGCCGGCCCCAACGGGGCCTGGTTCAACGAGCACGCTGTCGGAATCTGCCTGGTAGGCGACGGGGATCGCGGGAACCCCAGCCCCGCCCAGCTCGAGCGGCTGGAGGAGCTGGCGGCGTCCCTGTGCCGGCGGCTCAACATCCCCAAGGAGCGGGTGTACCTGCACAGCGAGCTGGCCCGCACGACCTCGCCGGGCAAGCTGTTCCCGGCCACCGCATTCCGCGAGGAACTGGCCGCCCGCCTGTGATTTAGCTGCTTTGAGGTCGTGGCTCGCAACTCGGTCGCGGTCCTGGGCGTACCGGGGAGCGACGTATTCGGTCTCCGTGAGCGTGGATTCGTCCGCGGCGGGGTTGAACCCCGGCGACATTGCGGCGATACTCCATCCCCCGGCGGATCGACCACCGGGATCCGCAGGACGGCTTTTGATCGGGTCGTGGTCGAGGGAGACCGGCGTGCCAAGGCCGGTTGGGCTGGGATGAGCACACCGGTGACGCGCTTCAAACCCGGGGACCTCGTGGAGGGCTTCCGCGTCATGCGGGAGATGGGGGAGGGTGCGGCCTCGATCATCTACGTGGTGCAGGACCCCAAGTCCCACCAGGTGTGGGCGCTCAAGCACGTGGAGAAGCACGAGCACAAGGACACTCGGTTCCTGGACCAGGCGATCCTGGAGCACGAGGTGGCCCAGAAGTTCGAGCACCAGCACCTGCGTCGCAGCGAGCGCCTGATCCGCAAGCACGCGATGCTGCGCCTGGTGGAGGTGTTCGTGGTGATGGAGTTCGTGGACGGGATCAGCATGGAGAAGATCCCGCCGCGCCAGGACGTCGAGCTGGCGGTGGAGCTGTTCCACCAGGTGGCCCTGGCGCTGGCGCACATGCACGACCGCGGGTTCGTGCACGCGGACATGAAGCCCAACAACATCATCGTGTGCGAGAACCGCATCGCCAAGGTGATCGACCTGGGGCAGGCCTGCCCCATCGGGACGATCAAACCGCGAATCCAGGGCACGCCCGACTACATCGCCCCCGAGCAGGTGCACCGGCGCGCGATCACGCCCCGGACGGACGTGTACAACTTCGGCGCCACGCTGTACTGGGTTCTGGGCGGGGAGAACATTCCCACGGCCCTGGCCATGAACCCCGACGCGCTGGTGAGCCGCGTGGACGACAACCTGCTCAAGCGGGCCAAGCCCATCGCCCAGCTGAACCCACGGATTCCTCCCAAGCTCGGCGAGCTGATCATGAAGTGCATCGAGCCCGACGAGGCCCGGCGGCCCGCGAGCATGCACGACGTGGCCGACCAGCTGGCGTTCATCTCGGGCGTGCTCAAGGCCCACCGCGCCATGGCGCAGCGTCGCGAGGCGGGCGGGTCCCGGGCCGGGGGGCAGGGGGCGGCCTAGGCGGGGACGTTCTTCCGGCGCGCTCGCGTCGGCCCCGGCACCAGGCCATCGGATCGGGGGCCATCGGATCGGGTGTGACGTGCTCAACCTCCGCGATCCCGCCAGCGTCTGCCAGGCCTTCCGCGCCGGAGCGGCGGCGTGCCGCGGCGCCGACTGTCGCCGGGGGTCGATCGACGTCATCCACGCGCCGGGTCGCCTGATCGCCACCGGGGACCTGCACGACAACCCGGCCCACTTCGAGCGGCTCCTGGACGTCTCGGGCCTGCGCGAGGGCGCGCCCGAGGGCGAGCGGCGCCACCTCGTGCTCCACGAGATCATCCATCCCGACCGGCTGGTCCACGGGATGGACCTCTCGTTCCGGGCCCTGGCCCGGGTCGCCGACCTCAAGGCGCGTCACCCCGGGCTCGTCCACGTGCTGCTGGGCAACCACGAGCTGGCCCAGTGCACCAACGCGGCGATCGTGAAGGACGGCGTGCGGAACGTGGACGCCTTCAAGGCCGGGCTCGAGTACGCCTTCGGGGAGCAATGGCTGGAGGTGGAGGCGGCGGCGCACGAGTTCGTGCGCGCGATGCCGCTGGCCCTGCGCTGCGTGACCCCGCGGGGGGACATCCTGTGCGCCCACAGCCTTCCCCCGGCGGCCATGATGTCGCGGTTCGATCCGTCGATCCTCTCGCGCGACCTGACGGAGGCGGACTTCGAGCCACGGCGCGGGTCGGCGTACTTGATGGTGTGGGGACGGGGCTACGACGCCGAGTTGATGGAGGACCTGGTGGAGCGCTGGGGCGTCAACCTCTTCATCCTGGGGCATGAGAAGGTGGAGGAGGGCGCGAGGTTCATCCCCCCCTGCGCGGTGGTCCTGAACAGCGATCACGCTCGGGGGAAATACCTGCCCATCGACCTGTCCGACCCGCCGCGGGGCGAGCGGGCGGTGGAAATGGCCCAGGCATTGGCGACGTAATCGCAACCGCGTGCCGGAGTTGGCCGAAGGTTATTGACCCTTCCGCGGGGCCAAAGTTCGCGGCGGGCTTGCTCGGCGGGCAATCCCGGATAGGCTGGGGGCGTGGCGGGCCAAGGAGTCGGGTAATGAAGCGCACGATCAAGGCGGCGTGGGTGGTGGCGTTCTGCGGCGTGGCCGGCGGGGCGATGGCGCAGGACGCGGCGTGCCCGCCGGAGAAGTACGGCTGCGGGAAGGCCCAGGCCATGGCGGCGCGGTTCCTGGATGGGTTGCGGGGCGACGAGGACGGCCCGTGGGGCGCGACGCGCGAGGCCCTGACGGACACGGACCTGATCAGCGTGGACCTGGACATCGAGATCACGCCCAGCGGGGCGAGCACGGGCCTGATCGCGGGCAACAACACGATGCGCGTGCGCTCGCTGGTCAACGGCCTGACGCAGTTCACGTTCCGCCTGCGGAGCAACTACACGATCTCGTCCATGGTGATCAACGGGATCACGCCCCTGGGCGCGGCGGCCAGCGTGGGCACGTACGGGCGGATCGTGACGCTGGACCGCGCGTACAACGCGGGCGAGGAGTTCACGCTGCGGGTGAACTACAGCGGGGTCGCGGTCAACGTCGGGCTGGGATCGATCTACTTCACGACGCAGGGCGGGCAGCCGGTGGTGAGCAGCCTGAGCGAGCCGTACTACGGGGCCTCGTGGTGGCCCTGCAAGGATGGGGATTACGCGCAGCCGGGGGACAACGCCGACAAGGCGGTGGGGTCGATCGCCATCACGGCCCCCACCGGGTTGATCACGGTCTCCAACGGGCTGCTGACGAGCACGACGAACCCGTCGGCGGGCAAGACGCGGTACCGTTGGACGACGAACTACCCGACGGCGCCGTACCTGTTCTTCTTC
The DNA here is from genome assembly GCA_044221985.1 of Phycisphaerales bacterium. Classification (GTDB taxonomy): domain Bacteria; phylum Planctomycetota; class Phycisphaerae; order Phycisphaerales; family UBA1924. The sequence goes on from JBGAOG010000001.1 coordinate 80,551, forward strand.
GGGACGACCAACTACAACCAGTGGTCGCAGACGTATACGTATCCGCTGGCGGGCGGGGGTACGGGCTCGATGCCGGTGCAGTTCAGCATCTACCCGGGCAGCGACACGCCCGCCAACCGGGCGGCGTGGGAGCTGTGCCTGCCGATGATGTCCACCCTGCGCCCGATCTACGGCGAGTACCCGTTCGTCGGCGAGAAGTACGGGATGTACCAGTTCCCCTTCGGGGGCGGGATGGAGCACCAGACGTGCACGGGCATGGGCGGGTTCTGGGAGGACGTGGTCGTGCACGAGCTGGGGCACCAGTGGTGGGGCGACGACGTCACCTGCAAGTACTGGAACGACATCTGGCTCAACGAGGGCTTCGCGACGTACACCGAGGCACTGTGGGCCGAGCGCAAGCCCGGTTCGACGGGGCTGCCCGCACTGCGCAGCGCGATGAACGCGCGCCGGCCCTCCGCCGTCAACGACAGCGTGTACTGCTCCAGCGTCACCAGCGTCAACCGCATCTTCAGCAGCAACTTCTCCTATCTCAAGGGCGGCTGGGTGCTGCACCAGCTGCGGCGCAAGATCGGGGACACGGCCTTCTTCGCCACCCTGGCCCAGTACCGAGCCACGTACTCGGGCTCCGGAGCCACGACGAACAACTTCCGCGACGTGGCCGCGAGCGTGTCGGGGATGGACCTGACGGGCTGGTTCGCGGACTGGGTGTTCGGGATCGGGGCGCCGGCGTACACGTACGCGTACCAGAACGCCACCCTCAACGGGCAGCCCTATGTCAAGCTGCTGCTCACGCAGACGCAGGACGTGACGTGGGGCACGGGCCAGAAGTTCCAGACGCCCCTGGACGTGCGCGTCACCGAGGGCGCGGGCACCCAGAACTTCGTCGTGCAGCAGACGGCCCGATCGCAGCACTTCCTGCTGCCCGTCTCGGCGGCGGCCACGGCCCTGGCCATCGACCCCGATGACTGGGTGCTCATCACCAGCAAGACCGCGGGGACGTACACCTCCGGGCCGGCCAAGGTGATCAGCGCGTCGCCGGCCATCGGGGCCGCGCTGTCGAGCGCGCCGGCGAGCATCGTCATCGGGCTGAGCGAGCCGGTGAACGCCCTCGCCTCGCGTTTCACGCTGACGGGCCCGGGCGGGGGCGTGCCCTTCACGTTCACGTACAACGCGGGGACACTGCAGGCGACGCTGACGCCGACGGCGCCGCTGGGCGCGGGGACGTACACCGTGGGCGTGCTGGACACGCTCACCACGGTCACGGGCTCGTACGCGCTCGACGGCGAGGTCGTGGGCGGGGCCCTGCCCAGCGGGGACGGGACCGCGGGCGGATCCGCATCGTGGACGTTCGGCGTGGCGCCGAGCTGCCCGGCCGACATCGATGACGGCTCGGGCACGGGAACGCCCGACGGCGGGGTCGACATCAACGACCTGCTGTACTTCCTGGACCAGTACGAGGGCGGGCTGCTGGCGGCGGACCTGGACGACGGGAGCGGCACGGGCACGCCCGACGGCGGCGTGGACATCAACGACCTGCTCTTCTACCTCGGGCACTACGAGGGCGGATGCTGAGCACCGTCCGCACCAGGCGGACGAACAAGGAGTTCTCCATGATGGACCGCGTGGTTCGCGGCGCGATGTTCCTGGCGTTGGTGGGCCCTCTGGCGGCGTGCTCGCACGAGCGCGAGCAGCGCCCGCCGGCCCTGGGCCCGGGCGGCGCGCCCTTCGTGAAGCGTGACGGCGTTGCCCGCACGACCCCCGCGCCGGACTTGTCCAAGCCCGGCGCCGTGGCTTGGGGCACCGCCCAGGCGGAGCTCATCGACACGCGAACGATGCGCCCCCAGATCAACGAGCCGCTCTTCGTGGGCGAGCCCACGCGGGTGGGCAACATGCTGCCCGTCGAGGAGGGCAAAGAGCGGCTCAAGCGAACGCCCGCCGGTCCCGCCAACGACCTCGCGGCGGGCACGACGCTCGACGAGCCGCGCGCGATCCCCGAGCGGATGTTCCCGACGATCAGCGCCACGGGGTGGAATCCGCCCGACCCGACGCTGGCGGTGAGCCCGACGCACGTGGTGGTGACGGTGAACATGGACATCGCGTTCTACACGCGCGCCGGCGTGCAGCAGTTCCGCGTGAACCTGGGGAGTCCGGGCAGCCCCGGCTTCTTTGAGCCCCTGGGCGCCGGGTCGTTCACGTTCGATCCCAAGGTGATCTACGACGCCGCCGCGGGGCGCTTCGTGGTGATCGTGCTGGAGACCTACGGCACGACCGAGTCGTGGATCGACATCGCGGTCTCGGACGACAGCGACCCCAACGGCGTGTGGTACAAGTACCGCACCGACGCCGTGCTCAACATCGGGACCAACAACTGCTGGTGGGACTTCCCCGGCATCGGCTACGACCAGAACGCCTACTACGTGACGGGCAACCTGTTCTCCCTCACCAGCGGGGGCTCCTATGGCGGGGCGGGGATCCGCATCTTCGACAAGGCCCCGCTGCTGGCGGGCGGCACGGCGACGTACTCCACGCAGCGGATTTCCGGCGCGTACACGGTGCAGCCCGCCCTGCACTTCGGGACCAACGTCGCGCCGTTCTTCGCCGACGTGACCAGCTCCACGAACATGCGGATCTACGCGGTGACGAACCCGCTGACGACGCCGGCGATCGTCTCCACGAACGTCACCACCCCGTCGTTCACGGACGCCATCGGCGCACCGACGATCAACGGCAGCGCCCTCTCCTCCGCCGACATCACCATGCCCACCTGGCGCAACGGCAAGCTGGTGATGATCCAGAACGCCTCGATCAACGGACGCAACGTCGCCCGCTGGCACGAGTTCAACACGGGCGCCTGGCCCACCAGCGGCAGCGTCACGCGGGTGCAGTCGGGCGACCTCGATGGAGCCCTTGACTACCACAGCGTCTTCCCGGCCATCTCCGTGAACGCGGCGGGCGATTTCGGCGTCGTCATGGGCCGCTCGAGCAGCGCCGAACGCGTGGGCGTGGCCATCGCCGGGCGTCGCGCGGGCGATCCGCCGGGGCGGATGGGCCTTCCCACGCTGGTCAAGGCGGGCGAGCGCGACGGGGGCGGACGCTGGGGCGACTACCAGGCCGTCGCGGTGGATCCGGCGGACGACACGACCTTCTGGGTCGTGGGCGAGTACATGGCCAGCGGCGGTGGCTGGCAGAACTGGGTGACGTCGTTCCGCGTGGGCGACCAGAGCCTGTGCCACCCCGTGCCGGACCTGCTCGGCGCGCTGCAGACCACCGCCCCGCGCACCGTGGACGTGCTCGCCAACGACTGGCACAGCACCAGCGCCACGCTCACGATCGGTTCCTTCGCCGCCACCAGCACGCTCGGCGGCACGGTCGCCCGCAGCGTGGGCACCGGGCCCGGCGGACGCGACCAGCTCATCTACACCCCGCCCGCCACGCTCCCGCCCACGGGCACCGACTCGGCCTCGTACACGGTGGACGACGGCCTGGGCAACTCCGCCTCGGCCTCCATCGTCGCGTACCTCTACAACCCGGCGAACTTCCGCGATCCCGATGCGCCCGTGGCGACGCGCGCGGGCGTGCAGGCCAGGTACTATGCCCTGGCCTCCTCCCCCACCACCATGCCCACGTTCTCCACGCTCACGCTCGCGTCGCAGGACGTCGTGCCCAGCATCAACTACGCCTCCTCCGCGGGCACCTTCGCGACGTCGGGCCTGCTCGACAACGTCGGCGCCGTCTTCGAGGGGTACGTCAACGTCCCCGCCAGCGACCTGTACACGTTCTCCACCACCAGCGACGACGGCTCGAAGCTGTACGTGGGCGCCACCCTGCTCGTGAACAACGACGGGCAGCACGGGATGACCGAGAAGTCCAGTTCCCTCATCGGGCTCAAGCCCGGCACCCATCGCGTCAAGATCGAGTTCTTCGATTCGGGCGGAAACCAGGGGCTGATCGCCAGTTACCAGGGACAGAACCTCGCCAAGCAGGTCATCCCCGCCTCCCGCTGGTTCATCGACCGCTGCCCGGCGGACCTCGACAACGGCACGGGCACGGGCGCCCCCGACGGCGGGGTCGACATCAACGACCTGCTGTTCTTCCTGGACGCGTACGAGGCCGGCGACGTGCGGGCCGACCTCGACGACGGGACGTTCACCGGCTCGCCCGACGGCGGGGTCGACATCAACGACCTGCTGTTCTTCCTGGCGCACTACGAGGGCGGCTGCTGAATGCGGCGTCTTTCCGAGCCGCGGGGCGGGCTCGCTGACGGGGAAGTCGAAGGCTCGACGCTGGCCCCCCCGAACAACCGCATCCGCGATCTTCATGATGCGGGGGGCGGCGTGGGCACGGGGCGGCCGAGAAGTGAGGCACAAGGGCCTCGGAGCGATCCGGGGACCTCTTCATTGGGGAGTGCGGAGCGCCACGTACGGAGCGAACGACGTGGGGCCTCTTTCGTGTGACCACCTGACGCTGTGGCCCTGTGGCACGCCGGCCCTGTGGACATGTGCTACGTGGCCAGGTGCCCGATCCCCATCGCCCTGAGGATCGCGTTCAGGTCGTCGGCCACCTTGATGGGGCGATTGCTGTACTTGCCCGAGGGGTTCGCGTGCGAGAGGTCGACGGCGGCGGCCTTGGTGTCCACGCCCGTGTGGTACTTGACGGTCACGTCGGGGTCCTTGAGGACGTGCCCGGTGAGGACGCAGGCGACGGTCTCGTCCTTGCGGATGACACCCTCGCGGAGGAGCATGGCCGCGCCGGCGACGCTGGCGCCGCTGGCGGGCTCGCAGCCGAAGCCGAACTTGCCCACCAGGGCCTTGTGCTCGACGATCCCGTCGTCGGAAACGCTGCGGACGACGCCGTCCATGGCGTGCAGGGCGCGGAGGGCCTTGGAGAGGTTGACGGGGCGGTTGATCTCGATGGCGGTGGCCACGGTGTGGGCCCGCTCGTTGGCCGCGTCCATGCGGGCGTACTCGGCCCTGACGGCGGCCTGGTCGTAGGTGCCCATGAGGGAGGGGGCGATCGAAGAACCCTCGCTGGCGCTTCGGGCTCGTTCGTCGTGCTTCCACCTCACGCCCATGTCGTTGTAGATGCGGTCGAGCGTGCGCGAGCCGGTGGCCTGGATGACGGCCAGGCGCGGGACCTTGGTGATGAGCCCGAGGGCCCGAAGCTCGATGAAGGCCTTGCCGAAGGCCGAGCAGTTGCCGAGGTTTCCGCCGGGGACGATGATCCAGTCGGGGACGCGCCAGTCGAGCCCCTCCATGATGCGGAGCATGATGGTCTTCTGCCCCTCGAGGCGGAAGGGGTTGACCGAGTTCATGAGGTAGACGCCGGCCTGGGGCATCTTCTCGGCGATGTGCCGGACGCGGGCGAGGCACGCGTCGAAGTCGCCGGCGACCTGGAGCGTGACGGCGCCGTACTCGAGGGCCTGGCTGAGCTTGCCGTAGGCGATCTTGCCGTCGCCGATGAAGACGAAGACCTGCGTGCCCGTGAGCGCGCCATACACGGCGAGGGCGGCGGAGGTGTTGCCGGTGCTGGCGCAGGCGACGCGGCGGGCGTTGACCATCCGCGCGTGGGTGAAGCCCGCGGTCATGCCGTTGTCCTTGAACGAGCCCGACGGGTTGAAGCCCTCGTACTGGAGGAAGAGCGAGCCCTCGCCGAAGCCGAGATGCCTGGCGAGCTGGTCGGCGCGTTGCAGGTTCGTGCGCCCTTCGCCGATGGTCACGATCTGGCTCTCGTCGCGGTAGAACGGGAGCAACTCGCGGAAGCGCCAGACGCCGGAGAAATCGAGGGCGGATGTCGTCGCGTCACCCGAGCCGGCCGAATGTCGGGGGCCGGTGGTCATGCCTCGATTGCCGAAGTAGGACCAGTCGAGGGGCGTGAGGGTGTTGGACCAGTGGTAGGCGACG
>JBGAOG010000200.1:0-2759 GCA_044221985.1 Phycisphaerales bacterium
TCACGGCCCTTGCGGCTGGGCCTGTCATCCTCCCCCGCTGGGGGGACGGGGTTGGCGACCCGGAGCGGCGGGACGTCCGGCTCGGGGTCCTCGGGCTTGCCGTCGCCCGCGCTGAGGTGGGCCTTGACGCCGAACTTGGGCGGGAACTTCGGGACGCCGGACGCGAGGAGCTGGGCCCGCCAGTCCTTGCCGCGGTGGAACTCGTCCTCGGGGACGTCGAGCATGTTGATCGCCTTGCGGGCCTCGCTCTTGAGCAGCAGGTCTCGCATGTCGTCGAGCAGAGTTTGCAGGGCGGGGTCGCCGGCGAAGGCGGCGTCCGTGCGCCGCACGTACGCGGAGACGAGGCTGTACTTCAGGTTGTGGCGTTGCCGGGCTTGGAGCGCGTTGAGCGTGTCGCGGATCGCCGGGTTGCGGTAGTAGATCGTCCCCAGGCAGTTCTCAAAGCCCTTCGAGGGCTCGTCGAGGATCGGCAGGAACGCCCCCGAATACCCGCTGTTGCGAAAGAGGTTGTGCGACTTCATCTGTTCGCGGTGCTGGCCGTAGGGGCGGTCGAACTTCGTGTAGATCGGGTGCAGGGTCGTCCCTCCGAGCACCTGACAGGCCCACGATCCCACGCCGTAGTAGACCGCCGAGCCGAAGAAGCCCTCGAGGTTGCGGCTCTGGAGGGTCCCGTCGCCCTTCAGGTTCTTGCTCCACCATGGGAACACGCGCTCGCGGAGATAGTCGATCCCCGCCTCGCAGTAGTCGAGCCAGGCCGCGTGCATGCGGGCGCAGTCGAGACGGTAGAGGTACGGCGAGCCCGGCTTGGTGGCCCACTCCCAGGCCAGCCCGGCGAAGCGCGCGGTGGCGGGGTAGAAGCTCCCGGTGTCGATGATGTAGTTGGCGCCGCTCGTCGGATTGGTGGCGCTGTACGGGCCGCGAGGGTCATCGCCGCCCTTGAGGAACGCCTTGAACGCGGGGCTCTGGGGATCCAGGCTGACCTGGATCACCGAGGTCAGGATCGTGGTCCCGGGGATCAGGCCGACGCCGCCCGAGGGCACGAACGCCTCGCCCTTGTCGCCGCCGAATTCGTCGCTGCGGGACTCGACCTTGCCCTGCGCGAAGGCGAAGCCCTTGTCGCGTTCGATGCCGACCCACTCGCCCTTGAACCGCGGCATGAACAGGGGCGTCCAGTCCTGGGTCTGCAAGACGGTGCGCACCTGGTTCTGCACGAGCCCGGAGTCGGTCACGCTGTCCGCGGTCTGGAGCGGCGGGAACGATCGATACAGGGCCTCGCGCACCGCCGCGTCGTTCTGGTCTTGCTTGGCCTTCTGCGACCTGATGATCTTGACGATCCCGGCGGCGAGCGCCGCGAGTGCCGCCCCGATCTGGCCCACGATCGGGATCGCGGTGCCCACCGCGGCGAGGCCCACACCGAGCGTGACGGTGGCCAGGGCCTTGCCGGCCTTGCCCTGGCTCGCCGCGTCGAAGATGTCCGCCACATCGATCTCGGTGAGGGCCGTGCCGATCGGCGTCGAGTCGATCACGGACTTGAGGCCCCCCAAGAGCTCCGTGGGGTAGTTGTTGAACTTCGTGATCTGGGTGCCGAAGTCGGTGGCCAGGTCGAAGAGCAAGAGTCGGGCCCCTTGATGTAGATCGCGAGCCTGCTTCGCGGCCGTGGTCTCGAAGCGATCGAGACCAAAACTCGCACCTACGGATGGGTCCAACCAGGAATTTTGGATTTGCTGGTAAGATGGAAACTCAGATTGAAACCTCTCGTAGGCGCCTACCGCAGCACCGAATGCGGCCTCAAATTCCGCAGAGCCCGGCCGCAGGGCTACCACGAAGCACCGACCTTACAGCTCAACCTCGCAGGAGTTTGTACCTCCGCAGACATACCCGGGTGGGCATGGCGCTTTGTCGTCGCATCCCAATCTGCAGCGACCACCAACGCACGTCGGGGCGATGCCTGACAGTACCGGGCAGGAAGAGTCTTCAGTGCAGGCGGGGAAGCAAACGCTCGAGCCCTCAGAAAAACTGCACATCGCCCCGCCGTCGCACGTGAAGTCGCAGGTGCATGGGGGGTAGTTCGGGTCCACGGCGGCGGGGTCGGCGGGACCACAGCCCGTGCTGGAGCCGCCGCTCTCGCCGGTCTCGTCGCCCGGGTCGGACTTGCAGGCCAGGGCGAGCAGGAAGGCGGGAAGGAGGAGGGCGAGGCGCATGAACGCGCTTCTACCATGACCCCTGGGCCAGATTCCAGGATCGGGGCGGTCACGGGGTCCTCCCGAGGTGGACAGCTTCTTTGCCGTCGATGGCCAGGCGGGCGACCACGCAGCCCTCCAGCGCCTCGAGGCAGCAACTCCGGGTCACGGGCACCTGTCGCCAGCGCTCGAGGACCACGCCGTTGCAGCGGGCCTGGCCGGACACCAGCATGACGGCGATGGCACGGTCGCCCAGCGCTTCCACGCAGGTCTCGCCGGGGGCCATCACCACGGCCTCGAGCTTGAACGCCCCGAGGACCAACACAGTACGGTCAAACATGGTTCCACATCCTTTCAGCTTCGCATCGGCATGACGATCGTGATGTTCCTCGACTCCAGCCCCGCGAGGACCGGGCCGCGGGCGTCGCGGCGGGTCCTGGGCAGCGCGGGGTCCGGCTGCAATGGCTCGGGCTTCTCGCCCCGCGGTACGGCTCCCAGCGACCCGTTGCCGAGGGCCCTGGGCGCATGGCCGTCCCGATCCGGGACGCACCTGTCGCAGAACGCGACGACCTGCCGCAC
>JBGAOG010000201.1:0-2688 GCA_044221985.1 Phycisphaerales bacterium
TCAGCCTCCGCCTGATCCACCCGAAGGACGTCGTCGGCGTCGTCACCCCGCTGTCGATGCAATACAAGGCGATCGACATCCCCGGCCTCAGCGAGGCCCGCTTCACCGGCAAGTGCGACCTCAGCCTGGCCTACGGCCTCGTCAACCCGCTCCAGCCGCTCGCCCTGCGCCTCCACTATATCCTCCCCCACTACCACTACCTCGGAAATTACTTCGACGTCACCGTCATCGGCGGCCTGCTCGACGGCAAGTCCGTCTACAACCACAGCGGGTTCAGCGGCGAGGGCAACGGCCTCACCTTCGACCCACCGCTCGACCTCCCCGGCGCCACCGGCCTGCAATTCACCTGCGGCTACGACAACTGGCGCAACCAGAGCATCCAGTGGGGCAACGGCGACGGCGAGATGTGCGTCATGCTCGCGCTCGTCGAGATGGAGGCCAAGATGGGCGCCAGCGTCGACACCTTCAACACCCTGGTCGACGCCAAGGACGGCATTCTCTACTACGAGGGCCTGTGCCTGGCCGCCGGCGTGGCCAAGAACGAGAATCAGGGCATGCCGTCCGACGCCGAGGTCAACGGCGAGCTGTACCTCCCGCCGACGGACCCAAACCAGCAGGACGTCCCGCCCCTGCCGAGCTGCCACGACGCCGACGACGCCCTCCCCGGCGAAGCGCCGACCACGCTGACCAGCCTGCGCGACACGATCTTCGCGCCCGGGTGCACCTTCTCGGCCTGTCACGGCAAGACGGCGATCGCCGGGCTCGACCTGCAAGCGACCGACCTCCACGCGGAGCTGATGAACCACAAGGTGGTGAGCGCCACGGACATGCCATTGGTCAAGCCCGGCGACCCCGACAACAGCTGGCTGTACCAGGTGCTCGCCAAGTGCGACCCCAAGCTGAGCAACGGCGGGTCGGCGCGGCACATGCCGCTCAACGCCCCGATCCTCCTCGACGACGCGCTGGTCGCCAAGCTGCGCGCGTGGATCGAGGCCGGCGCGAAGGACGACTGACCGGGCAGATCAGGAGCCGACGCGCACCACCTCGTTGGCCCCCGCGTCCGCGTACCACAGGTCGCCCGCCGGCCCGATCGTGATCCCCATGATCCGCTTGGCCGGCGTGCTCATGCGATCGATCTCGGCCCCTTCCAGATCGAACGCGATGATATCGCCGCTCCCGTGCTCCGACACGAAGATCCGCCCGTCCTTCAACGCGATCCCCGACGGTTCGTCGAGGCCCTCCGCCACGACCTGAAAGTCCGCCCCCTCCACGCCCTCGTACACCGCCCCGTCCATGTCCCCGGGCAGCGACCCGGTGTTGGTCCCGGTCGCCGTGTCGAGCCGCATGACCCGACCGCCCCCGGTGTCCACCACGTAGAGCATCCCCGTCGCGTGGTCGAGCTCCATGTGCCCCGGGATGTTCGCCAGCCGCGTCACGCTCGCGTCCGCATAGCGCCGGATGATGCCGTCCGAATGGTCGCCACCGCCCGGCCCGTGGTCGGCCTGAAAGTCGTAGCGGACGATGTTGCCGTGCATGCCATCAAAGGCCCAATATACATTGTCCACGTCGTGGGCGATGCCCATGCACCACGGGCTCTGATGCAGCATATCGAGGTGGCTGCCCTCCTGCGCCCCCGGCGGGAATTCCTGACCCACCTTGGCGAAGATATCCAGATCACTGGACCACAGCGTCGGCCCCATGAAGTCGTCGGGCGCCTGCGGCCCGACGTTCCACTCGTCGCGCGACTCCTGACAGCTGGCGAAGTTGCCGTTGTCGCCGAACGCCGCCGATGACACATACGCCATGAAGTGCTGGCCGTATGCATCATTGCGCACCTCGGAGCTCTGCTGCTCCGTCCCGGGCGCGAAGAAGATCACCGTCCCGTGGCTCAGCATGTTGTAGGTCCACAGCTGCTCGGGCGCGCCCGGATTGAACTCGAGGTCGCGGACCGCGTTCAAGCCGTCCGCGGCCGTGCCGATCACGGTGAGCACATTGCCGAACTCGGGCACCACGAAGCCACCACCCGTCGTCACCACATCGCCGCTCGCCTCGCTGTCGCCGCTCGTGCTCGCGTCACCCGTCGTCTCGCCCGAGCCCGAGCCCGAGCCCGAGCCCGAGCCATCGTCCGCGCCAGGGTCGGCCCCACACGCGGCCAAACACGAGATCCACAAAGCAAAGGAGAACCCGGTACGAGTCGACATCGCGGGCGAGCTTACACGAGCCCGCAGCGCGCCCGCGCCCCCTTGACCCTCGCCGCCCCGCCCGCTATGCCGGGGCCCTGCGAACCCTCGACTCGCGCCGCCTCACCGGACCGAACCTGCACATGGGCGGGCCGGGCGCGATCGCCGAGGTCGCCTTCGATGCAGACGAGCCCGCGGGGCCCATCCTCGACGCCTGGCGCCTCGCCCTCACCGCCGCCCTGAGCGCCCTCGGCTGGCCCATCGATCTCCACATCCGCCAGCACGACGACGGCCACGGCCACCCCGGCGCCGACCTCGTGTTCGCCGCCCCGCCCGACCACCTCTACCTCGCCACCGACATCAACGACTGGGCGATCCAGGCCGCCCATGCCAGCGTGCGCGACGGCTGCCCGCCTGGGGCTGCTGGCGCCCCCACCCGCCAGCTGCCCGCCTGGCGCGAGACCATCGCCCGCGAGCAGCAGCCCCGCGTCGCCGCCCTGCGCACCGC
>JBGAOG010000202.1:0-2663 GCA_044221985.1 Phycisphaerales bacterium
ATCGCTCGGTTCGTCTCGATCACGTTCGGGATCTCGAAGGTGCGTGCCTCGCGGATCAGGTTGCGAACCGCGGGCGTGCACAACAGCACCTCGACCGCCGGCACCATGCCCGGGCGATCGACGCGGCTGAACAGCGTCTGGCTCACGACCGCCTGCAGCGTGTTGGACAGCATCGACCGGATCTGGTTCTGCTGGCCCGCCGGGTACATGTCGATGATGCGCTCCACCGTCTGGCTCGCGTTCACCGTGTGCAGCGTGCTGAGAACGAGGTGCCCGGTCTCGGCGGCGCTGATGGCCAGGGCCGTCGTTTCCAGGTCGCGCATCTCGCCCACCAGGATGATGTCGGGGTCCTGGCGCAGGGCGTGCTTGAGCCCGCTGGCGAAGGTGGGCATGTCCGAGCCCAGCTCGCGCTGCTCGATCACGCACTCCTTGCTCTCGAACGAGTACTCCACCGGGTCCTCGAGCGTGATGATGTGCTTCTTGTAGCGCTCGTTCATCGCTTGGATCATGGCCGCCAGCGTCGTGCTCTTGCCCGAGCCCGTGTCCCCCGTCACCAGCACCAGCCCGCGCGGCAGGTACGTCAGCCGGGCGATGACCTCCGGGAGGTTCAGCGCCGCCAGCGGGGGCAGCTTGGTCTTGATCATGCGCATCGCGAGCCCGACCGACCCGCGCTGCATGTGCGCGTTCACGCGGTAGCGGGCCATCCCGTCCACCGCGAACGAGAAGTCGGCGTCCTTCTGCTTGTCGAAGATCGCCTTGGCGTCCGTCGGCGCCATCGTCTCCAGGAACTTCCGCGCCAGCTCCTTGGTGATCAGGGGCATCTCGAGCGGCGTCATCACCTGGTGCACCCGGATCACGGGCGGATGCCCCGCGATCAGGTGGATATCCGATGCTTCCGCCTCGTACGCCGTCTTCAGGATCGCGTTCAGGTCCACGATAACGCCTCCCGCGGGGTTGTGCCGCGTCCTCACATCGGCGTCCCGCGCCCCCGGATTGACCCAGCCCTCGCGCCTTGCCCATCTCCCCAGCGGGGATCGTCGCGCCCCGCCCGCGCAGGCCGCGCAGGCGGCACAGACGGACCTCAGGCCCCGCGGGCGGCGGCGTCGCGCGCCGCCACCGCCATCGCGTCGCATTCCTCGTTCTCGGGGTGCTCGTCGTGCCCGCGGACCCAGTGGAATCGGACCTCGTGGCGGGCCTGGAGCAGGTCCAGGGCCTCCCAGAGGTCCTGGTTCTTCACCGGCTTCTTGTCGGTCGTCTTCCAGCCCCGCTTCTTCCACGAGGCCAGCCACTCCTTGAGACCATTGAGGACGTACTGCGAGTCGCTGTACAGGTCCACCAGCGACGGGCGCGTCAGGGCGCCCAGCCCGTGGATGACGGCGGACAGCTCCATGCGGTTATTGGTGGTCTGGGCCTCGCCCCCGCTCTTGCGGACTTCCTTGGCGCTGGCGGGATGGCGCAGGAGGAACGCCCAACCCCCGGGCCCGGGGTTGCCCGAGCAGGCGCCGTCGGTGAAGAGCTCCACGTGTGGCTTGGGATCGCACGACATGGCCGCAGTTGTACGCGCGCCGGCGGGCGTCAGTCGCCCACGTGTTCCTCGGCACGCAGCCCCATGCGCTGGGACAGGGCGCTGGCGGAGACCATGGGCACGCCGGTCGAGCCCGGAGCGGCTTCGGCCGCGGCCCGGGCCAGGGCCAGGTCGTGGGCGGTGTGATAGGCCCGCCCCAGGCGGGCCCAGTCGAAGTCCCACGAGTGGCGGTCCACCTCGTTGCGGAGCGCGATGCGGTCACGCCGCTCCAGGCGGACGAACTCGACGAGTCGCCGCGTCAGGTCGGCGGCGGCGTCGTGGAACCCGCGCCCGCGCCGGCGCATCACCCAGCAGCCCCATTTCTCATGATCGGGGAAGGTCTCCTGCACGTACCGCCCGAACCCGGCCAGGTCGCTGGTCACCGAGGGGACGCCCATGGCCAGGCACTCCAGGGGCGTGTAGCCCCAGGGCTCGTACATGCTCGGGAACAGCCCCAGGTGGCACCCGCGCACGAACTGGTCGTACTCCAGGGCCCAGAGCCGGTTGTGCGGGGTGATGAAGTCGGGGTGGTACACCACCTTGACCGGATCGTCCTCGCGGTTGAACAGCCCCAGGGCCCGGATGTGGTTGAGCACCGGGTCGTGGCGATCGTCCTCCAGGATGTGCGTCAGCACCATCGGCAGGCCCTGCTGCTTGAGGGCGTGCTGCGAGCGCCGGTAGCGCAGCATCCAGTACTCGTCCACGAGGTCGTCGAGGTGGAGCTTGCCCAGGGCGGCGGCGCGGTTGAACAGCCGCTTGCCCACGCCGTCCACGATCCGGTTGCAGACCTCCTGCAGCTCGTTGAGGACGCCCCGCTTCTCCATGGCCAGGGGGTTGATGCCGCGCGTGGGGCGCTTGGAGATGATGAAGAACACGACGGTCTTGCCGAGCTTGGCGTGCTTCATCTCGTAGTTGAGGCGTGCCATCGCCTCCAGGCACAGGTCGAAGCCCTTGTTGTGGGGCTCGAAGCGCCCGGACGTGAACATGAACAGCGTCCGGTCCAGGTCGAAGGGATAGCTGGGGAAGAAGTGCCCCATGCAGAACCGGTTGATCGACTCCTTGTACTCCCCGTGCAGACGCTGCTGCTCGTGCCCGGCGT
>JBGAOG010000203.1:0-2648 GCA_044221985.1 Phycisphaerales bacterium
CTTCGTGGCCGGGTTCGTGGGCACCCCCCCGATGAACTTCATCGAGGGGACGATCCGGCGTGAGGACGGACGCGTGTACTTCCGCGAGCACTCGGCCCTGGGCGAGGGGATCAAGCTGGCCGTGGCGCCGGCACACGAGGAGAAGGTCGGCGCCTACGACGCCAAGCCGCTGGTGCTGGGCCTGCGCCCCCAGTCGCTGGCGGAAGCGCGGGGCGGGGAGGACCCCGACCGGACCATCCAGCTCAAGATCCACGTCGTGGAACCGCTGGGTGACTCGATGGACCTCTCGTGCACCACGCCCACGGGGCGCCACGTGGTGGTCCGCGTCCCCTCCCACGGGGGGCTCCAGCCGGGCGCGACGGCCCGCTTCGTCGTCGAGATGACCCGCGCCCACCTCTTCGAGCCCGGCGACTTTGGCGCCTGCGTCACCGCGTGGCTTGTCGACCAGTGATCGCCGCGAGGGAGTCCAGAACACCAGACTTCCGATGCCCCCCAAGAAGCCAACCCGGCGCTCCTCCAAGCCCCGGCGCCGCGCCGCGCCGGTGGCGCCCGGGCCACGCCCGGGCCCGCCCAGCGGCCTCGAACGCGTCGCGCCCGTCCGCGAGCTCTTCTGGCACAACGTCCTGCGCGAGCTGCTGGCGTCGCTGTCGGTCCTTTCGGCCCAGCGCGACGCCACCGCTCAGGACGCGGCCCCGTCGCCCCAATCCCCTCCCGCGCGGGGCGGGGTCCTCCCCCAGCGTTCGAGCACGCCAGCCCCCGTGGATCGCACCAACCTCAGCCCCATGCTCCACTCCGTGGACCTTGGCCAGGAGCCCCAGGGCGATGACGAGGGTGAGGAAGCCGGTGCGGAGGCCGAGTCCGTCATCGTCGGCGACGACCAGAACGCGGCGCAGATCGGCGCCGACCCCGACAACATTTTCGACGGGCGCATGGCGGTCATCACCGCCCTCGGACAGCGCATCGCCATCGCCGCCATCCAACCCGTGTTCGCCTGCGGCGTGCGAGGCCGGGACGGGCCCGACTGGCTCTCCACCACCGTCGAGTGCACGGTCTTCGAGATCCGCACGCCGGGCGGGCAGGCGTTCACCCTTCCCGTCCACGAGATCCGCTGCTTCCACTCCCTGACGCCCGAACTTCTCGATCAGATCCGAACCGCCGCCCGCGCCGCCGGCGGGTCCGAGGCCGGGGACGCCGACCAGCCCTTCGGGTTCGCGGCGTACACGTCCCTGGCCCGCTCGGGCCAGGGCTTGGGGGAGATTCCGCCCGTCGCGCCCAAGTTCGAGGGCGAGTAGGCGATACTGTGTAGGGGTGGCGGACGCGAGGGATGCGCCGCCGGACGGGCAAGCCGATCGAACCAGGCCGCCGTGCGAAGGACCGGGCGGGGCCGCTGCGAGCCATCGCGGAGGCGTGCATGCGGGTGCTGGTGGCGATTCCGGTGTACAACGAGGAGAAGCACGTGCGCGCCGTGCTCGACCGCGTGCTGCGCCACGTGGACCGGGTGCTGGTGGTGGACGACGGCTCGACGGACTGCACGTCGCGCCTGCTGGCCGACTACCCGATCGACTTGATCCGTCACGCGCGCAACCTGGGGTACGGACGATCCCTGCGGGACGCCTTCCGCTGGGCGGCGTGGGAGCGGTACGACTGGCTGATCACCATGGACTGCGACGAACAGCACGAGCCCGACGCCATCCCCCAGTTCCTGGACGCGGCGTTCCACGCCTCGCGCCGCGCCGACGCCGACATTATCTCCGGCTCGCGGTACCTGCTCCCGCCCGAGCCGGGCGAGGCGCCGCCGGAGGACCGCCGGGCCATCAACCGCGCGATCACCGCCGAGCTCAACGCACGCCTCGGGCTCTCCCTGGGCACCGAGCTCACCGACGCGTTCTGCGGGTTCAAGGCCTACCGGGTGGAGACGCTGCGTCACCTGCGGCCGTCGATCCCCGGGTACGCGATGCCCGTGCAGTTGTGGGTGCAGGCCGCCGCCGCCGGGCTGACCGTGCGCGAGCTGCCCGTGAGGCTGATCTACAACGACCCCAACCGCAGCTTCGGGGGCACGCTCGACGACCCCGCCGTGCGTCTGCGCCATTACCGGTGCGTGATGCACCGCGAGCTGAGGCGCCGGGCCTCGCGCCTGCCCGGCCCCTCGACGCTCCGCCTGGAGCGGTGCGGGGACTGAGCCCCAATACTTGGGCGTGACCCATCCCCCCACGATCCCCGACGACCTGCTGCTGCGACCGCCGGGGCGGGAGTGGGATCCGCTCCTCCATCCACGCACCGACGAGCCGGCGCGGACGATCCGACGCGAGCTGGGCCTCCCCGTCGATCGTCCGATCGTCATGAGCGGGCACCAACCCACGATCTGGCACCCGGGGATCCTCGCCAAGTGGCTGGCGATCGTGCACGCGGCCGGTCGCCACGCCTGGCACCCCGCCTGGCTGGGCGTGGACCACGACGCGGTGCGCCCCCTGGCCCTGCGCTGGCCCGTCGTTCGGGGCGACGTGCTCGGCGTCGCTGAATTGGACCTCGCCGGCGCGAACCTCGGCGCCGATGTCCCCGCCTGTGCGCTCCCGCCCGGCGCGCCCGCGCCCCTGCCCGCGCGGTCGTCGCCACCGGCGCTCCAGTGCGTGGGTGACGGCCTGGTGGGC
>JBGAOG010000204.1:0-2518 GCA_044221985.1 Phycisphaerales bacterium
CGCATGGCGTATTGAAGGCCCACTCCTCGTTATTCGGGCAAATCGACCGGCGCCTTCTGTGGTTCGCTGGGCGGGGGTTCCTGGGCCGGCGCGGGCGGGACGGGCTTGGGCTTGGGCGCGTCGGCGATCACCACGCCCGAGGGCATCGGTTCGGGTTTGATCTGGGCGATGGGGCGCTGGTACTCGGGCGCGCGCCGGTAGCTGACCTCGATTCGCCGCGCCGTCTGGGGGGCCACGGTGGTTCGATTCGAGAGCGATCCCCAGGAGTTTCCGGCGGGCATGAGCGCCCAACGCAGCGACGCCTTGCCCATGGCCTCGTCGTCGTCGTGGTCATGGAAGCTCAGCACGAGCTGCTGGCCCACCGGGATTTCCACGGTGAGCGACTTCTCCCCAGAGCGAGTATCGAGGAGTGTCACCGTGGTTGGGAGATGTGAGGTAGAGACGTACGTGTGCGTGTCGTTCGAGAACCCCGCGCCGCCGGGCGAGTAGCCACACCCGGCCAGGGCGAGAAGGGGGGCAACGCAGAACGCGGAAGCGCGGGGCGAGGGCATCGGGGTTCTCCGGGCGGGCAGGGCCCGCACTGTCTACGTGTATTGGCGCCCGCGGGTGCGGGCACCCAGTTGTATCGTCCGAAAAAGCCCCGGGTCCACATCCGGGTCGAATCGTCCGACATCGCAGCCCCTCCGGGGGGCCGAGCCCTGCCGGGGACGCTTTTTCGAGGGCGCAAAGCCCGCGCGATGCGGACTTCTAGACTCACTGGCCATCTGGGCCTGGAGACGCGGCGTGCGAAGCGATATTCGAGTCGGACATGGGTACGACCTCCATCGGCTGGAAGCCCCGCCCCCGGCGGGCCGCGGACGCCCCCTCATCCTGGGCGGCGTGCCCATGGACCACGATCGCGGCCCGGTGGCCCACAGCGACGGCGACGCCCTCTACCACGCCCTGACCGACGCGATCCTCGGCGCACTCGCCTTGCCCGACATCGGGCAGCTCTTTCCGGACACCGGCGCCGCCAACGAGTCGCGCGACTCGGGCGATTTCCTGTCCGCGGCGGCGTCGCGCGCCTCGGGCGCCGGCTGGCGCATCCAGAACGTGGACGCGACGGTAATCCTGGAACGGCCCAAGCTCGCGCCCCACAAGGAGGCGATGCGCTCCAACATCGCGCGCCTGCTGGGCATCGAGGAAGACCGCGTCAACATCAAGGGCAAGACGCACGAGAAGGTGGACGCGGTGGGGGAGGGGCGGGCCGTCGAAGTCCACGCCGTCGTGCTGCTCATCAAGTGATCACGCCCCCCCGCGGGTTCGGAACCGCCGGCGCAGGATCGCGTCGGCCAGGGGTGGGCAGGCCGTGCCCAGCGCGATGAGCAGGCGCGTGGGCAGGCTGGTCCAGACCTCGCCCTTGGGCCTGCGCAGGCACGCGACGATGGCGTCGGCGACCTGCTCGGGGGTCTGTTTGAACCTGACGGAGGTTTCGGCGCTGCGCGGCTTGCCGCCGCCCTTCTCGAGAAGGACCTTCGAGAACTCGGTGTGCGTGCCGATGGGGTGGATGGTGGAGACGTTCACGCCCGCGGATTCGAGCTCGATGCGCATGGCCCGCCCGAGGTGGTCCTGGGCGGATTTCGTTGCGGCGTAGGCGAACATGAGCGGGATCGTGACCTTGCTCATGGCCGAGGAGCAGATGAGCACGTGCCCGCGCTTCTGGGCGAGGAAGTGGGGGAGGGCGGGGCGGATGGTGTTGAGCGTGCCGTAGAAGTTGCACTCGAAGATGTCGCGCAGGGCCTGGTCGGTCATCTCGTGGGCCTTGCACTCGACGCCGTAGCCCGCGTTGGCGAAGACGGCGTGGATGGAGCCGAAGGCGCGGATGGTCTCGTCGATCAGGCGGGCGCAGTCGCCGGGCTTGGTGACATCGCAGACGACGGCGATGGCGCGCCCGCCGGAGGCCGTGATCTTCGCGACGGCGTCGCGGAGCAGGTCTTCACGTCTCGCGGCGAGGGCGACGGGCATCCCCGCGCGGGCGCAGGCGAGGGCGGTGGCGAGCCCGATTCCGGCCGAGGCACCGGTGATGGCGATGGGTTTGTTCGTGAGGTCGATGGGGGGCATGGAGGGGGTTGTAGGGGCAGCGAGCCAGAGTCGGGGATCGAGAACCCTGAGGGGGCTTTCCTTTCTACCCAGGCTCGTGGGGCAGGCGTCCCGCCTGCGCCTCCGTGCCCATTTCCTTCCTCTTCATGTGCCAGTTGCCATCCGGGACCTCTGGACAACGGTGGCACGGGCGTCTCGCCTGTGCGGATTCACCGGGACAGTCGGTCGTTCCATCACGTCGGCAGGGTTGTTCAGAGATCCCGGAATTCGGTCGCGGTCATCACTTCGGGGGCACGCCCGCCGCATCGACGACAACGGTCTTTTCGATGGTCACGGTGGTCGTGAAGAGCGGGGGGCCGCCTTTTCCCGGCGTTGTGCCGCGGGCGACGAGGCACTCCGTGAGTTGAACCGAGATGTGGTGTTCTCCGGGCGTGCTGGT
>JBGAOG010000205.1:0-2464 GCA_044221985.1 Phycisphaerales bacterium
GAGCAGGCGCCGGATACTCGCGGTGGTGATCGTCCCGCCGGTGCGGGTGCAGAAGAGGGGCGAGAGCGTCTGCACGGCCGCCGCCGCCATCTTGTGGGTGAGCGCGATGGCCTGCGCAAAGGCGCGGCGTCGGGCTTCCCGGTAGGCCTTGGAGAAGCCGGGATCGCCCAGCCAGGTGTGCAGGGTGCGCTCGCCCACGTTGGCGGAGCGCGCCGCCTTGGCGATGGACGGCTCGGCCATGAGCGCGACGATGGCGCGCTCCTGCCCGGCGGTGAGCCCGGCGGTGGGGTTGCTCTCGATGTGGCGCTCGGCGCTCGCGCGTGGCGATGATCCGGGCGGCACGCCGTCGTGGCGCTCGTCGTCGTCCCCCTCGAAGGTGTCGGGGGCGGCGTGATCGCGGGGCTCGCGCGCGGTCGCATCCACATGAAGGTCGCGGGCCGCGCCATCCACATGTTGATCGCCGCCGCCCAAGGACTCTCCCCGGGGAGCGGCGGGGGCGTTGGGGATCTCACCGGGGCTGGCGTGGTGGGGGACGTCGGCCCCGTGGGCGTCGCTGGGGTTGGGCGGGAGGTCCCCCGTCACGACGCGTCCTCCCCGCCCGCGGGGGACCGTGGCGCGCCTGGGGGGATCGTTGCGACGCGGCACGCGGTGTCGCGGCCGAGCGCACTTGCCCCACCTTGACACAGCGCCGGGTCGGCCAAGCCACACGAACAAGCGGGCGAAAAAGCCTGCAAATCAGGCCCGAATATCGCCGCATCGCCTTGCAATGCCGGGACGTCGATGGCTTCATGTGTCACACGCGGGGCGCGGAACGCCACGCGACGGAGACCACGAACATGAACGCCCCGAAGAAGAACCAGCCTAGCGCTCCGGAACTGACGGCCGCACAGACCTACGCCGCGCGGGCCACCGACATCGCCAGGCTCATCGACGTGCTGGAGATGCACCTGGAGATCCACGCCGAGGGAGCGAAGGCCGACCCGACGAACTGGGGCCGCGCGGGCGACCTCGGGAAGGTCAGCAACATGGACCCCGAGCACGTCGAGGACTTCCTGGCCGACGCGGAGTGAGCACGCGGCGTCGCGGGAGACCGCGACGGACGCGCTTGCCCGGCGCGCTGTGCGCTCGGGCGATGGATTGACATGAAGGAGACACGCATGAGCAGGAAGAGCAAGGTTGTCCGCGCGCCCAAAGGTGACTCGTCCAGCGCGAAGCGCCCGGTACTCGCCCAGGGCCATCCCGGCGAGAACGCCCAGCCAGGGGGCGGTGCAGACCGGAAGGGTCAGAAGGAGGACAACGGCAAAGGGCGCAAGGCGGCGAAGCAGGCCACGCCCAAGCGCGTGAGCGCGCTGGACGCGGCGGCGCAGGTGCTGGCCAAGTCCGAGGTGCCCATGCGGGCCAAGGAACTGATCGCGGCCATGGAGAAGGCCGGGCTCTGGCACAGCCCCAGCGGCAAGACCCCGCACGCCACGCTGTACGCCGCGATGATCCGCGAGATCGCCGCGCTCGGGGACAGGGCCAGGTTCAAGAAGTTGGAACGAGGTGTGTTCGTCGCCACCGGCCACGCCGCCCGCGTCGCCAAGGAGGGGGCCTGAGCCATGAGCGACGCCCCCGACCGCACCGCCGATCTTGAGGCGCGGCACACCGCCCGTCATGATGCGCTCCTCGACGCCGCCCTGGGCCTGCTCGCCGCGCGGCAGGACCGCATGCTCACGATCGAGGAGTGGGCAAGCCTCGCCCGGGCCGTCGCGGGGTGCCGGGGGCGCAGGGCCGCCGAGTACCTGACCGACGACGACCTGTCCGACATCGCCGACGGCCGCCTCGATTGGGACGTGGCGATCGATGGCCCGCTGCCCGCTGACGAGTGACGGGTTCGACATCACGCGCCCTCCCCAGCCGCGATGCCCGAGACGGACGCGGCTGTTTCTTCGGCTGCTTGGTATCGGTTGGTCCGCGTCGCCTTGCGGCCGGTGAAGGCTTCCCAACGCTGCACGATCACGTCGCAATAGAGGGGATCGAGTTCCATCAGGAACGCCCTCCGTCCGGTCTGCTCGCACGCGATCAGCGTGGAGCCCGAGCCGCCGAAGAGGTCCAAGACGTGCTCGCCGGTCTTGGAGGAGTACTCGACGGCGCGACGCGCGAGTTCGACCGGCTTCTCGGTGAGGTGGATCATGCTCTGCGGGTTCACCTTCTTCACGTGCCACAGGTCGGCGATGTTGCTGGGCCCGTAGAACTGGTGCCCCGCCCCTTCCTTCCAGCCGTAGAAGGCGAGTTCGAAGGCGCCCATGAAGTCCTTGCGGGTCAGCACCGGGTGCTGCTTGTCCCAGATGACCGCCTGGCTGAAGTACAGGCCACTGGCCTTCAGGACCGGCGGGTAGTTCCCGCAGTTGGCGTAGCCGCCCCAGATGTAGAACGCGCCGCCGGGGACGAGCGCCCGCGCCATGTTGCCGAACCACGCCTTCAG
>JBGAOG010000206.1:0-2426 GCA_044221985.1 Phycisphaerales bacterium
GCCGCGGCGAGCGCAGGGGGCTCGCGACCAGTGACACCGACACGCCGCAGGAGCGCGCCGAGAAGTGGACCCGGTTCCAGGCCGGCGAGTACGACGTGGTGCTCCTCACCTACACCGCGCTCGGCCGCACGCGGATGAACGAGAACGCCGTGCGCGCGTACGCCGAGAAGACCGAGGCGATCCAGCGCGAGGTCGCGCTCCGTCGGCGCAACGCCGCGAAGCGGAAGAAGCTCTCCGAGCGCGACGAGGCCATCCTCCGCGAGGGCGTGGCCGCGTGGGTGGCGCAGCAGATGGAGCTCGCCGAGGGCTGGGAGTACGACCCGGGCATCGCGTGGGACGACATCGGCGTCGACCTCCTGATCTGCGACGAGGCACAGAACTACAAAAATCTGTATTTGCCCGAGGATCGTGAGGGCGGCGTCCCCCGCTACATGGGCAACCCAGGCGACGGCTCCAAGCGCGCCTGGCAGCTCGACTTCCGCTGCGCCGCGATCCGACGCAAGACCGGGGGGCGCGGCGTCGTCCTGCTCTCCGCCACCCCCGCCAAGAACTCCCCGTTGGAGCTGTACAACCTCATCCAGTACGTCGATCCCGAGGCGTGGCGGCGCATGGGCATCCGCGACCCCGAGCAGTTCATCGACCGCTACCTCCGCATCGAGATGCGTTCGGTCGTCACCCCCTCGATGGAGGTCGAGGACCGGGGCGCGGTGGTCGGCTTCCAGAACCTCCACGAGCTGCGGGACGTCATCTTCAGATACGGTGAGTTCAAGACCGCCGACGAGGTCGGTCTGCGCCTGCCCGAGCCGAAGGTCGAGATGGTCGAGGTGGACATGGACGCCGCCCAGGACGCCAAGTACGACCGCTACGTCCGCGAGATCGTGGCGGCGCTGAAGAGCGATGATCCGGCCGACAAGGGCAAGATTCTGGGTCTTCTCGCCCGCATGGCGCTCGTCTCCATCCACGCCGAGCTGGACGAGGGCTGGAGCTGGAAGACCGCCGATCGGGTGGAGGACCCCACCTCGCCCAAGTTCGCGGCGCTGGCTGAGCGGGTGCTGGCGAACCGGGTCTGCGGGCACATCGTGTTCGTGGACAACGTGGCCGCCCACCGCTGGGTGCGGGATGTGCTCGTGGCGAGGGGCATCCCGTCCGAGCGCATCGCGGTGCTGAACGCCGAGGTGGCCACCGCGGCGGCCGACCGCCAGCGCATCGCCCGGGAGTTCAACGGCGACCCCGAGGCCAACGAGCCGCCGAAGTACGACGTGGTGATCGCCAACGCCATCGCCTACGAAGGCATCGACCTGCAGACCCGCACCTGCGCGATTCACCACCTCGACCTGCCCTGGGAGCCCGCCACGCTCCAGCAGCGGAACGGGCGCGGCGTGCGCCAGGGCAACACGCTCTCGGCCATCGCCATCTACTACTACTTCGCCCGGAAGTCCCAGGACGGGCTGCGCTTCAACCTCATCCAGGGCAAGCGCGGCTGGATGACGCAGCTCCTCAAGTCCCAGGACCGCGACACGAACAACCCCGGCGCCCAGCTCGCGATGGGCCCCGAGGACATCCTGCTGCTCATCTCCCGCGACCCCGAGCAGACGCGGCGCCGCCTGGAGGCCGTCCGCGCCCAGCGCGAGGCCGAGGCCCGCCGCAAGATCGCCGTGGAGACCTCGCGCCTGCTGCGGGCCACCAACGCGCGTTTCCGCAACGCCGAGCGCTCGAAGGACCCCGCCGAGGCGGCGCGGCTGCGCGGCGAGGCCGAGGAGCGGCTCAAGCACATCGCCCGGGTCAGCCCCGACGCCTGGCCCTGGGCGGCGCAGGCGGTCGTGGTGCGGGAGCGCCCCGTCGTGGTCCCCGAGGGCGGGGGCCCGCTCTACGAGGGCCTGCGCGTGGGCGTCCCCGCGGCGTGGGACCCCGGCCACATCGACCGCGTGGAGTTCGGCCGCGTCCAGCGCGACGGCCGCGTCGCCGTGCGTGCCGCGGGCGCCCACTCCTGGCAGCTCGCCGAGAGCTGGGACCCGCGCTTCGCCACGTTCAGGCCCGAGTTCTATGACGTGGACTGGCCCGCCGACGAGGACAGGCAGACCGCGAGCGCGGTCGTGCAGCTCGCCGAGCAGCGGCTCCGCTACACCGGCGACTGGCCCGCGCTGGGCTGGAGCTACGCCCCCGACCCCTGGGTCGAGCGCCTGTGGCCGCAGGTGAGCCGCGCGATCCTCGGCGCGCTCGGCCGGGTCTCGCCGTGGGAGGCGAAGAAGCAGCGCATCCCGGCGCTGGGCCCCGGCGGGCTCCGCCTCACCAACGCCCCCGCGCTCCAGGCCATGCCCGGCTACGCGGCGCTCCCGCCCACGGACGCCGGTTGGAAGGTCTTCCTCGCCGAGGCGCCCGCCAGCGGGGAGAAGTTCACGCCGTTGGCCGAGACCGGGACCTGGTGG
>JBGAOG010000207.1:0-2407 GCA_044221985.1 Phycisphaerales bacterium
CACGACGACGACGTCGTCGGTCCCGATGAAGTAGCGCGTGAGCGCCAGCGCCTCCGCGATGCCGCCGGAGCCGCGCTGGTAGGCGTACTCGAGGTGCCGGATGCCCAGGTGCTTGCCGTTGCGCAGGAGCTTGAGAAAATCGCCCGCGTGCTCGCCGCCGGTCACGATGATGATGTCGCGGATGCCGGCGTTGAGCAGGCACTGGATGGGGTAATAGATCATGGGCCGGTCGTAGACCGGGAGCAGGTGCTTGTTGGTGACGAGCGTGAGCGGGCGGAGGCGCGAGCCCAGGCCGCCGGCGAGGATGACACCCTTCATGTTCGCGGACCCTCCCGAGGGGCTGCCGGCCCCTCGCGCAGTGTACGTTGGGTCGGCTCGGTTCCCGCGCGGCTTGGGCCGCGATGGACGCTGGGCCCCGGATCGCCCCACACGGACCCATCGTTCGCGTCGCGGCGTCAAGGCGGCGCAAAGGCTGCCGGACGGATAACCAGGGTTGGTCTAACGCGAGGCCGCGACCCGCAGGGCCAGGCGGGCCACCGCCCGGGCGAGCCAGTCACCACCGGGCGGGGCGTAGGGGCGGAACTTCTCGATCTGCCCGAGCTCCTCGCTGAAAAGGATGGCGCGATAGCGCCCGAGGTTCACCGCCTGGGGCGTGTCGATCAAGGCCGTCGAGTCGTTGGCGGACATCTGGAAGGGCACGCGGTTGTCGAACTCGCGGATGCTGCGCCGGTCGAGGGCGCGCTCGAGGTTGGCCACGGTGTCGCACCAGGCGATGGTGTGCATCCCGTTGGGCGGGCCCTCGCGCAGCAGGCGGGCGAACTGCTGGTCGGCACGGGTGCCCGCCTCGCTCTCGGCGCCGAAGGCGAAGTCCTCCTCGCTGCGGCGCAGGGCCCGCAGGCGCTGCAGCCCGTGCACGATCAGGAATCGCCGGGGGCCCTCGGCGTGCTCCTCGCCCCGGCGACGTTCCAGCTCGCCCGCGAGCTCGCCCAGCAGGGCTTCGGCCTCGCGCGGGGCGTGCAGACGCACCGCGGGGGCAAGCCCCGAGGCCAGCAGCTCCAGCCCGGCGTGCCCCGCGTCGTCCGTGCCCGGGGCGTAGAGGACGTCGATGCGGACGCGCGGATCGTGGGCCAGCAGCGACACGACCGCCGCCACGCCCATCGCCTGGGCCGCCAGCTCCTGCTGCCCCACCACCAGCACGTTGCTCCCGCTCTGGCGCTGGAAGGGCACGCTGGTGGTGTCCTTGATCGAGATGGGCTCGCCCAGGAACGCCCGGGGCGGGGCCACGCCGGAGGAACGCGCCGGCGCGTCGAGGAGTCGCTCCAGCGCGGCGTTCTGGGCCAGGTCCGAGGGAACGTTGCCCTCGAAGACGATCAGCGGGAGCGGGAGCCCCAGGGGCAGCTGCGAGCGGAGCGCCGAAACCTCCGCCAGATACCGGTCCCGCTTCTCCTCGGGCAGCCACACGACCTGGAACGGGCTGTTGCCCTCCACCAGCCCCGAGGCGTCGTTGTAGATCGCCTCGCCCGGGCGGCTCAGCAGGCGCGGGGCGCTGTTGTCCTCGGACATGATGAGGTACGAGTCGGCCTCGGAGCACTGCAGGGCGATGCGGATGCCCATCTGCCCGATGGTGCTGCGCGCCAGCGAGTACGCCCCGCCCACCGTCTGGCTCCCCAGGATCACGTGGATCCCGAAGGCTCGCCCCTGGCGCACCAGGCGGTCGAGCAGGAGGGCCGCCTCCTGCGCCACCTTGTCGTCCTCGACGAAGAACTCCTGGAACTCGTCGACGATGAGCAGGGCCCGGGGCATGTGGCTGGGGCCCTGGCCCATCCCGACCCCCAGCGCCCAGCGCCGGTACCCGGCCAGGTCCTGCACGCCCGCGTCGCGGAAGAGGTTGCCCCGGCGCGTCAGCTCCGCGTCCAGGCGACGCAGCACGCTGAGCCCGAACTCGCGCTCGCTCTCCACCGCGACGACGCGCGCGTGGGGGGTTCGATGCGTGGCGTACGTCTTGAACTCCACGCCCTTCTTGAAGTCGACCAGGTAGTACTCCACCTGCTCGGGGCGATACCACAGGGAGATGCTCGTGATGATGGCATGCAGGAGGGTGGACTTGCCCGAGCCGGTGCGCCCGGCGATCAGCACGTGCTGGGCCGTGCCCCGCCCCAGCGAGAGCATCTGCAGCTTGTTGGCGCCCGCGCGCCCGACGGGCACGCGCAGCTCCTCGGCGCAGTCGGCGGACCAGCACTGCCCCACGGGGGGGACCACGATCTCGAAGGGGACCTGGACCTTGCTGCTGTCCTTGGCGAAGCGCCCGATGGCGTGGATGAGGCGGGTGAACTGCTCCTCGCCCGGGGGCTCGTCGAGCGTGAGGGGCCAGCGTGACAGGTGGGGCTCGGCGCACGCGAACCGCCCC
>JBGAOG010000208.1:0-2311 GCA_044221985.1 Phycisphaerales bacterium
ACGCTCGCCGCGAGCACCGGGTGGCGCATATCAGGGGCGATCTGCGCCAGCGGGCCCAGCACGAACCCGCGCTCGTGCATCCGCGGGTGGGGCACCACCAGCCCCGGCTCGTCGATTACCGCGTCCCCGAACAGGATCAGGTCCAGGTCCAGCGTGCGCGGGCCCCAGCGCTGCTCGCGGGATCGGTCGCGCCCCCGAGACCGCTCGATCGCCATCAGGCCCGCCAGCAGCTCGCGGGCCGGGAGCTCGGTCGACACCGTGGCCGCGGCGTTGAGGTACGGGCCCTGCGCCACCGGGCCCCACGCCGGCGTCTCGATCGACCCCGACACCGCGACCACGCGCGTCCCGGGCAGCGCCCCCAGCGCCGACCCCGCCGCCGACAGATGCGCGCCACGATCCCCAACGTTCGAACCCATCGCGATCGCCGCCAGAACCGCCATGCCGGACAGTACGGAACCCACTCCCGCCCCGCCCTCACCGCGCCTTGCGGTACGCCACCAGGCTCGTGCCCGAGATGTGCACCAGGCCCCCGGGGCCGGCGCCCAGCCGCCCGACCAGCGCGTTCAACCCCTGGTACACGCCCAGCGGGCGGTACGGCCCGCGGTAGTCGTGCCACACGATCACGCCCCCCGGCGCCAACATCTCCAGCGCCTTCTCGCTGTCGCTCTCGACGTACGACCGCGCGTGCGAGCCGTCCACGAAGATCAGATCGCACCGCCCCTTCAGCGCCCCGTGATCGAACGTCTTGCTGTCGCCGAAGTACTGGCGGACCTTCCCGTCCACCGGCGTGCCCTGGTAATAGAACCGGCTGAACCGCGACGCGCCCAGCGCCGCCCGGGTATCGTGCCCCGCGTCGCCCCCGTCCCTGCGATAGGCTGCAATCTCCTCGGGCGAGAGCGTCAGCGTGTGCACCGCGGCGTCGGCGGGCGCGTTGGCCGCCAGCAGGTACGTCGTTTTGCCCGTCGCCGTGCCGAACTCGAAGATGGAGCGGGACCTCTTGGCGAGGACGGCCAGCACCCAGGCCTCGCGATCGCTGGTGCCCGCGGGCGTGCCCACGGAGGAGATGTAGAGCACCTCGGCGTCGCGCGTGGCGCCCAGCGGGCCGATGCGGAAGGCCTCGTCGAACGCGCCCGGATCCACCGTCGGGACGGGCCAGGATCCGAACGTCGCCTTGAACTCGTGCTTGGCGCGGAGCTTCACCAGCCGCCCCAGCGCGACGACGAGCCCCGCGCCCAGCAGGGCGGCCAGGAGCCAACCGAGGCGTGCGGCCCCGTCCATCTCGGCGAGGAAGGCCATGGTCATGGGCGGGGTCTACTGCTTGTCGGTGCTGCGTGCGGTCAGTTCGACGTCGGCGGACATGTCCTGCCAGGTGTCGCCGATCTTGCGCCGGAAGTGGATGATGACGCGGTCGCCGGGCTGGTGTTCCTTGAGCAGGGGCATCCAGGATTCCACGTCGGCGAGCGGCTTGCCGTTCCAGTTGGTGAGCATGTCGCCGGGCTTGAGCCCGGCCTTTTCGGCGGGGGTTCCCGGGAAGACCTGCCCGACGCTCACGCCCGTCTCGTCGCCGGAGTAGTCTCCGGGGGCGATGCCGAAGCGGACCCGCACGCCGCCGCGGGCCTGGGGCTGCTCGTCGGGGCCCCCGCTCGCGCCGGGCCCGACGAACTTCCAGGGGTCGGGACGGCGTGCGAGGTCGAGGGCGAGGCGTTCCACCAGGCCGGTGATGCGGACGGCGCCCTCGCAGTTGATCAGGTCGTAGGTGTCGTCGGGCGTGTGGTACTGGGTGTGCAGGCCCGTGAAGAAGAAGAGCACGGGGACCTGGGCGGCGAAGAAGCTGGCGTGGTCGGAGGGGCCCGAGCCACCCTTCTTGGGCGCGATCCGGAGGCCCGAGGCGTCGAGGTACGGCCGGATCCAGTCCTCGAGCCCCTCGGCGGTGCCCACGCCCTGGAGCTCGACCTTGTCGTCGCGGAGGCGTCCGATCATGTCCATGTTGATCATGATGTCGTGGGCTTCCCTGGGCGCGATCATGTGCCGGGTGTAGAAGCGCGAGCCCACGAGCCCGGATTCCTCGGAGGAGAAGGCGAGGAACAGGACCGAGCGGCGGGGCTGGTCCTTGGGCAACGCGGCGTAGGCCCTACTCATGTTCTGCGCGACCATGAGCAGTCCGCTGGTGCCGCTGGCGTTGTCGTCGGCGCCGAAATGGATGTGCCCGCGCGGGTTGTCGGCCCGCGAGCCGAAGTAGCCGTAGCCCAGGTGGTCGTAGTGGGCCCCGATCACGATGTACTGATCGGCGAGGTCCCCCTTGCCGGGCAGG
>JBGAOG010000209.1:0-2199 GCA_044221985.1 Phycisphaerales bacterium
CCGGATCCGACATCGACGCCACGGTGTGCTCAACGCCATGCACACGAGCGACCCGGTTGACGTAACGATAGGTGCCGCCGTAGGCGTCGGTCGGGACGACGAGATGGTCGCCAGGCCCGACGAGGGAACGGACCACGCAGTCCTGCCCGGCCAGGCCCGAGGCGAAGGCGAACCCGCGCAAGCCGCCTTCGAGGGCAGCCAGGCACTCCTCCAGGGCGGCACGGGTGGGGTTGGCCGAGCGGGAGTATTCATAGCCTCCGCGCAGCCCGCCGACACCGTCCTGCTTGAAGGTCGACACCTGGTAGATCGGGGTCACCACAGCGCCGGTGGCCTCGTCAGCCTCCTGCCCGGCGTGGATGGCGGTCGTCGCGAAGCCTCGGGGGCGCTGCGTGGTCATGACGAGCGACTCTAGCCGCGCGCCGCGAGCGTCCCGAGCGTCCCGAGCGTCGAATGCGTTCCGGGTTGTCCCGGGCGTCAAACGCGTTCCGGGGGCCGCCGTGGGGACCTTGCGAGATCAGCGTCGGACGCAGTCGTGGACCAGTCCGGCGAAGGCCTGGGTCGTCGTTTTGATGAGCACCTCATGGGTGGTCGTCCGATCGGTGGCCGCCGGGATGTCGACGGACAGCGTCCCGACGACGTTCTTCTTCTGGTCCTGGGCATGGACCGTGCACACGACGGCGACCTGCGGCGGTTTGTGCACGTCGAAACTGAGCTTGAGCGTGCGGTCGTCGATGACCTTGAACCCGGTCGTCGTCACGTCGATCGCCTGATCGGCCACCGACAGCACCCGCCATGAGGCGAACACCGTGAACGCCAACGTGAAGGCGATGCCCAGAGCCCACCACTTGCCGGTGCCCGGCGCGATTTTCAGACCCCCAACAGCCACCTGCAAAGCCCTTCGTCGTCAGGGTGGGATGATGGTCCACCGTAACCCCCCTGCCACCGAGGACACGATTCAGGTATGCACGAAGGCTTCCGCCTGCTGGCCGTTCACGCTCACCCTGACGACGAGTCGAGCAAGGGTGCGGCGGCGACCGCGATGTATGTCGCCGGCGGAGCGCGGGTCTGTGTCGTGTCGTGCACCGGTGGTGAGCGGGGCGATGTGCTCAACGAGGCCCTCAAGAACGACCCCCACATCCGGCGGGACATCGCCCAGGTCCGGCGCGACGAGATGGCAGCTGCCGCCGCCGCCCTCGGCGTCGAGCACGTCTGGCTGGGGTTCGTCGATTCAGGGCTCCCCGAAGGCGACCCGCTGCCGCCACTGCCCGAGGGCTGCTTCGCGTTGGAGCCCATCTCGGTGACCGCGGAGGCCCTCGTGCGGGTCATCCGGGAGTTCCGTCCGCATGTCATGACGACCTACGACGAGCACGGCGGCTATCCCCACCCCGACCACATCATGACCCACACCGTCTCGATGGCTGCCTTCGCAGCGGCGGGTGACCCCACGGCATACCCCCATGCGGGTGACGCGTGGCAACCGCTGAAGCTCTATTACAACCAGACCCATTCGGGCGGACGGATCCGCGCGTTCCACGACGCGATGGTGGCCGCGGGCCTGGAGTCCCCGTATGCCGAGTGGGTGGCCGCCATTGAGCGGCGCGGCCAGCGGCGGATCACCACACAGGTCCCCTGCGCTGACTTCTTCAGCGCTCGCGACCGGGCCCTGCTCGCGCATGCGACCCAGGTCGACCCCGAGGGTTCGTGGTTCAAGATGCCCCGCGACCTGGAGCGGCGGGTCTGGCCGACCGAGGATTTCGAGGCGGCGCTGTCCTATGTGCCGATCCTCGAGGTGGAGGACGATGTGTTCGCTGGGCTGGGCTCGCCGGCCCAGGCGGACGAGATGGCAACACGCCAGGACCTGGCGCTGGTGTTCGACGGACGGGTGGCGGTTTAGATGGGTGGTCCAGTTCCCAACTCAGCGGTCGGGCCGGGTATCGGCGCGTTCCTTGCCTTCTTCGCGCTGGCGGTGGCGCTCTACTTCCTCATGCGCAACATGAATGCCCGGATGCGCCGGATGGCCTACCGCGAGCGCGATCGCCTGGCTGCGTTGGAGGCTGCCGAGGCGGCCAAGGCTGAGGGGGGTGGCGGTGCTGGCGGCTCGGCGCCAGGTGCGCGGCCTTCCGGCGCCGGACCGTCAGCGGTCCCGCAGGACGGCCCGGACCCCGCGCCGTAGCCCCCTGCCCACGCGTTCAGGCCGTG
>JBGAOG010000020.1:0-36641 GCA_044221985.1 Phycisphaerales bacterium
GCAGACGGCGGCGTACCGCCGGGATCCGGACGATACGGAGTGGGAGGACATCACCACCGAGGTCGCGCCGGTGACGATCTACTGGGACGCCGAGGCGCTCGCCAATGAGAACACGATTCGCTTCGCGACGTACGGGCGCGGGATCTGGGACTACCAGCTCGATCCGGACGGTGCGGGCTGCTTCCCGGGCGACGACGCCGACGGGGACGGCTCCGACTGCACCGAGGACTGCGACGACACCGACGCCAGCTTCAACCCCAGCGCCGACGAGGTCTGCGACACGCTGGACAACGACTGCGACGGCCACGACGAGCTCTACGACGGCGACGCCGACGGCCTCCTGCTCTCCGACCTCGCCCCCGAGCGCGTCACGCTCCTGCCCCACGACCTCGACCGATCCCCGCGCCCCGGCGACGCCAGCGAGCGCATCCGCATCCTCTGGGGACAGGAGATGCAGCGCGACCTCCTCGACGGGCGCTACCGAACCGTGGTCTGCGGCGTCAACGACGAGGACAACTCCCGCGGGATCATCGCCCAGCTCGTCGACCTCGTCTCCACCAGCCAGTGGACCACCAGCAGCGTCACCCACTACGCCAAGATGTTCCACGCCTCGGCCGGGCACCTGGCCGCGGGCGACAAGGAGCCCTACATCCTCAAGTTCGACCTCGACAGCATCCTCATCCTGGGCATCCTCCGCCCCAAGGGACGCGACCACCTCACGCTCCACGACCTCGAACGCGGGTTCCGCACCATCACCAAGATGCTCCGCGACCGGCGCGAGCGCTGGCCCATCGCCAGCGTCAGCTTCCTGCACGCCAAGGCGAACCGCCTCGTCGGGCCCGATGGACGCGAGCCCACCTTCGAGACCGTCCTGCGCACCATGTACGAGTCCGGCTTCCGCGGCGACGTCTACGCCCACCCGGAAATGTGGAAGTTCGGACACATCGGCGTCTTCCCCTGCTACCCCTTCCCCGCCGGGCTCGACCGCATGCGCGCCGGCAGCAGTTGAGCCCCGCCTCGGGTCCGCCTCCGGGCCGACCTATACTCGTCCGATCGCCGGTAGTCCCTGGGTCTGTTTCTAGGTCTCTGCTGGCCACGGCTTGGTCGAGCGCCCTGTGGCGCGAGCGGCCGTGACTTGTCTGCCCAGCCTGGCCTGATCCGCCCTGCGCAACTGATGTCCACCCCCAGGCGCCAAGGGCCCGTGGCGGGGGATGTCGAAGGACCCATTCGGCGTATGCCTTTCACGAAACTCCATCTTTCCCAGCCCATCCTGCGCGCCATCGCCAAGCAGGGATACACCAACCCCACCCCCATCCAGGAGCAGGCCATCCCAGTCGTCGCCAGCGGGCGCGACGTCCTGGGCGTCGCCCAGACCGGCACCGGCAAGACCGCCGCCTTCGCCCTCCCCATCCTCGACCGCATCCTCAAGTCCCTCCCGGACAAGCAGCAGCGCGGCGTGCGCCATCCCCAGGTCCTCGTCCTCGCCCCCACCCGCGAACTCGCCAGCCAGATCGGCGAGAGCTTCGCGACCTACGGCATGGAGACGGGCATCTCCCACACCGTCATCTTCGGGGGCGTCAGCCAGTTCCACCAGGTCCGCGCCCTGCGCCACGGCGTGGACATCCTCATCGCCACCCCCGGGCGCCTCATCGACCTCATGGAACAGCGCTACGTCGACCTGTCCCACGTCGGGATCTTCGTCCTCGATGAGGCCGACCGCATGCTCGACATGGGCTTCATCCAGCCCATCCGGCGAATCGCCGCCGCCTGCCCGCCCAAACGCCAGACCCTGCTCTTCTCCGCGACCATGCCCGGGCCCGTGGCCAAGCTGGCCGCGGGGCTGCTCAAGGAGCCGGTGCGCGTGGCGGTGACGCCGATCTCGTCGGCGGCGCCGAAGATCGAGCAGTCGCTCATGGTCGTGGCCGGCCGCGACAAGCAGGCGCTGCTCACGCACCTGCTGAACCAGCCGGGCTTCGACCGCGTCGTCGTGTTCATCAAGACCAAGCACGGCGCCGACCGCTGCGGGCGCCGGCTCGAGCGCGCCGGGATCGAGGCCGAGTCCATCCACGGCAACAAGGCCCAGAACCAGCGCACGCGCGCCCTGGATCGTTTCCGCTCCGGGCGGGCCCAGGTCCTCGTCGCCACCGACGTGGCCGCCCGCGGGCTGGACGTGGACAACATCACCCATGTCATCAACTTCGACCTGCCCATGGATCCCGAGGCGTACGTGCACCGCATCGGGCGCACCGGCCGCGCGGGTGCCGCGGGCATGGCGATCTCGTTCTGCGACCCGGCCACCGAACGCGGGCTGCTCCGCGACGTCGAGCGCCTGCTGGGCAAGGCGATCCCCCAGGTGCCCGTGCCCCAGTTCGAGCGCCTCGCCCCCGAGCCCGACCACGTCGGGCACCACCAGCCCGGCTCGCACCACGGGTCCGGGCCCCGGGGCCACGCCGGCGGCCCCTCACGCGGGCATTCCGGGCCCAAGCGCGCCGGACACACGCCCCGTGGGGGCCACTCTGGGGGCCACGCCGGGGGCCAATCCGGGGGCCAATCCGGGGGTTCGTCGGGTCACTCAGGCGGAACCAACCGCGACCACCACGCCTCCCACGGCGGCGGGAACCCTCGCTCCAATACCGGATCTCCACGTTCGTTTCGCGGACCCAACCGCGGCAAGGGACGCCCGCCAAGGCATTAGCCCCCGGTTCGGGGTGTGGTCGGGCGCCTGAACCTGCGCGAGCCGGTGAGCGTATCATGTCCTCGACACGGGTTCGAGGCCGCCCCTCCTTGGGGAGGCGATCCGGTCGCCGACGCTTCCTCTCGCCCGAGTCCAAGCAGCGGTTCAATCACATTCGGGCAGAGTTGGAAGTAGATCGGTATGAAGCTCTATGTCGGCAATCTCTCGTTCAGCACCTCCGAGGCACAGCTCCGCGACCTGTTCGCGCAGCACGGCGAAGTGACCAGCGCGTCGCTCGTCATGGACCGCGAGACCGGCCGCCCCCGCGGCTTTGGTTTCGTCGAGTTCGCCAACGACGATCAGGCCCGGGCGGCCATCACGGCCCTCGACGGCAAGAACGTCGATGGGCGTGACATCAAGGTCAACGAGGCCAAGCCTCGCGAGGCCGGCGGCGGCGGGCGCGGTGGCTTCGGCGGCGGCGGCGGCGGTCGTGGCGGCAGCGGCGGTGGCCGCGGTGGCTTCGGCGGCGGCGGCGGTGGTGGTCGCGGCGGCAGCGGCGGTGGCCGCGGCGGCTGGTAAACCCCCTGGCGTTCCAACGCACACGAGAACCGGGGCCAGCGATGGCCCCGGTTTTTTCATTCCCGCCCGGCGGCTCCGCTCCTTGTGATCGAAGGCCAATCGCCGCGCTCGCGGAGCGGCTGGGCGCCAATGCCCCCCGCGGAAACCTCCAGCACCCTCTACGCTCCGGGCGATTCCACGCGTGAGCAAGCCACCTTCGATATCTCCGGTGCGTGCGCCGGGCGAGCACGCTCAGGGCGTGGTGCACGCCGCCCCCATCGAGGTCGCGCCCGACGGCGGGTCCCCGCCGGTGCGCCTGGAGCGATGGGTCATCCCCACGCACATCCTCGCGGTGGCGCTGATGCAGTCGACCTGGATGGCCGTCGCCTTCATCACGCCCGTCCTCGCCCGCAAGCGATTCGGCGCCAACGACTGGGAGACCCTGCTCATCACGGCCACGCCGACGATCTTCTTCTCGCTGTCCATCTTCTGGAACGACCTGTTCAAGCGACGCACGCTGGGACGGTACCTCTGGACCTACTGGCTCTGGGCGGGCCTGCCCCTGGCGGCCATCGCCTTCGCCACGAGCTACTGGATGCTCCTCGTCCCCCACCTGCTCAGCTGCGTGGGCGGCGCGGGCTTCCACCCCGCCGCCGGCGAGCTGCTCCAGTCCCTGTACCCGCAGGCCAAGCGCGGGCGCATCTACTCGATCATCTGGGGCGCGTCGATGGTGTTCGGCGCGGGCGGGGGGTTCCTGGTGGGGCGATCGCTCGACCACAACCCCGAGGCGTTCCGGGTCATCTACCCGGCGGTGGGGGTCCTGCAACTGGCGGGCGCGGCGATCTTCGTCGTGCTGGCGCACCACACCGGGCATTCGCGGCGACGCAGCGTGGACCACGCCGAGGACGGACGCTCCGCATGGCGACGCGTCACCGAGCCCATCGGGCACATGAAGGAAGTCCTCACCGCCGACCCCGTCTTCGCCCGCTACGAGGGCAGCTACATGACCTACGGCGTGGGCTGGATGATCTGCTACGCCCTGCTGCCCATCCTGGTCACCACCAAGCTCCACCTCGACTACGAGCAGATCGCCGAGTCCACGCACGTGGCCTACTGGCTGGCGCTGACGGCGATGATCCTGCCGGCGGGGCTGCTCATGGACCGCATCGGGGCGGTGCGCAGCACGGGCCTGAGTTTCCTGCTCCTGGCCCTCTACCCCGTCGGGCTCATCCTCGCCCGCAACGCCAACGACCTCATGCTCGTGAGTATCGTCTACGGGATGGCCCACAGCGGCGCCAGCATGGGGTGGATGCTCGGGCCCGTCGCCCTGGCGCCCACGAAGGAGAAGGTGCCCCAGTACGTGGCCATCCACGCGACGCTGGTGGGCATCCGCGGGAAGCTGTTCCAGCTGCTGGGCATCGGGTTGTACAAGCTGACGGACTCGTTCACCTGGCCGCTGGTCATCGCCGGCGCCGCGCTGTTGTGGAGCGCGGTGCAGATGTGGCAGCTGCACCGGAAGATGAGCGATGCCCGGGCGGGGCCGCTGTCCCGGGGGTCACAGGGCTGAGCAACGCCCCCCCGACCCGGCGCACCCAGGACGAGAGGGAACCGTACCCCAAGGCCCGCCAGGCGCCCCTCGATGCGCGGATCAGGATGGCATGCGTCGCTCCTACCCCGCCGCACGCAGCGTGTCCACGACCCACGTCGGCGTGCCCGCCACGAACGCACGCACCAGCCGCTCGCGCGAGAAGTAGTACCAGGCGGTCAGCCCCGGCACGATCACGCCGGTAGCGCCGAGGAGGGCGTAGAGCCCGTAGGCCAGGCTCTTGGAGAGTTGCTCGACCGTGGCGTCGAGGTTCGGGTCCCCCGTGGAGCCCATGCTCGCCAGGGGGGAGGTGCGTGTGGCCTGGTACAGGCTCCAGGCCGAGTAGGCGACGATGAGCGTGCCCAGGGCGATCTGGTTGAAGCCCAGGTGGCGGGCGCCGCGGGGGTCAAAGGCCTTGAGAGCCCTGGCCCCGCGCAGCTCGACGAACGCCATCGCCCCCAAGGCGGCGCCCAGCACGAGCGCGATCCCGTCGCCGAGGACGCCGCCGATCAGGGTGACGCCCGCGAAGATGGCGAGGGTCCATCCGCTGAGCGCCGCGACGCCCGCGGCACGCCGGACCTTCTTGGCGCGGGCGCGGGCGGCCTCGAGCTCGAGGAGGTGGTCGGGCGAGAGCGGGCTGGCAGCGGTGGGGGTGGCGCGGGTCACGGTCCTTGTATCGACCGACGAAGCCCTGGAGCGCGGGCTTTGACGCCCCGATTGCAGGCCGACACCGAGGGACGCCCCAGGAGGTCCGATCGAGAAGAGCGGGTTGCTCACGTCCGCCAGGAGAAAGGCCCCACCCTCGGGGGTAGGGCCCTGGAACTGGCCGCCGGGCGCGCCGGCCCGATCAGACGACGACCGGCTTCTTCCCCGCCTTGCTCTGATTCAGCAGCCGGCGCAACACCGTTTGGAGCACGCCGCCGTTGCGGTAGTACTCGGCCTCGACGGGTGTGTCGACGCGGCATCGGGCGGTGAACTCCAGCTTCTTGCCGTCGGGCTTCGTGGCGACGACCTTCACCTCGCAACGCGGCTCGATCAGCCCCTCGGCGCTGACCTTGAGGTCGATGTCGAAGGTCTCGTCGCCCGTCAGCCCGAGGCTCGCGGCGTTCTTCCCCTCCGGGAAGCACAACGGGAGCACGCCCATGCCCACGAGGTTGCTGCGGTGGATGCGCTCGAAGCTCTCGGAGATCACCGCACGGACGCCCAGGAGGAGCGTGCCCTTGGCCGCCCAGTCGCGCGACGAGCCCATGCCGTAGTCCTTCCCGCCCAGCACCACCAGCGGCGTGCCGTCCTTCTTGTAGTTCATGCTGGCGTTGTAGATAAATTCGATCCTGCTCCCACCGCCCTTGGAGAGGTCCTTGGTCCAGCCGCCTTCCTTGATCTTCCCGGTCGCGGGGTCCTTGGCGAGGTTGTTCTTGACCCGCACGTTGGCGAACGTGCCCCGCGTCATCACCCGGTCGTTGCCGCGGCGGCTGCCGTAGCTGTTGAAGTCGGCCTTGCGGACGCCCAGGCCCTTGAGGTAGTCGCCCGCGGGGCTCGCCTCCGCAATGTCGCCCGCGGGGGAGATGTGATCGGTGGTGACGCTGTCACCCACGAACACGAGGCACCTGGCCCCCTTGATCGCCTTGGGTGCGCCCGGCTTCTCGGTGAGCCCCTCGAAGTACGGCGGGTTCTGGATGTACGTGCTCTTGTCGTCCCACGTGTAGAGGTCGCTCTTGGAGACGGGGACCTTGTTCCACATGGGGTTGCCGGTGAAGACGTTGGCATACTGCTGCTTGAACTGCTCGGGGGTGACGGCCATCGCCTTGACCGCCTGGACCTCGGCGTGCGTGGGCCAGATGTCCTTGAGGAAGACCGGCTTGCCGTCCCTGCCCGCGCCCAGGGGCTCGGTGGCCAGGTCGATGGCCACGCTGCCGGCGATGGCGTACGCGACGCACAGGGGCGGGCTGGCGAGGTAGTTGGCCTTGACGCTCGGATGGACGCGCCCCTCGAAGTTGCGGTTGCCCGAGAGGACGCTGGTCGCGACGAGGTCGCCCTCCTTGATCGCGGCCTCGACCTCCTCGGGGAGGGGGCCGGAGTTGCCGATGCAGGTCGTGCAGCCGTAGCCCACGGTGTTGAACCCCAGCGCGTCGAGGTCCTCGGTGAGCCCAGCCTTGTTGTAGTACTCCGTGACGACCTTCGAGCCCGGCGCGAGGCTGGTCTTGACCCACGGCTTGCGGGTCAGGCCCAGGGCCCGCGCCTTGCGCGCGACGAGCCCGGCGGCGATCATCACATCGGGGTTGCTCGTGTTGGTGCAACTCGTGATGGCGGCGATCACTACCGCGCCGTGCGTGATCTTCGAGCTGGTGCCCTTGGCCAGCCCGTCCGCGTGCTTCACCGTCCCGCTCGCGCCGAAGATCTTGTCGGCGGCGAGCCCGAAGCTGGTGTTGCCCAGCGGGGCGGCCATGCTCTTGAAGAACTCACCCTTGACGTCCTTGAGCAGGACGCGGTCCTGCGGACGCTTGGGCCCGGCGAGGCTCGGCTGCACGGTGGAGATGTCGAGTTCGAGGATGTCGGTGCACTCGGGCTCGGGCGTGCCCGGCGCCCAGAAGAGCCCCTGGGCCTTGCAGTAGGCCTCGACGAGCGCGACGGTGGCCTCGTCGCGCCCCGTGAAGCGGAGGAAGTCGAGGGTCATCTGATCGACGGGGAAGAAGCCCATCGTGGCGCCGTACTCGGGGGCCATGTTGGCGATGGTGGCGCGATCGGGGACGCTCAGGCCGGTGAGGCCCTCACCAAAGAACTCGACGAACTTGTCGACGACTCCCTTCTTGCGGAGCATCTGCGTGACGGTGAGGACGAGGTCGGTCGCCGTCGCGCCCTCGGGGAGTTTGCCCTTAAGGCGGAACCCGATGACCTCCGGCGCGAGCATGTAGATGGGCTGCCCGAGCATGACCGCCTCGGCCTCGATGCCGCCGACTCCCCAGCCGACGACGCCCAGCCCGTTCTCCATGGTGGTGTGGCTGTCGGTGCCGACGCACGAGTCGGGGTAGGCCACCGGGTCCTTGCCCCCGTCCCGGTCCGCGCCCGTCAGCACGCCCTTGGCGAGGTACTCGAGGTTGACCTGGTGCACGATGCCCGTGGCCGGGGGAACGACGCTGAAGTTGCTCAGGCTCTGCTGTCCCCACTTGAGGAACTTGTACCGCTCGATGTTCCGCTCGAACTCCTTCTCGGAGTTGATCGTGAGGGCCGTCTTCGAGCCGAACGCGTCCACCTGCACGCTGTGGTCGATCACGAGGTCGCACTTGACCAGCGGGTTGATGAGGTTGGGATCGCCGCCGAGCTTCTTCATGGCGTCGCGCATCGCGGCCAGGTCGACCACGCACGGGACGCCGGTGAAGTCCTGGAGGACGACGCGCCCGGGCATGAAGGGGATCTCTTCCTTGGCCGGGCTCTTGGCGTTCCAGTTGGCGAGTCCGGCGACGTCGTCCTGCGTGACGATGAAGCCGTCGACGTTGCGGAGCATGGACTCGAGGAGGACCTTGATGGAGTACGGGAGGCGGTCGACGTGCCCGACCTTCTGCTGCCGGAGGGCGTCGAGGGCGAAGTAGGTGTAGGTGCCGTGCCTGGTCGTGAGCGACTTGCGGGAGTTGAACGGGTTTCGCATGGTGGGCTCCTGGAGGACGGCGTCGTGCCGCCGATAGACAACACTACCGGTGGATCGACATGAATCCAATCAATCGTAATGCATCAAGTCATAAACATTGGTGATGTATTCGAAATGCGGCAACATGGGGCCGGTCGCGGCAGCGATCGGTCCCTACCCCATCGCCCCGCCGCACTCCGGGCATCGCTTCGCCGACGAATCGGCCCGCAGCGGCTCCACCCCATCCACCGCCCGCCCGCACACCTTGCACGCCGGGCCCGGACGCGGCCGCCCGCCCCGCGCCGTCATCGCCGCCACGAGCACCACGCCCAACACCCCGCCCCCCACCAGCACTGCCGTCGTCCACGACGCGTGCACCACGAGCACCATCGGCGCGGCCACCATCCCGCCCAGCAGCACCAGGCCCGCCAGCCCGCGCCAGGTCAGCCAGCTCGATCGCGCCGCGCCGTGAGCGCCCGCCCGTTGCCCGGGCTCGCGCGGATCGGGATGGAGCCTGAGTGTCATCCTGCCCCCCACTCGATCGTGCGGACGTTCACCACCCCACGCGCGACGTCGTGACCGCCCACTCCTCCGCCACGCCCAGCGAGGCCGCCCAGCGGTCGAGGTACTCGCGGTCGAGGATCTCGCCGCTGACCTTGATGATCGAGGCGATGTCGCGCAGGTGCTTGTCCGAGCCGCCCATCTGGAAGTACCTGAGCTTCATGAGGATGACGTCCTCGGGGGCGGAGTAGGTGACGGAGACGCCCTTGTGCGTAGGGGCTGCGCGGGCTCGTCGGAAGCGTGTGTCCGTGTAGGGAGAAGACTCGGCGCACATGAAATCGACCTTGAGGCCGGTCTGAGGCTGGATGACGTTGAACTGGCCGTCGGTCTCAAGGGCCTGCAGGATTGCCTCGCGACTGATGTAGAACTCGGGTTCGGGGAAGGCGTCGATCAGCGCAGAGATATCCCCCATGCGCAGGTGGATCACGATGTCGATGTCGCGCGTGAAGCGAGGTTCGCCGTAGTGCATCGACGCGACCGATCCGCTGACGAAATAGCGAATGCCGAGTTGGTTGAGGGTGTCGGCAACGCGGAGGAGCAATGCCAGTTCGTCAGTCACCGCGGAATCTCCGCAGCACTGCCTCACGCACCTGGGTGTCGTCCCAGTCCGGGTGTCGGTGGCGGACGCCGGCCTCGATGATCGCCCTGCCGAAGTTTCCCATGGCCAGGCCACGCTCGACCCGCTCCTCGGGCGTCATCCGGCGCAGAATCTCCGCCGTGCGGTCGTCGATCACCTCGATGCGCCTCGGGTCCAGGGGCATGCCCAAGTATACGAACGCTCCCCTCCGGGCCCCTCACCGCCCCACGCTCCCCACCAGCCGCGCCTCGAACTCCTTCGCCGCCGCGCTGGGCACGCGATCCCGCCGCCGGACGATGGCCAGCTCGCGCGCCAGCCGCCCGTCCCGGCACGTCAGCCCCTCCCCCGCCTTGAGCGCGAAGCGGCTGACCAGCCCCACCCCCACGCCCGCGGCCACCATGTGCTTGATCGACTCGATCGAGCGGAGTTCCATCACCACGTTGAGCGTGGTCCCCACCTTCTGCGCCGCCTCGTCGATCACACGCCGCACCGCCGACCCGCCCTCGAACCCCACCAGCGGCTCGCCCGCCAGGTCCTTCCATCGAAACTCCCGCGGCGTGCCCTTGCCCCGCGCGCCCAGCCGGTGCCCCGGCGGCAGGATCAGGCGCAGCTCATCCTCGACCAGCGGGAGCGTCACCAGGTCCGCCGACGCGTCGCGCTCGATGGGCAGCGTCACGATCCCCAGGTCGAGCTCGCCCGATGCCACGGCCGCCGCCACCGCGCTCGAGCCCGCCTCACGGATGTAGAAGCGCAGCCCCGGATGTCGCTTGCGGATCGCCGAGACCACCGGCGGGAGAAGGTACGCCGTCGCCGTTGCGCCCCCGCCCAGGCGGATCCGCCCGTGCGCGAGCCCGGCCAGCTCGCGCACCGACTGGACCGCCGCGTCCGCCGCCAGCACCGATTCGTCCGCCAGCGCCAGGAACACGCGCCCCGCCTCGGTGAGCTCGACGCCCCGTCCCGTGCGGTGGAGCAGCTCCGCGCCCACCTCGCGCTCCAGCTTCTTGAGCATCGCCGACAGCGCGGGCTGCGTCACGCCCAGCTGCCGGGCGGCCCGGGTCATGTGC
Organism: Phycisphaerales bacterium; assembly: GCA_044221985.1. Lineage (GTDB taxonomy): Bacteria > Planctomycetota > Phycisphaerae > Phycisphaerales > UBA1924. The sequence continues at coordinate 10,642 of JBGAOG010000020.1, forward strand.
CCCGCGGTGGCGATGGCCCGGAAGTAGCGGAGGGAAGTGAGTTCCACGGCGCAGAGGGTATCGCGCCGCAGGGACGCTCAGTCGTCGTCCTCTTCGTCCTCCCGCTCGCGGTCCGAGTGCCCGCCCCGCTTCTCGCCGCCCTCATCCTCGCCCAGGCGCATCGACGTCCCCAGCAGCGGGAGCGTCATGGTCCGCTTGACGGCGTCGTAGCCCTTCACCATGCCGACGCTCCACGCGCCGACGATGCCCAGGAACACGAGCGCTACCAGGGGCCGGGCGCCGCCGATGCCCTCGCTGGCCAGCCCGGTCTTCCTGCCCGTGACCATGGAGGCCGTGATGTTCTCCCGGTGCCGCAGCGTGTGGAGGATCACGCCCGCGATGTGCAGGCCCGCGGCCGCGGCCATCGCGTACGCCAGGATCTCGTGCGCCTCCTTCACGCCCTCGTTCCCCTGCGACATCAGGAAGCCCGTGGCCCCCAGCCCCAGCATGCCCAGCAGCATCGCGACGATCGCCACGCTCGAGCCCGGGTTGTGCCCGACGTACCGGCGCCCGCCTCCCACCAGCGTGTCGCGCGCGTAGGCCAGCACCGCCCCGGGGCTCACCGGCAGCGCGCCCAGGCGGGCGTACCTCGTGCCGACGATTCCCCACGCCAGGCGCAGGACCACCATCAGCGCCAGGGCGAGCCCGACAATCGCGTGGTACGGGAAGAGGGGGCCCTCCTCCTCCGCGAGCTGGCTGATGGCGAAGGCCGTCACGAATCCGCCCGCGAAGAGCCAGTGGAACAAGCGGGTGGGCAGGTCCCAGACCAGGATCCGTTCTTCCGCACGCACGACGATGTTCTCCATGGTCAGTCTCCCAACGCAGGTCCCCGCGGTCCTCCCGGGGCACAACGCCCACGCACCGCGGTTGTTCCGCATCCGATCAGCAGTATTTCGGCGGTTGTCGCCGGTTGTGCCGAATTCAACGCTCACGACCGGGTCTCAGTCCCGGCTGATTCTCAATCTCAACCGCGACGCTCGCATCCCGGTATCCTCGTGGTGCTCCGGAGGACCCCGATGGGCCAGGCGAGGAAACTCTGCTTCCACTGCGGCAGCGACGTCACGGACGCCCCGCGCGTCAAGGACGCTCGCGGGCGATACTTCTGCCGCCCCTGCGCCGAGGCCATGGCGACCCGCGCCCACGCGGCGGGCGGTGCCCCGGCGCCCGCGCAGGGCAGCTTCCTCCCCGTCGACGCTTCGCCCTCCGTCGATCCCGCCCAGCCCGCGCCTCAACAGGCGGACATCTACGACCTCGTCCAACCCCAGGCCAAGGCCCCGCCGCCTTCCAGGCCCTGCCCCGGCTGCGAACGGCCCTTGCCCTTGGATGCCGCGGCCTGCCCCGATTGCGGCTTCAATCTCGTTCTCAACGAGCACGTCTCCGAGCTCGCCCGCCCCGAGGCTCGCACCGCCGTCATGAAGGGCGGCGTCATGACCTGCGCCACTTGCGGCTACTCGCTCAAGAAGCTCAAGCAGATGATCTGTCCCGAGTGCGGCACGCCGTTCCGCATCCCGTCGCGCCGCGACTGGTTGGACGAGGACAGCAAGCAAACCGTCCGCGACGCCTACCGGCGCCCGCTCATCAGCCTCGGCGTCGGGCTCGTGGGGCTGGCCATCGTCGCGTTGCTCCAGGGCTCGCCCGGCGACATCCCCATCATGCTGCTCGGGTACGCCATCCGCGTCCCCGGGGGAGTGGCGGCGTTCCTGCTCTGCTGCGTCCTGTGGGTCGGCTTTGACGCACCCGTCCACCTGATCGCCCTGCGCCTGGCCGGGATCTATGCGCTGGTGGACCTCGTGAGCGCCGTCGTCGGGTTGGTCCCGATGCTGAGCATGTTCTACTGGCCGGTGGGGCTGCTGCTGTACATCTCGCTGCTCATGAAGGAACTGGATCTCGAAGTCCAGGATGCGGTGATCGTCGGGCTCATCTCGTCGTTGGCCCAGTTCCTCCTCTTTCTGGGAGCGCGCTGGGGCCTCCGGCAGATGGGCATCTACCTCTTCTGACCCACTCGACGGCGAACCCTGCCCCTTCAGTTCGCGTTGTGTTCGGGTGAGGCGGCAGAGCGGACCCAGAGCGGGGCCCGGAACAGGTCATTCGGATCCTGATCGCCGTGGCACATCCGGAAAATATTGCCAACATTCTCACACTTTGCTGGTTATTTCTCCCACATGGTGTATGTGGTTGGGGTCGGAGTGATTGGCATTTGTAGTCCTATAACTGTCGGAGTTCGGACATGTTCCACAAGCTGATTGTCATGCTCAGCGGGCGCCCGGTGGGTGGGGAAGCCCCGGACGATGGCGGCCAGGAGACTTCTGCGTTCTCCTACCCCACCGACTCGGAGTGATCCGAACCGGGCCTCGGCCCGGCTCGGGGCGACGCGACGCGAGCCCGGTATGCTCAGGAGCGATGAACCGCTCTTGTGCATCCCGGGCTTGTCTGCTTCTGGTCTTCCTCTTGCCCGCGGCCGGCGCCTGGGCGCAGGCGCGGGAATACACCCTGACCCCCGAGGGGGTGTGGACCAAGACGCGCGAGCCGGCCGAGGGCGGCGACGAGGCGCTCATCTCCCAGGCCCGGGCCCTGATCGCGCGGGGAGACCACTCGCGCGCGCGCTCGATGCTGGACGAGTGGATCGAGGGCAACGAGTTCAAGAACAACCCCTGGATGCCCGAGGCCCTGCTGCTGCACGGCGACACCAACCTGGCCCGCGGGCGCGAGGAATCGGCCCTGCGCGATTACGAGCGCGTCGTGACCGACTATCCCCAGTCGGACACGTTCGTGCGCGCGTTGGAGAGGGAGTTCGAGATCTGCCGCATGTACCTGGGGGGGCTGAGGCGCAAGATCCTCGGGCTGCGCCTGGACAGCGGGCTGCCCATTGCCGAGGAGTTCATCGTGCGCATCGGGGAGCGTCTGCCCGACAGCCGCCTGGCCGAGCGGGCCCTGATCGAACTGGCGGACCATTACTTCGCGCAGCGCGACCTGCCCGCGGCGGTGGAGGCGTACTCGGTCTTCCAGAAGCTCTACCCCCGCAGCGAGCACCGCCAGCGGGCCATGGCCCGCCTGGTGTACGCCAACGTTGCCCGCTTCAAGGGCCCGCGCTACGACGCCACGTCGCTGCGCGAGGCGGCCGTCCAGGCCGAGCGATTCGCCGCGGAGTTCCCGGGCGAGGCCGACCGCGCCGGCGTGACCGACGCCCTGCAGTCCCGCATCGACGAGTCGCTGGGCGAGCAGATGCTCGAAACGGCGCGCTGGTACCTCTCGCGGGGGGACCCGGTCTCGGCGCGCTTCACGCTCCAGCGTCTGCTGCGCCGGCACCCCCAGAGCGTGGCCGCCGCCCGCGGGCTGGACCTCCTGCGCGAGCGCGGGTGGGTTCGCCCCGGGCAGGACGTCCTGTCGGCGCCGGGCGAGGGGCGCATCCCCGAGGCCCTGCCCAGGGAGGGCCGCTGACATGAACCGGCGCACCGTCCTGGCGTTGCTGGGCGCCCTGGCGCTGGGCGCCTGCGCGGACGACCCCTCGAAGGGGTACTCGTTCGGAACGGCGACGGGCGCCGACGCGCGGACGATCTGCGTGGACGTGTTCGAGAACTACACCATGACCAGGGGCGTCGAGATCGAGCTCACCGAGGCGGTCATCAAGGAGATCCAGCGCTCGACGCGCCTGCGCGTGGTGCGCGACGCCCAGGCCGACACGCGGCTGAGCGGGGTCGTGCGCGTGCTGGAGCCGCGGCGTGTGGCGCGCGACTCGCTGACGGGGCTGGGCGACGAGATGTCGGTCAAGGTCAGCGTGGACTTCGACCTCAAGGACTCACGCAGCGGGGCGGTGCTGGTCAGCCGTCGCGGCTTCTCGGGGGTGGACACGTTCGTCTCCGGGCAGGGCACGCGTGAGACCATCGACGTGGGGCGCCGTGCCGCCTCCCAGCGCCTGGCCAAGGACATCGTTGCCGAGATGGGCGCGGGGTGGTAGGGCATCCGACGGGCGCCGCCTCCCGCGCCCGGGGACAAAGCACCAAACCCGCGAAGCTCACGGACGTACTAGAGATGGTCGGGTTCGGGGCTCGGATAACACCCGCGGCCTACCTTTGGCTCGCGCGGACGGGTGGGAAACGTCCGCGAACCGCTCCGGGGGCGTGCATCCGGAGCCCCGGGTGTCCGAACATAACGGGGTCGGCGCGCGGTTCGGCGACGGTGGAGGCCAGCGATGCGGCAGGATGGGCAGGGCGACGCGTTCAACGAGGGCTTGCTGGCGGCCATGGGCGACGCACCCTCGAGCGGCCCCCCGCGCCGCCCGGGCGAGCCCCCGCGCCGCCCGGGCGCTGCGGCGCCCCAGCCCTCGGGCCCGCGGGGGATGCTGTTCATCTTCGTGGTCCTGCTCGTGTCCTTCGCGCTTCTCCTGTTCTTCAACACCAGCCTGACGAACTCGACGCTCAGCCTCGAGCAGCTCGAGCAGCGGATCCAGAGCGGGCAGATCCAGCCCGAGGACGTGGCGGTGCGCGACACGGAGATCGAGGCACGCGACAACGCCGCCGGGGGGCGGGCGTACCGCGTGCCGCTGAACTCCGCGGTGCGCGAGTACGCGGTCAAGCGCGTGATGGACCTGACGCAGAACAAGGCGCGGATCGAGCCCACGAGCGTGTGGCCCAGCGTGCTGGTGACGTTCGTGCCGGTGATCATCATCATCATGCTGATCTGGTACCTCGTCGGGCGCGGGCTGCGCAGCGCCGGGGCGGGCGGGGGGATGCTGGGCAACTTCGGCAAGAGCCGGCACCGCACGCTCTCCAAGGAGATGACGGGGATCACCTTCGCGGACGTGGCCGGCATCGACGAGGCGAAGGAAGAGGTCACCGAGCTCATCGAGTTCCTCCGCAATCCCAAGAAGTTCACCAAGCTGGGCGGGCGCATCCCCCGGGGCGTGCTCCTCATCGGCGAGCCCGGGTGCGGCAAGACGCTGCTGGCCAAGGCCATCGCCGGCGAGGCCGACGTTCCCTTCTTCTCCATCTCGGGCTCGGACTTCGTGGAGATGTTCGTGGGCGTGGGCGCGAGCCGGGTCCGCGATCTCTTCAAGCAGGCCAAGGAGTCGGCCCCGTGCATCATCTTCCTCGACGAGATTGACGCCGTCGGGCGGCGCCGCGGCGGGGGCTTCCAGACCGGCGGGCACGACGAGCGCGAGCAGACCCTCAACGCCATCCTCGTCGAGATGGACGGGTTCACGCCCGCCGACGGGGTGATCGTGATCGCGGCCACCAACCGCTCGGACATCCTCGACCCGGCCCTGATCCGCCCCGGTCGCTTCGACCGCCAGGTGGTGGTCCCGCTGCCCGACGTCAAGGGGCGCCTGGAGATCCTCCGGGTCCATGTCAAGAAGGTGAAGCTGGGGCCCGACGTGGACCTGGAGCGGGTGGCCCGGGGCACGCCGATGTTCAGCGGCGCCGACCTGGCGGCCATCATCAACGAGGCGGCGATCTCCGCCACCATGCACAACAAGGACTTCGTGGAGCAGGAGGACCTCGAGGAGGCCCGCGACAAGGTCCGCTTCGGGCGGGCCCGCAAGAGCCGGCGCGCCGACAAGGACGAGAACCGGGCGACGGCGTTCCACGAGGCCGGGCACGCGGTCCTCCAGGCCCTGCTCAAGGATGCCGATCCGCTCCACAAGGTGACCATCATCCCGCGCGGGCAGGCCCTGGGCGCCACCTTCTCGCTGCCCGAGAAGGACCGGCTCGGCTACGGGCTCAGGTACCTCCGCGCCACCATGCGGGTGCTGTGCGGCGGGCGCCTCGCCGAGGAGAAGGCCACGGGCGACATCACCAGCGGCGCCTCCATGGACATCATGCAGGTCACGCGCTTCGCCCGCACGATGGTCCTCGAGTGGGGCATGAGTGATCGCCTGGGCTTCGTCCGCTACAGCGGGCTCGACTCGCGCGAGGCGTACCTGCCCGAGAAGGACTACTCCGACGAGACGGCCAAGAGCATCGACGACGAGGTCCGGCGCCTGGTGGACGAGGCCTACGACGAGGCCCGGCGGCTGCTGGACGCGAACTGGGACAAGGTCGAGGCGGTCGCCGGCGCCCTGCTCAAGTATGAGACCCTGACCAGCGACGACGTGGACAACCTGATGAAGGGCCAGGCGCTGACCAAGCCGAGCGTGGCCGACCTGCTCAAGGCCGAGGCTCGCAAAGGCCCGCGCGAGACACCGTCGGTGCCCCCCGCGGGTCCCGAGCCCGAGCCGCCTCCCGGGGCACTCCCCTCGCCCGCCTGAATGGTGGGCACGTCGATGCAACGGACCTGAGCGTCCGATCGAGAATCTGACACGGTGCCCTGGCCGTCCGCGCATGGGGAATCGTGGAGGGTGTCGGTGTATCTACCACCCCGACGCGCACCTCTTGCACACATCGGCTCGGCGCCCGCCGGGCGCTGTCCTTGCGCGGCTTGGCCTGCGCTCGTGAAGGCTGCCAGACCCCCGTTCAAAGGAGTGGACGGGTCTTTTGCGCCGCACCCCCCCTTGAAATCAGCCGTCCCCGCACAGGTGGTCGATAGGCCTTCGACTCATGACGTTGGCGTCCGGTTCATTCCAATTGACCTGGGTGACGGCCTTGCTGCCGGCGCTGTTACTTGGGCTGGCGGTGCTGACGGTGCTGCTGCGGCGAGGGCAGATTCGGGCCTTGGCCGCGGGGCACAAGGAGCTGGCCCATGCCAAGGAGCGTGGCAGCCACACGGCCCGATTGCAGCATCCCGACATCGACCTGTCGAAGTGCATCGGGTGCGGGTCGTGCATCAAGGCCTGCCCCGAAGACGGTGTGCTGGCGCTGCTGCATGGACAGGCCGTGGTTATTCATGGCGCGCGATGCGTCGGGCACGGGCTGTGCGCTGCGGCGTGTCCTCCCGGGGCGATCGATCTGACGCTGGGCGACTTGTCGAAGCGGCGCGACCTCCCCGCGATCAACGAGGACTTCGAGGCCGTCAAGGTCCCCGGGCTGTTCCTGGCGGGCGAAATCAGCGGCTTCGCGCTGGTGCGGACGGCGGTGTCGCAGGGGACGACGGTGGCGGAGGCGGTGGAGCGGCGGTTGGGCGCGATCCGAGAGCTGTCTCCGGCGGCGGGCGTGGAGCAGGGGGGCGAGGGGGATGACCGCGAGGCCCACGAGGGGAAGGACATCGACCTGGTGATCGTCGGGGCCGGCCCGGCGGGCATCGCCTGCGCGCTCAAGGCCAAGGAGCTGGGGCTCGAGACCCTGGTGCTGGAGCAGGAGCCTCGGCTGGGCGGGACGGTGGCGGCGTACCCGCGCAAGAAGATGGTGATGACGCAGCCGATGGACCTGCCGCTCTACGGGCGCTTGCCCGAGCTGACCTACCAGAAGGAGGAGCTGATCGAGCTGTGGGAGCACCTGGCCGAGACGCAGCACCTCCCCATCCGCCTGGGCGTGAAGCTCCAGGAGATCAAGCGCGACGCGGACGGCGAGTTCACGCTGACGACCAGCGAGGGCTCGATGCGGGCGCGGTTCGTGTGCCTGTCTCTGGGGCGGCGTGGGTCACCGCGACGCCTGGGCGTGCCCGGTGAAGACCTGCCCAAGGTGGCCTACAGCCTGCTGGACGCCGAGTCGTACCAGGATCGGCGGGTGATGGTGGTGGGCGGGGGCGACAGCGCGGTGGAGGCGGCGATCGGGCTCAGCGAGCAGGTGGGCAACACGGTCACGCTCTCCTATCGCAAGAAGGCGTTCGTCCGCCTGAAGGCCCGCAACGAGTCGCGCATCGCGCGCGCCGTGGCCGACGGGCGCCTGAATGTCCTCTTCGAGTCCGACGTGACGGAGATCAAGCCCGGCACGGTGCGCCTCAAGTTCACGGGCGGCGACGAGCAGGAGATCCCCAACGACGACCTGTTCGTCTTCGCCGGGGGCGATCCGCCCTTCGCGCTGCTGGAGAAGGCGGGGGTGTCGTTCGACCCCAAGGACCGTCCGGCGGAGACGACGGAAGATGAGCGCTCGGCGGGGCTGGTGGCGGCCCTGACGCTGGCGTTCCTGTTCGCGGTGGTGCTGGGGATCTGGGGCTTCTGGTACGCCGCGTACTACCAGACCGACGACTTCGAGCGCGCCCAGCTCACGGAGCACGACTGGCTTCGACCCGGGGGCCCGGTGGGGTTGTGGTGTGCCATCGTGGCGTGCACGCTGTTCGTGTGCAACCTGCTGTACCTGGTGCGGCGGTCGCTGGCCATCGGGCACTGGCTGCCGGGCAACCTGCGCAAGTGGATGGGCTCGCACGTCTTCACGGGCCTGCTGGCGGTGCTGTGCGTGCTGGTGCACGCGGGGTTCACGATGAAGCCCACGGTGGGCGGGCATGCGCTGCTGGCCCTGGGCATCGTCGTGCTGACGGGGTCCCTCGGGCGGTACATGTACGCGTTCGTGCCCCGCGCCACCAACGGCGCCGAGGCGGGGATCGCGGACCTTCGGGCCCAGCTGGCGGCGGTGTCGGCGGAGTGGGATCGCGAGGGCCGCGGATTCGGGATCCAGGTGCGCGAGCACATCGATCACCTGGTGACCGAGGGGCGCTGGCGGCCTGGGTTCTTCGCCCGGGTGTGGGTGCTGGTCCAGGGGCAGGTCAAGCTCCGCCGGGCGCTCAGGAGGTTGCGCGGCGAGGGCGTGCGCCAGGGCATCCCCCATCGGGAGATCAAGCGCCTGCTGCAGTTGGCCAGGCGGGCGTATCGGCTGACGCTCATCGCGGCCCACTACGAGGAGGTGCGGGCGGTGCTGGCGTCGTGGCGGTACTTCCACCGCTGGCTGGGCCTGCTGATGGTGCTGCTGGCGGTGCTGCACATCCTGATGGCGGTGCGCTACGCGGAGCTGGACCTGGGCATCCACTGGCCCGGAAGGAGCGCGGGCGCGTGAAGCGGGTCCACTGGCTCATCGGGGGGCTGTCGCTGGCGGGGGTCGCCGGCGTGGTGGCGTGGGAGTATCTCCATCGCGCCTCGCCGGGAGACCTGCACCCCAGCCACGCGAGCCTACGCAAGCTCATGGGATCGAGCGGATGCGACCAGTGCCACGGGGCCGCGGGCAAGCCCATGGTCGACGCCTGCTCGGCCTGCCACCACGACGTCCAGGACCAGGTCGAGACCGCCAAGGGCCTGCACGGGAGCCTGAAGGTGGCGACGGCGACGGCGTGCGGGGCATGCCACCGCGAGCACAACGCGGGGCGGGTCGCCTTGGTCTCGGCGCGGAGCTTCGAGAACGTGGGCGTGCCGGACATGCGCCAGTTCGACCACGAGAAGTTCGTGCTGTTCGACCTGCACGGAGCCCACGACAAGCTCCGCTGCGAGCAGTGCCACCAGGGCGCCACCGTCGACGCCCTCAAGGAGGGTCAGAAGCGCTTCCTGGGGCTGAAGACCGATTGCGTGTCGTGCCACGAGGACGTGCACAAGGGCGCCTTCGGCGCCAACTGCGCCGGGTGCCACGGGCAGAGCGAGGAGTTCAAGCGGGCCGCGGGGTTCGTCCACACCCCCGCCTTCGCGCTCGAGGGCGGGCACGCCAACCTCGAGTGCGCCCGGTGCCACGAGGAGAGCGGCGCCACCAGCGTGGCCTCGCTGTTCGTCACGCCCCAGCCCGTGCGCGACTGCGTCGCGTGCCATGAGGACGTGCACAAGGGCGTCTACGGGCCCAGCTGCGCCAGCTGCCACGGCACGGGGCGGCCCTTCAACCAGGCGTCGGAGTTCAGGCACACCTCCGGGTTCCCTCTCACCAGCGGGCACGCCAGCGTGGCCTGCAAGGAATGCCACCTCGACGGCGGGAGCCACTCCATCGGCGCCCTGCGGGCCAGGCCCCAGCCCAACCGCACCTGCCACGCCTGCCACGTCTCTCCGCACCGCGAGGACCTGATCCGCCTGGTAGCCCAGGACGTGCGCCGTCCCGAGGCGAGCACGTGCACCGAGTGCCACGGGATGGAGGACGCGTCGTTCCTGAGCCCCAACGCCAAGATGACGCGCGCCCAGCACGCCGGCGCGGGCATGTCGTTGGCGCTCCCCCACGAGAAGGCCAAGTGCGAGGATTGCCACGAGCAGTTGGGGCGGCGAGAGGCCATCCCCGATCATCGCAAGGTCAAGCCTCAGGACCTGCGCGCGGCGTTTGCGGCGTTCTACCCCGGGCGTGACCCCATGGACTGCGTCGCCTGCCACGAGGATCCGCACAAGGGCCAGTTCGATTCCGGACGGACGCATGGGCGTTGCGTGGAGTGCCACGCCGCCACGCACTTCACCAATCCGGTGTACGACGTGAAGATGCACGCCCGCTGCAGGTTCCCCCTGGTGGGCGCGCACGAGGCGGTGGCCTGCAACGCCTGCCACAAGGAAATGGACGGCAAGGTTCGCAAGTTCGTGCCCACCGCTACGGCGTGCGCGGAGTGCCACAAGGACGTGCACAACGGCGAATTCGACCAGCCCGGAAGGCCGAACATCGTCAATGGGCAGGTGGGATGCGTCCGGTGCCACGGGGCGTCCTCCTTCCGCGAAGTGGCGTGGACCACGGACGGGCATGGTCTGTGGACGGGGTACGACCTTCGGGGCAAGCACCTGACGGCCAAGTGCGACCAGTGCCACGCGCGCTCGGGCAAGCCCGACCTTCACGGGATGACGCTGCAACGTGCGCCCAAGGACTGCGCCTCGTGCCACCAGGACGTGCACGCCGGGCAGCTCGCCAGGGACAACGTGACCGACTGCGGCCGCTGCCACCAGGACGCCAGGACGTTCAAGGACACGACGTTCGACCACCAGCGCGACTCAATCTACAAGCTCGACGAGGCGCACATCAAGCTCGAGTGCGTGGCCTGCCACCGCGCGGTGGAGGTGTCGCCGGGGGTCAAGGTCGTGCGCTACAAGCCCCTGGGCACGACGTGCAAGGACTGCCACGGGCCCAGCGAGATCATCCCCAGGAGGAGCAAGCCATGAGACACCCCGGCACCCTAGCGATCCTGTGCGCGTGCCTGATCGGGACGGGCGCCCTTGGCGCCACCGTGCCCGTCCAGATCAGCTCCATCTCGGGGCGCAGCATCTACCTGGACAAGGGTCGCGGGAGCGGGCTGAGCGTGGGCATGAAGGTGCGCCTGCTCCCGCCGGGCGCCGACGCGGTGGATCTCATCGTGTCGGCCGTCTCGACCAACAGCGCCCGCGTGGACGTGCCCGAGGGGGTCGTCATTCCCGACGTGGGCGTGGCGGGCGAGGTGGAGGTTCCCGACGACGCGGCCCAGCCCGCGCCCGACACCCAGCCCAAGCGCCCCGAGAAACCGCCCGTCCCCGAGCATCCCCCCTGGCAGGGGAAGGTGGGCGAGCGTTCGCCGGACCAGCCACTGCTGGCGCCCGCCTACGCGCGCCCTCCACGACCAGTCCGGGGACGCCAGCAACGACTACTACCTGACGCGACTGGGCACGTCGATGGACCTGACCAACCCCTTCGGGCAGGGGGGCAAGCTCTCCTTCTTCGGCGAGCTCAACCATCGCGGGCAGGACGTGCTCAACGACGGATCCTCCGGCGAGTCCAACGCCATCGTGGACCGCCTGTCGTACTCCTGGGGCGGCGAGCAATACTCGCCCCATCGCACCGAGGTCGGACGCTTCATGTCCTACTACGTGCCCGAGCTGGGCACGATCGATGGCGTGGAGAGCGCGCTGGTCATGGAGAACGACGTGTCCATCGGCGGCGGCGTCGGGCTGTACCCGCGCTCCTATCCGGAACGCGACTGGAGCGAGGACGTCGGCTTCCACATGTTCATCGATTACCGCCCCAAGGGCGAGAGACGCCTGAGCGCCACGCTGGGGTACCAGAAGACCTGGCACGACGGAAAGGTCGACCGTGACCTGGTCGTGGGGAAGGTGAACCTGGCCCCGACCAAGTCGACGTGGCTCTCGGGCTCGTTCAAGGCGGACCTGTACACGCCGGGCGATCCCGTCAAGGGCACGGGCCCGGGGCTGACGGAGCTGTGGCTGTTCGGTCGGTACGCGCCGACGCAGCAGAAGTGGGGAACCTCCCTTTCCCTGTCGCACTACTCCTACGCCGACGTGAAGAACCGGGACTTTGCCGGGCTTCCGCGGGACCTGGTCGCCGACGGGCACGTCGAGCGGGCCGATCTCTCCGGCTGGTACGACCTCCGCCAGGACCTGCGGGCGACGGCCCGCGTGAACTTCTGGACGGACCAGATCGGCAACGGCAAGGGCGGGGAGCTCGACTTGGACTGGGACCGCGTGGGCGGTTCCAACGTCACGCTCCACGCCGACGTGTTCCTGGCCGAGGGCGCCTTCTCCAAGGGCGAGGGCTTCCGGATCGAGGCCCGCCCGACCTTCGGCGACGTGTTCGTCAACGCCGGCTACGAGTTCTTCCACTTCGAGCCGACGGGCCTGGCCAGCGGGAGCGAGTCGCAGATCCGGCACACGCTGCGCGGCGGGGTCAACTGGTCGTGGCGCAAGATGTACTACAGCGCCACGTTGGATTACATGTTTGGCGACGCACAGAACACGTACTCGCTGGGGCTGTTCGCCCAGTATCGATTCTGAGGGGAACCATGGGCACCATCACGCCATCCACCGACCGTCGCGCCGGTATGAACACGCTCCTGGCCGTGCTGCTGACCGCCCTGCTGGTCGCGTGCGGGGGGATCCTGTCGCGCCCGCGCCAGGGCTGGAACCCGTCGCTGGGCCCGGTCGTTCCGCACGACTCGTTCCCGACGGACTGCACGCTGTGCCACACCGGCAAGGACTGGCACACGATCAAGGAAGACTTCAAGTTCGACCACCAGAAGGAGACGGGCGTGGCCCTGGCGGGTGCGCACGCCAAGGCGGCGTGCCTCCTGTGCCACAACGATCGCGGGCCCGCCGGTCAGTTCGCGGCCAACGGTTGCGCGGGCTGCCACGAGGATCGCCACCAGGGGCGGCTGGGCAGGAACTGCCAGGACTGTCACGCCGAGCAGGATTGGATCCCGCGCGACATGATCGCGCGCCACAACCGCACGCGTTTCCCGCTCGTGGGCAACCACGCCGGGGCGGCGTGCTGGCGCTGCCACCCGGGCGCCCAGGCGGGCAACTTCCAGGCGGTCGACGACACCTGCGCCAACTGCCACCAGGCGGACCTGGCGCGGGCGACGGTCCCGGACCACGCGGCCCAGGGCTGGACGAGCGACTGCCAGCGCTGCCACACGCCCGCCGGGGCGTGGGAGCAGGCGAGCTTCGAGCACCCGGGCACCTTCCCGCTGACGGCCGGGCACGCGGGCGTGGCCTGCACCACCTGCCACTCGACGGGGACCTTCCGGGGGACGTCGACGGCGTGCGCGTCGTGCCACATGCCCGATTACCAGCGGACCACCGCGCCCAACCACGCCGCGGCGGGCTTCAGCACCTCCTGCAACCAGTGCCACAACACGGCCGGCTGGACGGGAGCGAACTTCATCCACACCTCGCGCTTCGCGCTGACCAACGCCCACGCGGGGCGGTCCTGCACCGACTGCCACACCGGCGGGGTGTACTCGGGGCTCTCGAGCGATTGCGTCTCGTGCCACCGCACGGATTACCAGGGCACCACCAACCCCAACCACGTGACCAGCGGGTTCCAGACCAACTGCACGCAGTGCCACACCACCGTCGCGTGGAGCCCCGCCAACTTCTCGCACTCGGCGCGGTTCCCCCTCACGGCGGGGCACTCGGGCCTGTCGTGCACCCAGTGCCACACCGGCGGGACGTACACGGCCGTGTCCACCGCCTGCAATACCTGCCACATGCCCGACTACCAGGGGACGACGAATCCCAACCACGCGGCGGCGGGCTTCAGCACCAACTGCACCCAGTGCCACAACACCGGCGGGTGGACGGGTGTCAACTTCGTCCACACCTCGTCCTTCCCGCTCACCAACGGGCACGCCGGGCAGCAGTGCACGGCCTGCCACACCGGCAGCGGGACGTACTCGGGGCTGTCGACCGCGTGCGCCTCGTGCCACCAGGACCGCTTCACCGCCAGCACGAACCCCAGCCACACCCAGGCCGGATTCGCCACCACGTGCAACACCTGCCACTCCACGGTGGCGTGGCAGCCATCGACATACGGCCACATTGCGCGCTTCCCGCTCACGGGCGGGCACGCCGGGCAGACCTGCAACGAGTGCCATTCCGGGGGCGTCTATCGCGGGTTGCCCGCGACCTGCGCCTCGTGCCACCAGGCCCAGTACAACGCGACCGCCAACCCCAACCACCAGCAGCTGGGGTATAGCACGACGTGCAACCAGTGCCACACCACGGCCACGTGGCTCAACGCGACGGTCTCGCACCCGGCCACCTTCCCGCTCACGAGCGGGCACTCCAATGTCCGCTGCAATACCTGCCATACCAGCGGGGTCTACACCGGGCTGAGCACGACGTGCAGCAGCTGCCACCAGAACCGCTTCACCGCGAGCACGAACCCCAACCACGCCCAGGCCGGCTTCAACACGACGTGCAACACGTGCCACTCGACCGTGGCGTGGCAGCCCAGCCGGAACTGGACCCACGTCTCCCGCTTCCCGTTGTCGGGCGGGCATGGCGGACAAACCTGCAACGCCTGCCACGCCAGCGGGACCTACGTGGGTCTCAACAGCGCCTGCGTCTCGTGCCACCAATCCAACTACAACGCCACCACCAACCCGAACCACACCACGGCCGGGTACAGCACCAACTGCACCCAGTGCCACAGCACGACGACCTGGCAGGGCGCCAGCGTCACCCACCCGGCGACCTTCCCGCTCACCAACGGGCACGCCGGGCAGCAGTGCGCGGCGTGCCACACCGGCGGGGTGTACACGGGGCTGTCCACCGCCTGCTCCAGCTGCCACACCACCGAGTACCAGGCCACGACCAACCCCAGGCACACCCAGGCCAGCTTCAACACGACGTGCAACACCTGCCACACGACCGTCGCCTGGAGGCCCAGCGTCAACTGGACCCACGTCTCCCGCTTCCCGCTGACCAACGGGCACGCGGGCCAGACGTGCAACGCCTGCCACGCCAGCGGGACCTACGTGGGTCTCAACAGCGCCTGCGTCTCGTGCCACCAGGCCGACTACAACGCCACCGCCAATCCCAACCACACCAGCGCCGGGTTCGGGACGGGCTGCGTGCAGTGCCACAACACAACGACCTGGCAGGGTGCCACGTTCAACCACACGCCCTTCGTGATCACGAGCGGCGCCCACCGCAGCCCGCAGATCATCGCGTGCACGCGGTGCCACACCACGGGCCAGTACTCACAGTTCAGTTGCACGACGAACTGCCACGCCCAGAACGCCACCAACAGTAACCACCGGGAGGTGAACAACTACGTCTACGCCAGCGCCAACTGCTACGCCTGCCATCCGCAGGGGAGGCACTGATCGCGGCACGGGCCCGGCTAGGATCACGCCAAGGGGCCTTCCTCGAGGAGCCGGTCCATGGACCACATTCGCCGCCGGTCGCTGATCGTGCTCGGGGCCTTCGTCGCCGCGGCGGGATGCGCGCAATCCTCCCGAAAGTCGGTGGATGGGGCCGTCGCGCCCTGGCGCGACACCTTCGGGGTCGATCCCGGAATCATGAGCCCCGTGGGAGTCAACCCGTTCCTCCCCCTGCGGCCGGGCAACGCCTGGACGTATCGCGACGGCGCCACCACGCTGACGGTCAAGGTACTCGACGAGGTGGAGAGCGTCGACGGCGTCAGCACGCGCGTGCTGGAAGAGCGGGAGGAATCGGGCGGAGCCCTCAAGGAAGTCTCACGCAATTTCCTGGCCATCGACCCCGCCTCGCGCGACGTGTACTACTTCGGGGAGGAGGTGGACATCTACAGCGCGGGTCAGGCCGTCACGCACGAGGGCGCGTGGCGCTCGGGCGTGGGCGGGGCGAGGTTCGGGCTCTTCCTGCCCGGCTCGCCCAGGGTGGGGGACCGCTACTACCAGGAGGTCGCGCCCGGCGTGGCCCTGGACCGCGTCGAGGTCGTCTCCGTCGACGAGCGCGTGGAAACGCCCGCGGGTGCCTTCGAGCATTGCCTGCACCTGCGCGAGACCACGCCCCTGGAACGCGGCACGGGGAACAAGTGGTTCGCCCCCGGCGTGGGGCTCGTCAAGGACGGGGGCCTGGTGCTGGTGTCGCACACCGTGCCCCCCGCGACGCGCTGATCCACGCCCTCGACCCGGCATGCGACGGCGTCGAAGGTGATGGTGACGTCGGGGAGCCCGGGCATCGGGCGCGGCATGTCGCCAAACGCGCCCGGCGCGACCGAACCTCCTCCCGCGGATTTCGCTTGCATTTCCCGGGCAAACGCGTAGACTGTGCCCGATTCCCGAGGGCTTGCCGATGACTGTCATTGCCTGATCCATCCCGCGGCCGATTCGACCTGATCGAGTTCGACCTGCGACACCGACCGATCCGCCCGCCGGGGCGGGGCCGGTCGGA
The DNA here is from genome assembly GCA_044221985.1 of Phycisphaerales bacterium. Classification (GTDB taxonomy): domain Bacteria; phylum Planctomycetota; class Phycisphaerae; order Phycisphaerales; family UBA1924. The sequence goes on from JBGAOG010000020.1 coordinate 27,077, forward strand.
TGCCGCTCGCCGCGGGAAGGCCCACACATCTTCGAATTGGAATTGAACCGACTCCACGGGCGTGCGTGGCCTTCGCGCGGGCCGCCTGGCGATCGGTTCCTTGTCGCCGCCATGGCGAGTGTTGCGGTGCGCGCCCTTGGCGCGCGTCGCCGCGATCCCACGCACGCTCCGAGCCAACTCCATGTCCCACAAGTCCCGCCCCGACCCCGACGAATTCACGTGCATCCGCTGCCGGTGGACGACCCCCGCGCAGGCCTTCGGCACGCGCCATCGCAACCACTGCCCCCGGTGCCTGTGGTCGCGCCACGTCGACGACGAGCCGGGCGATCGCGCCTGCGCCTGCCGCCAGCCCATGGAGCCAATCGCCATCGAGGTGCGTCGCGACGGCGAATGGGCGCTCGTGCACCGCTGCACGGGCTGCCGCGCCCTGCGCACCAACCGTATCGCGGGCGACGACCACGAGCTGGCCCTGCTCGCCCTGGCGCTCCGTCCCGTTGCCAACCCGGCGTTCCCGCTCGATGGCATTCGGCCGACGTGAGCGGCGCGCCGTGCGGTCTATCGTTGCCCCGCCAATCCAGCGTCACGGGCGTGGCCCGGGTGGGCGGGAAGGAGCGATCGTGGCACAGGCGCGCGCGAGCAAGAAGATCGGGCGGAGGGCGGGCAGGGCCGGCGACAAACCCAAGGGCGGGAACCGCATCGTCCGCGTCGGCATGACGCAGATGGCCTGCGGCCCGGACGTGCGCGAGAACCGGGCGAGGCAGGTGGCGCTGGTGGAACTGGCGGCGAAGCGCGGGGCGCAGATCATCTGCACGCAGGAACTGTTTACGAGCCAGTACTTCTGCCAGGCGGAGGATCACCGATTCTTCGAGCTGGCCGAGTCGATCCCCGGGCCCAGCACGGAGGCGCTGGGGAAGGTTGCGAAGAAGCACGGCGTGGTGGTCGTGGCGAGCCTGTTCGAGAAGCGGGCGAGCGGGCTGTACCACAATACGGCGGCGATCATCGACGCCGACGGGAGCCTCCTGGGCATCTACCGCAAGATGCACATCCCCGACGATCCGCTCTACTACGAGAAGTTCTACTTCACCCCCGGAGATCTTGGCTTCAGGGCGTGGAAGACCAGGTTCGCGACCATCGGGGTGCTGATCTGCTGGGACCAGTGGTTCCCGGAAGGGGCGCGCCTGACCGCGATGCAGGGAGCCGAGATCCTGTTCTACCCCACGGCCATCGGCTGGCACCCCAGCGAGAAGAAGGACTACGGCACGGCCCAGCACGACAGTTGGGAGACGATCCAGCGCGCCCACGCGATCGCCAACGGGTGCTACGTCTGCACGCCCAACCGCATCGGCAGAGAGATCGTGCTCGATGCCAAGGGCAAGGCGTTCTCCCGCGACGGCATCGAGTTCTGGGGGCAGAGCTTCATCACGCACCCCAACGGGCAGGTGATGTACCGGGCGGCGCCGGACCGGCAGGAAGTGATCGTCGCGGACTGCGACCTGGGGAGCGTGGAGTTCGCGCGGACGCATTGGCCGTTCCTGCGTGATCGGCGCGTCGATGCTTACGAAGGCATGACGCGGCGATTCCTGACGCGGTGACGCGGTGGAGGGGGAAGAGCAGGGGAGCAGGAGAGGAGGGGAGCAGGTGAGCAAGATCATTCGGTCGCATCGCCAGTTGGACGTCCATCAGCTCGCGTTCGAGCTCTCTCAGGGCATCTTTCTGGCATCCAAGGGGTTTCCTCGCGAGGAGACCTATTCGCTCACCGACCAGATTCGACGTTCCTCTCGGTCCATCACTGGCTCCCTCGCGGAGGGGTGGCGCAAGCGTCGATACCCGGCCGCGTTTGTCTCGAAACTGTACGATGCGGAGGGCGAGGCCGCCGAGACCCAATCATGGATCGAGCACTCGGTGAAGTGCGGGTATCTCGCCCGCGATGAGGGTGCAAAGCTCTATCGAGGCTATGACCGAGTGCTGGCCATGCTCGTTCATATGATTACCCACGCCGACAAGTGGACCTTTCCAGCCAAGCCGACGGATCGGATTGATCGTTCGTGTTGAGTCTCCTGCTCCCCTCCTCTCCTGCTCGCCTGCTCATTCATCATGGCAAATCACCGCGTCACCGCGTCACCGCGTCATTCTCCGCTCTCCCTGGACTTCTCCTTCCCCGCCGAATGGGAGCGCCACGAGGGCACGTGGCTCTCGTGGCCTCGCCCCGAGGGGATCTCGTTCCCGGGCAAGTACCACACGGTGCCGGAGAATCTCTCGTGGATCATCCGCGAGATTGCGCAGCGCGAGCGGGTGCACATCAACGTGCCCAACGAGAACTACGAGCGGATCGTGCGCGAGCAGATCGGGCAGTCCAAGCGCAACCCCGGCGGCGTGCCCAGGAAGCTGCTCGAGAAGCAGGTCTCGTTCCACTTCATCAGGACCAACGAGTGCTGGTGCCGCGACCATGGGCCGGCGTTCCTGACGCGCACGTTGCGCAGCGGGCGGCGCGAGCTGGCGATCGTGGACTGGGGCTTCAACGCCTGGGGCGGCAAGTACCCGCCCTATGGCGACGACGACGCGGTGCCGACGGAGGTGGCGCGGATCGCACGCGGGCCGGGCGGGCGGAAGCTGCCCGTGTTCGAGCCGACGCACGCGGGCAAGCCTGTGGTGATGGAGGGCGGCAGCGTCGATTTCAACGGCAAGGGGACGGTGCTCTCGACCACGCAGTGCCTTCTGCACAAGAACCGCAACCCGCACATGGAGCGCAAGGACATCGAGCGCGCTCTCAAGAACTTCTACGGGCAGCGTCACGTCGTCTGGCTGGGCGAGGGGATCGACGGCGACGACACCGACGGGCACATCGACGACCTCGCCCGCTTCGTGGACGCCCGAACGATCGTCATCGGTATGGAGACCGATCCCAAGGACGCGAACTACAAGCCGCTCCGCGAGGCTCGGCGGGCGCTGGAGCTCGCCCGCGACCAGGACGGCAAGGCCTTCACCATCGTCGAACTCCCCATGCCCCATCGCGTGGATTTCCAGGACCAGCGCCTGCCCGCGACCTACATGAACTTCTACTTCGTCAATGGCGCCGTCCTCGTCCCCACGTACCGCGACCGGCGCAATGACCGGCGCGCGATGGAGATCCTGCGACGCCTGCTGCCGGGGCGCGAGGTCGTGGGGATCGACTGCTGGGAGCTGATCTGGGGGCTGGGGAGCATCCACTGCCTCACGCAGCAGGTGCCGGCGGGGGTGCGGGTAGAGAAGTAGGGGACCGAGGAACACAGAGGGGAAGGTGGTGATGGAAGCGCAAAGCCAGGACATGCCCCGCTGTTGCGAGCGTCCGGCGCGATTCCACAATCTCAGTGTCTCCGCCTGCCTCTGATTCCTCCGCGATCTCCGCGATCGTTTTCCTCTCCGGGCGTTATACTCGCCGCGTGCGGATCCTCATGGTCAACTGGGCGCGGCTTCCCGACGGCGCCGCCGTCGGCGGCGGGGTCAACGGGTACCTGCGCGAGCTGGCCGTCGAACTCGCCCGCCTGGGGCACGACGCCTGCGCGCTCTCGGGCGGAATGGCCTACGTGCCCGATCGCTGGCCCTCGGGCCCGATCCCACCTCGCCCCAACGTGCAGCTCGATCTCGCCCCGCCAGCGCTCCCGCGCCCGGGCCCGCCCAGCGTGCGGCGAATGCCCGACTACCGCCACGACGACGCAACGCCCCCGATCCGCGTCTTCGAGATGGTGAATTCCCCCGTCGTCGCGCCCGCGATCTTCCAGTTCCACGACCCGCGCGGCGAGATCGGACAGCCCGCCCTCGAGGCCGAGTTCCTGCGCTTCCTCCGCGTTCTCCGTCCCGACGTCGTGCACTTCCACAACATCGAGGGCCTGTCTCCGCTGTGCGTGGAGTGCTGCCGCATGGGCGACGCGGCCTCGGGCTGGCCCGGCGCCCGCGTGGTCTTCAGCCTGCACAACTACCACACGATCTGCCCGCAGGTGTACCTCGTGCGGCGCGACGGGAGCGTCTGCCGCGACTTTGAGAACGGGCACGCGTGCGTGGGCTGCCTGGACGCCCGCCCCGACGAGGTCCAGCTTCGCGTGCGAGGCTTCCTGCGCGAGAACCGCCAGGCCCTGGCCCTCGCCCGCAAGGCCGAGGACCACGCCGCCCAGCCCTGGCATCGCCGGGCGCGCCAGGCGTGGCACGCTCCCGCTCCGCGCCCCGACGGGCAACCCACCCTGGCCCCGGACGATGTTTCGGGGCGCTGCGTCGGAGACGACCTGTTCGACGAAGAGCCCGCCCCCGCCGCCGCGCCGCCGCCCGTTCCCCTGAGCCTCGAGCCCGTCGACAACGACATCCGCCCCGAGCCGCTCGGGCTGCACGAGCCCAACGACTACGCCCTGCGCCGCCGCGCCATGGTCGCCATGCTCTCTCGCTGCGACGTCGTCCACGCGGTGTCGAGCTTCGTGGGCGCCAAGTTCGCCTCCATGGGCGTGCCGCGCGAGCGCATTCGCGTGGCCTCCATCGGAACCCGCATGGTCGACCTGGCCCAGGAGCGGCCTTCCCCGACGCCCGTTCCGCCCGCCGGGCCCTTGCGCCTGCTCTTCATCGGGTACCACAACCGGTACAAGGGGCTGCACATGCTGGTCGAAGTGCTGGAAACCCTGCCCGAGGGCGTGGCGGGGCGAGTAGCCCTGGCCGTCCACGCGAAGGACCTGGGACCGATGGCCGACCGGCTTGACTCCTTGCGAGGGCGGCTCGCCGATGTGCGCTTCGAGGGCGCCTACGAGCCGCGCCGCGTACCCGCCCTGTGTCGCGGGCAGCACCTGGGCGTGGTGCCCAGCATCTGGTGGGACAACGGCCCCCAGACCGTCCTCGAGTTCCTCGCCTGCGGGCTGCCCGTGCTGGGCGCCAACGTGGGGGGCATCCCCGACCAGGTCCGCGACGGGGAGAATGGCCTGCTCTTCCGGGCCAACGACCGGGCCGACCTGGCTCGTGCGATTACGCGCCTGGCCAGCGAGGACGGGCTCGTCGAGCGTTTGCGCGCGGGCGTCAGGCCGCCCAGGTCCATGTCCCAGCACGCCCTCGAGATCTTGGCGATGTACGAAGCAGCGAAACGGGCCCGTGACGCGACCGAGGGTTCTTCGACGTGAGCGGGCGGAGCCCGAAATGCCCCGCCGCTCCACGCGATCGCTCGCTCCGACCTGCCTCCCCCTACGGCGCCGGCGGCATCAGGTCCACCACCAGCGGCATGTGGTCGCTGGCGTCGCAGTCGGTTCGCTCCAGCCCGAGCCGCGCCAGGGACCCGTCGCTCAGGCGTCGCGTGTCGAGCACGAACGCGTTCACCGCCTGCAGCGACCCGTCGCTGTACAGCACGTAATCGAGCCGACCGGGCGCGAAGGCCTCATCGGCCTTGCCCCACGTCACCAGGACCCGATCGCCCAGCACGCGCGTCGCCGCCGCCGCCAGATCGCTCCCGTCCGCGTCCAGGCCCCGGCCCAGAGTGTCCAGCGGAGTGATCGAGCCGACCAGGTTCATGTCCCCGGTGATCACGCGCAGGGCCGGCGCCTCGATGCCCCGCACCGCCGCGTTGATTCCCGCGGCCTCGGCGTTGCGCCGCTGGTCCTCCGGGCTGCCCGCGAACCCGCAGCACTTCAGATGCGTGCTGCCCACCAGCATCGCCCCAATCGGAGTCTGGGCGACCGCGCCGACGAAACGCACCGGCGTGCCCCGCTCCCCGCCCATCGGCGGGCCGCTGATCCTCATCTCCAGCGGGAACCGGCTCACCACCGCCACCCCGCCGCCCGTGGCCAAGTCCCCCGCGGCCTTGACCACGTTCCACTCCTCCGCCCCGCCCACGTTGCCCACGAACCACGCCTGCGTGTCGGCCGTCGTCCCCTCCGTCCACTCCTGCACCAGCACCACGTCGGGCGCCAGCGCCTGGATCACCCGTGCAAAGGGCCTTGGGTTGGCGATGGGGCTGGATTTCTCCACGTTCCACGAGAGCACCCTGACCGCGCCCTGGGGCTTGGGTGGGAGCTCCGCGTCCAGCAGGCGGGCCGGCCCCGCGGGAGGCACCTTGACCGTCGCCGGATCGCTGCACGCGGCGATGCCGCCCGTGGCGTCCATGATGGCCGCGCTCGCCCGCACGCTGCCCATGCTGCGCAGGCCCGGCGCGGGCAGGTCCGCCAGCGCCGGCGCGTTGCGGGAGATCCGTCCCTCGTACCAGCGTGACGCCACCGTGGGGCAGGCCACCACCCCCGCGTCGTACGGGCTCACCTTCGTGACCTGACCGTCGGGCTTGAGGATCTCCAGCGAGCACCCCTGCCCGCGGCTGTCCTTGCCCGAGAACACGACCGCCAGGTCCACGCCCATCGGGCCCAGCTCCGGCTCGCCCTCGATGGCCCTCCCCGTGCGCGCGTCCGCGTCCGCGTCGATCATCAGCACCACCGGCTCGGGCGAGTGCTGCAGCGTGATCGTCCGCGAGCCCACGCTGAACCGGAAGTAGAGGTACTGGTCGTCCGCCGCCAGCACCGCGCCTTCCGCCCAGTCCGACACGTCCCCGTCGAGGAGGATGTGGCTTCCCCCGCCCATGGGCAACCCGGCCAGGGCGTTGCGGGGCGAGGTTGGCTCGCTCCGGGGCCTCGGCGCGGACGTGCACGCGCCCAGCGCGAGCAGGGAAATGGAGGTCACCAGGCGGCTTGGGGAGGGTCTCATGGCCTGATTATCGCCCCTCGACCACCCGGGCTCCACCCGGCGTTTTCAAAGTCGAACCAGCGCCGGAACGCGCAGAAACAGCACGACACACGACACCGCGGCGGGCGCCAGGCCGGTCATCCGGGCCGTCGCCGCCCGGTACTCCTCCATCTGCGCCCGATGCTCATCGGCGAGTTGCTCGGGCGATCGCCCGCGGGGTTCGTCGGTCTTGAAGTCGATGACCTCCGCCCGCGCCACCGGCCCGCCCGCTCCCCGCCGCCCCAGCACCAGCCGGTCGATCCGCCCGAGCGTCAGGGGACCGGTCTCGGGACGGTCGCCGGCGCACAGCGCGAAGGGAACTTCACGCCGAACCTCCAGCGTCAGCCCTTCCCGTGCCCACGGGTCATACGCCCGGCGCGACAGGGCCGCGCGGATCGTCGCCCCGCCCAGGTGACGCTCGGCCTCGCGCAACCGCCGCACACCCTCCGCACCCAACCCCTCCGGCGCCTCGATGGGCCCGGGCGCACTCCCCTCCTCGAGCCACTCGACCCCCTCCAGGGCCGCGTGGAGCAGCGTTCCCACCTCCCTGGCGGCCCGGGCCCCGCTCGCGAAGGCCAACCCCGCGTCGAACGAGGCACGCCGACTCGGGGCCCGGAGGCCCGCGCCACCTTGGCGCGGCGCCAGGGCGATGGTGGGGGCCGGGGCGAGCGCACCCGCGCCCTTCGCGCCCGCCGGAACCCACCCCTCGCTCCCACGCTCGAACAGCACGCCCTGGTCGCGCTCCCCGAGCCCGGCTCGGGCGATCCCCGCCAGCGAGAGCGTCTTGGAGGCCGGGCCTACCAGGATCTCCAGCGCGTGCCTGGCGCGCGTCATGCCGACATAGAGCACGCACAGGGCCTCGCTCAGCTCGCGCCGGGCCTGCGCGCGGGCCAGGGCTTCGAGCCGAGGGTCCAGCGATCGCACTTCCGCGCTCGCGTTGCGCGTCACCAGGTCCGGCGCGTCGAACGGGCTGGGCCGGCGCGTCAGCAGCGCGGGGGCCTGGCCCGGGACCTTCCCGTCCAGGTCCATCAGGACCACCGCATCGAACTCCTGGCCCTTGCTGCGGTGGATCGTCATCACCCGCACGCCCGCGCCGCTGGGATCGTCCACCTTCCGGCCCTCGACCAGCGCCACGAAGTCCGCCGGGCTCGTGCCCGCGCGCTCGTCGAACTCCCGGGCCAGCTCCACGAGCTGATCGAGCCGCCGGGCGTCCGCCGCCGCGCTCGAGCCCGCCATCTCCCGCCTCCAGCGGTCGACCAGCGGGCAGCAGCCCTCCCGCGCCAGGCCCGCGCGAATCCCCGACGCCGCCCGGCGTCGCGCCACCGCGTCGTCCCAGTCCCGAAACTCCAGGACCGTTCCCAGCGGCGAGCTGGCCACGTGGAATGCGGCGGCCGAATCGCCCGGATGCTGCGCCAGGCGCATCGCCGAGACCACGACCGCCACCGCCGGACTGTCGGTGAGAGGGTTGCCCCCTTCCTCGCTGGCCGATACGCCCAGCGCCCGCAGCGCCATGATCAGGCGCGGGATGGGCTTGCGCGTGCGCACCAGCACGCCCACGCTGGCCCCCGCCCGCTCGCGCACGAACCGGGCCGCGGCCCGGGCTCCCGCCTCGACCAGCGCCGCCCGGACCTCGCCGCTCCGGGCCCGCTCGGGCTCACGATCCTCCCTTGCCCCTTCCTCGGTCCCCTCGGGCCGCACCTCGACCAGGCGCACGTGCCCCGCCAGGGCCCGCGCCGCGGTATGCCGCTCGAATCGCGCCTGCCATTGGGCGGCAACGTCGGCATGCTCGCCCAGGGCCGCGTTGCCCCGGAGCTCTCCGAACACGCGGTTGACCGCGTCGAGCACCACGGGCGACGACCGGTAGTTCCGCGCCAGCGTGTCCGTGTTCAGTTGGGGCCAGCGGTCCCGCAACGAGGCCAGCAGCTCCGGCTCGGCCTCGCGCCAGCCGAAGAGCGACTGCTTCACGTCGCCCACCACCAGCACGCTCCGCTCGCCACGCTCCGCCCCCGCGCCGCCCGACAGGATCTCCTCCACCAGCGGTTCGAGCAGCAGGAATTGCGTGACGGACGTGTCCTGGAACTCGTCGAGCAGGACGTGGTCGTACCGCGCGTCGAGCCGGTAGGCGATCTCTTCGAGCGTCAGCGTCGCCCCCCGCCGCAGGGCGCGCGGGATGTCGTCGAAGGTGTACAGGCCGCCCGACCGCTTGAGCGACGCGTACGCCGCGTCGAACCGATCGAGCAGCTCGTGCGTCGCCCGCGTGCCCTCGCCCAGGCGCGAGAGCAGGACGTGGCGGGCGTGGGCGAGGAGGGGCGCGTACGCCGCTCGCACCGCCTCGTCGATCGCCAGCTTCTGGAAGGTTTCCTCGCCCCCCGCGAGCTTGCTCGCCAGCCCGCGGCCCACGAAGCCCTCCCAGTCGTCCGTCGCTGCCTGGCCCAGGCTCTTCGCGTGGGCGTTCTTCCAGGTCCGGTTGACCTCGCCCTGCTTGTTCCGCGGGAGTGCCACGCCCTCCAGCACCGCCAGGGCCTGGCCCAACGCCCCGGGGTCCAGCGCCGCGGCGTCCGCCGGCAGTTCCAGCGCCGACCAGGCCGACGCCGGGGCCGTGGCGTACACCGCCAGCGCCTCGTCCACGACCCGCCGCAGCGATCGGGCCACGCCCGAGACGTACCGCTTCGACCTCAGCAGGCGCAGCAGCGTGATCCAGGACCCACGCGACCCCTCGCGCAGCGCGCCCTCCAGGGCCAGGTCCCGCTGGCGATCGTCCTCATCCGCGCCCGCGATCCGCCACGCCGGGGGCAGGTCCAGCTCCAGCGCGTGGGCGCTGGCCAGGCGTGAGAAGAAGGCGTCGAGCGTGCAG
>JBGAOG010000210.1:0-2122 GCA_044221985.1 Phycisphaerales bacterium
CGGCCCAGCAGCGCGGTGCGGCGGTGCGTGGACTCTCATAGACTCTGGTACGTCAACCGGGGGAAGGTCAACCCGAGGCGGCGATGCTCCTCGCCAGAGACGTTCCGGGGGCGGCACTCGCGGCGGCACAGCCACGGGAGCGTGTTGCCACATGCCACCTCTCCATCGCTAGAAGATGCCTGCCTTCCGATACTCGCGCCTCAGCCAGATGGCGTTGCGGACCATCGGGGTGTCCATGTACTCGGGGTGTTCTTCGAGGATTTCGAACGGATCGTTGGAGACGGTGATGAACAGGCCTCCGCCGGGATAGCGGCGGACGATCTGGGAGCCAACGCCGTACTCGGGAGTTTCGAACGTTAGGTAACGCCTCTCAAAGTCCTTGGGGAGTTTGGCGGCGAGGGCGGGGCCGAGGTAGTTACCCCACTCAACAGACTGAAGGCGCTGCTCCCGTTGCTTTCCGAGCTCGCGCCACTCGACGTAGTCGACATAGTCGGACCAGCAAAGGGGCTCAGCGAGGAACTCCGAGTAGAAGGACGTGAAGTAGATCCGCTGGTAGTAGTCGCAGCAGATGATGGCTTGGAAGCAAGACTTGTCGAGGGCGAACGCCTCAATGGCACGCTCGATCGTGGGCAGGGCGGCTGGCTCCTCGCACCACCGGTCGAACCAATCGCGCTGGAAGTTGAGGGTTGTGGAGATCGGGTGATCGAGGCCATAGTTTGTCCCAGGACGTGTCTCCACCGACAGTCCCCATAGCCCGGGAGCTGTCGCAAAGAGCGTGTCGATGCCCACATCTGACGCAAGCTCCGGAAACACATCCAACCATGCCCTAACCGTCCGTGTGGATCTTTCGACGACCCCGCCTTGCTGGCCCTTCCGTGAGACCTGGTGGATCGCTCCGTTGACCTTGCAGGCTCCTCTTGGGCGAAGGGCACGGAGCAGGTCGACATACAAGCGCTTCACGTCGCTTGGACACTGGCTGAAATACCCCGCGATGGCGAGAGCGTGGTTACTGTCTCGCACCGGAGCCGGTCTGACCGGTATAGCATCTCGGCGATGCTTGGACCGGAGCGGGTCATTGTATCCATAGGCCATCAGCGCCTCCTCCGAACAGATCCCGGCATGCCAGCGTGTGGAAGGCCGGGTTTTGTGCCTCGACGGTCAAAGGTTTTGTAGTTCAGTCTCTTCGGATCTACGCCCAACGCATCGGCCATGGCCCGCGTACGAGCCCGTTCTTGCTGAGGGGTTAGTCGGTGAGAATCCGTGACTTCACGGATGTACCATCTTCCGTGCTTCGCATCATACGCTTGCACATCTGGTCGCATCGAGGACGCGAGCCGACCGCCTCGGCGCGGATCCACCAGCCCCTGATTGAACCGAACGTTCTGCTCTCCGTACTTCTTCGAATAGAACTCCGCCCATGCCCTCACGCGACGGTCGTGCCAGGAACCGCCATGAAATCGCTCGGGACTTCCGCTGTAGCCATTCCACCGAAGGTGCGGTGGAGCACCGGCCGCAAGAGCAACGTCCTGGCCGAGATCTCCTCCGATGTCGCCCGAGTCGCCCGTCATCCAGCCGGACGCGTTGTACTCGTAGTCGGATAGCGACCAATCCGTCGCCCAATCCACGTCCATCATCTGGCTGACCAAGTGCTCGGAGAAGAAGTCGTCGATCGAATCGATCATGCTGTAGGCCATGGCGGCCATGGCGGCCATGTCCTCGGCCGTGGCGTACGCGTCGCAGCCTGCCATCATCAGGTTGCCGACGACGCCGAAGAAGAGCCCGGAAGGATCCTCGCATACGGGCGGGTTTTCGCCGAGGTAGGCGTAGAGATTGCTCGAATCCCAATGTCGAGAACCGAGATCGAGGTCGTCGACCCCGATACCCAGCATCTCCCCATGGAACGCCAGCCTGGCCTGCACGGGAAGGCCGGTGGCGTTGGGGTCCTGCTGGAGCCAGCGGCCCCAGTCGGGCTTGTGATGGCGGTTGCGGGCGTAGTACAGCCCGCGCGCGTCGGGCACGAGGCGTTCCATCTCGCCGCCGGTGGCCGCGTCGTACACCCCCGCGTCGAGGCGGTCGAAGAAGAGCCCCTTGTGCCCGCACTTGAGCACGGCGTGCGGGTGCG
>JBGAOG010000211.1:0-2100 GCA_044221985.1 Phycisphaerales bacterium
GAGCGGCGCGGGCCATGCGGGCCGGGGCCAGGGCCATGACGGAGAGAACTTCCTCCCCGCGGGGCAAGCCTTGGTCCACGCGGAGTGAGCTTTGATCCACGCGGAGTGCCCCTGGGTCCACGCAGCCTGAGGTTTGATCCACGCGGAGTGAACCAAGATCCACGCAAGGTGAGGTTTGGGCCACGCTGGCCGAGGCTTGGGCCATCAAATATTGATCCGCGTTCCCTCGAACACCCCATCCATCGCGCGAAGATTGCGCCTCGGGCGTGCCGCCCGAGCCCGGGCCGGACGCGGGGCCGGGGCCGGCCCGCGCACGCCGCGGCGGCGGGTCTCCACGATGGTTGCGTGCGCAAGGCCTTCCCCACCAGGCAGTTATGGACGACGCCCCGGGCCGGCGGCGCGTCGGGCTCGCGCGGGGCCCGGCCAAGATCGGACATAATATTTGCGGCACACCTTCAGCCGCGTTGGGCCTTGCCCGACCAACGTTCCCGGACGCCGCGTTCGGTTCATCCGGCGACTCGCGTCCACCCGGAAATGTCTTCCGGTGATGGGCCCGTGGCCCGGAAGGATGTGCGACATGGGGATCATTCCCACCCGCGTGCAGGACCAGCTCGACTTCTTCGACCAGCACCAGGGCGTGTGGAGCGGCAACGCCGCGCAGATCGGGATCAGTTCTTCGCAGGCGACCGCGTTCAAGACGGCGGCCGGCGCCGCCCGCGCCGCGTACACCGCCCAGCTCGACGCGGCGGCGGCCAAGCTCGTGGCCACCAACGCGGCCAGCAACGCCCGCTCGCAGGCCCGCCAGATGTGCGCCGACCTGATCAGCCTCATCAAGGGCTTCGCCAACAACCAGCCCAACCCCGACCACGTCTACGACCTGGCCCAGATCCCTCCGCCCGCCAGCGCCACCACCGCGCCCCCGCCGGGCACGCCCAGCGACTTCGTCGTCGAGCTCCTGCAGAATGGCACGGTCAAGCTCAAGTGGAAGTGCCAGAACCCGCCGGGCACCTCGGGGACGATCTACGAGGTCCGCCGCCGCGCCGGCCAGACCGCCGGGAGCCCGTTCGTGTTCATCGGGGCCACGGGCGTGCGCGAGTTCGAGGACGACACCCTCCCCGCCGGCGGCGGCCCCGGCGGGGGCGTGACCTACGAGATCACCGCCGTGCGCTCGACCTCTCGCGGCAACCCCGCGACGTGGAACGTCACCTTCGGGCATGCGTCCGGGGGCGGGCTGACCGTCCAGGCGCTGCAGATGGCGGCGTAGACAAAGCGCCACAGGGCCACAGGGCCCAATGGCCACATGAAGAAGCGGAGCAAGAGGGCCCCGGAGCGATCCGGGGCCTTCTTCGCTTGGGCGAGCGGAACGGGAGCGCGACGATGGGGTCAGCCCGGCGCTCGCCCCGTCCGCACGCAACGCGTCGCCGCCTTTCCCACCCCGCCTAGCATCGCCCCACGGACGCGCGCGACCCGCGGCATGGAGACACGCCGACCCATGGGCCTCGAAAACCGCCCCTACTACCGCCAGGAGCCCTCAAACTTCAGGGTCTTCCACGCCCCGAGGGTGTGGTCCATCAACACCTGGCTGATCCTGATCAACTCGGCCGTCTTCCTGCTCCAGGCGTTCCAACCTTTCGGCGTGCGCGCGGACAAGCTGCTGGGGCGCATGGACCTGGTCACGTACTTCGGGCACTTCTCCACCTTCAAGGTCACCCTCCAGGGAGGGCTGGAGTTCTGGCGCTTCCTCACCTTCCAGTTTCTCCACGGCGGGATCATGCACCTGGTCATGAACATGCTCGGGCTGTACATGTTCGGGCAGGGCGTGGAGGAGCACCTGGGGCGCAAGCGCTACCTCGCCTTCTACCTCGTGTGCGGGATCGCCGGCGGGCTCATGTACCTCCTGCTCAACGCCCTGGGCCAGCTCGCCCCGGGCATCCCAGGACTCATCGGGAATTCCGCCAACACGCCGTTGATCGGCGCCTCGGCCGGCGTCTTCGGGGTGATCATGGCCGCCGCCTATCTCTACCCGGACATGGTCGTCCAGCTCATCTTCCCGCCCATCTCCATGCCCCTGAAGATCCTGGCCTACCTGTACGTCGCCAT
>JBGAOG010000212.1:0-2046 GCA_044221985.1 Phycisphaerales bacterium
GTGCCGGAATCATACACCGGCGCACCCGGGCAGGGCCCGGCCGCCTCAGCCGGCCGGCCCCGGGGGACGCGGGCCCAGGAGGCGCCGCAGCCCGGCCGCCAGCCGGGCCGGGAAGGGCGCCAGCGCCTGCGTGGCCCTTTCCCGGAACGGGCGCGGGGGGTCGGCCGCGAGGAAGTCCCTCACCCGGGGCTGGAACTCGGGGTAGCGCTCGTCCACGATCGCCTGCGCACGGTTGCGGATCTCCTGGGCGCCGCCGCCGAAGGAGACCTCGCCCTCGTGGAAGACGAAGGCGTCGGCCGCGAGCCAGTGGCGCCATCCGGCGCGCGAGGCCCGCATGCAGAAGTCGACTTCCTCCCCGTAGCCGCGACCGAAGGCCTCCTCGTCGAAGGGGCCCACCTCGTCCAGGCAGCGGCGCGAGATGAACATGCAGAAGCCGACGGCCGTCGGGATCTCGACCGCCTGGCCGGCGTTGGCCCGGGCGAAGGCCGCGTCCAGGCGGGCCGTGGTCGTGCCTTCGGGCAGCGGGTTGGGATGCGCGAAGCGCGGGTAGCTGCAGATCGTGGCGTTGTTGGAGAAGGGCGTCACCGTGCCCGTGCGCTCGTCGCGCGCGGCGCAGGCGGCGATGCGGTCCAGCCATCCGGGCGCCACCTCGGTGTCGCTGTTGAGGAGGACGACGTCCCGGTCGGGGTGCGCCCGCATGCCCTCGTTCACGGAGGCCACGAAGCCGGCATTGCGCTCGTGGACGAGGAGGGCGAACCGGCCCGTGGCGGCGGACTCGCGCAGCCACGCGCAAAGCGCCGGCTCCGGGCACGCGTCGTCGATGACGGTGACCTGGTGCGGCAGCGCGACCCGGCTCGCGAGCACGCTTTCGATCGCGCGGCGGGTTTCGGCGAACCCGCGGTAGGCGGGGATGATGACGTCGATCAAGGGAGCGGGAACGGGGGTTTTGAGGCAATTCTAGCCCTCCGGCGGGGGGAGGGCCTCGACGCCCGCACCGAAGGGGTGCGCCGGTTTGACCCCCATCAACCGGCCGGGGCCGTTTCGGCGGCAAAGTGGGCGGGCCGCCCCCCAACATCCCCGGGGGAGCATGGAGGAGGAGCGAATGGATTCCACCCCGAACGTCATCGCCGGCGTCGGCCTGGCCGATCGTCCCCGCAAGAGCCGCTGGCCCGCCCGCATGGACCTTGCCCAGAGCGCCACCGGGCTCGTCCTGGGGCTCTTCATGTGGGGCCACATGTTCTTCGTGTCCTCGATCCTGCTGGGCAAGGACGCGATGTGGTCGATCACGAAGATGTTCGAGGGCTACTTCTTCTTCGGGAAGGCCTATCCGGGCGCCGTCTCCGTGATCGTGGGGGCGATCTTCGCGATCCTCATCGTCCACGCCTTCCTCGCCATGCGGAAGTTCCCGGCCAACTACACGCAGTACCGCACCTTCATCGGGCACCGGAAGCTCATGGCGCACGAGGACACCACGCTCTGGTGGGTGCAGGCGGTCACGGGATTTCTTCTCTTCTTCATCGCCGCGGTGCACCTCTACCAGATGCTCATGCATCCGGGCGACATCGGCCCCTACGAGTCGGCCGACCGCGTCTGGTCCGGGCGCTGGTGGCCGCTCTACCTGGTGGCGCTCTTCGCGGTCGAGCTGCACGGCGGCATCGGCCTGTACCGGCTGTGCGTGAAATGGGGCTGGCTGGAGGGCAAGGACGCCAACGCCAGCCGCAAGCGCCTGAAGACCCTCAAGTGGGTGCTGACGGTGTTCTTCATCGCGCTGGGGCTCGCGACGCTCGCGGCCTACATGAAGATCGGCTACGACCACCGTGACCGCGTGGGCGAGCGCTACACCCCGTCCTGGGTGGTCCCGAACCCGATGGAGAAGGCCAAATGAAGATCGTCTACACCGACGTGCTGGTCATCGGCGGCGGCCTGGCCGGCCAGCGCACCGCCATCGGCATCAAGCGCCGGGGCCTGGAGCCCGTGATCCTGTCCCTGGTCCCTGCCAAGCGTTCCCACTCCGTCGCCGCCCAGGGCGGCATGCAGGCCAGCCTG
>JBGAOG010000213.1:0-1577 GCA_044221985.1 Phycisphaerales bacterium
GGCAACGGCAACAGCAACACCCGCATCGATCCGGGCGAGACGGCCATCCAGGTCACCGTGCCCGTCTCCAACACCGGCAACATCAACGCCACCGGCGTCTCCGCCACGCTCGTCTCCAACACGCCCACCGTCACCGTCACCACCGCGACCTCGGCGTATCCGGACCTGGCCGCCTCGGGCGGCACCGGCTCCAACGCCACGCCCTACGTCCTCAACGTCTCGGCGTCGCACGTCTGCGGCGACCCCATCTCCCTCACGCTCAACATCACCTCCAACGAGGGCCCGGGCACGTACGCCTTCTCCCTGCCCACCGGCCTGGGCGGGGGCAGCGGCAGCCCCGTCACCTTCTCCTACACCGGGCCCGCCGTCGCCATCCCCGACAACAACGCCACGGGCGGCAGCGCCAACCTCGCGATCTCCGGGCTCACCGGAACGATCTCCGACGTGAACTTCCGCTTCGATGGCTCGTCCTGCAACGCCACGGCCGGCTCGACCACCGTCGGCCTGGACCACACCTACGTCGGCGACCTTGCCATCACCCTCCAGAGCCCCAGCGGGACCATCGTCACCCTCATCAACCACGCGGGGGGCAGCGGGAACAACTTCTGCGGCACGCTCCTGGACGATTCGGGAGCAAGCTCCATCCAGTCCATCTCCGCCGCCGGCAACCCCTGGACGGGCACGTACTCGCCCAACGCGTCGCTCTCGGCGTTCAACGGGCAGACCGCCAACGGGACCTGGATCCTCAAGGCCGTCGACAACGCCTCGATCGACACCGGCAACATCCGCGCCTTCTCGATCCTCGTCACCACCACGCTCCCGCCCACGTGCGACCCACCCCTCAGCGGGTGCACCGGCGCGTCCGTGAGCGGCAACCCGTCCAACCAGACGGTCTGCGCGGGCTCGCCCGCGGCGTTCAGCGTGACGGCCTCGGGCACGGCGCCCATCACCTACCAGTGGCGCAAGAACGCCGCCAACATCGGCGGGGCGACCGGGAGCACGTACACCATCGCGTCGGCGGTGATCGGCGACGCGGGCAGCTACGACTGCGTCGTGACCAATGCCTGCGGGAGCGCGACGAGCACCGCCGCGTCGCTCACGGTCAACAGCGGCCCGAGCATCACGACCCAGCCCGCCAATGCCACGGTGGCCACGGGCTCCTCGGGCTCGTTCAGCGTCGCGGCCTCGGGCACGGCGCCCATCACCTACCAGTGGCGCAAGGACGCCGCTAACCTGACCGACGCCGGGCCCATCAGCGGCAGCGCGACCGCCAGCCTCAGCATCAATCCCGTCGCGGCGGCCGACGCGGGCAGCTACGACTGCGTGATCACGAATCCCTGCGGGACGACCACGTCCGCCGCCGCCGCGCTGACCGTCGGGCCCTGCCCGTCGGACCTCGACGACGGGAGCGGGACGGGCACGCCCGACGGCGGGACGGACATCAACGACCTGCTGTACTTCCTGGCGGCGTACGAGGCCGGCGCCGCCGACCTCGACGACGGGAGCGGGACGGGGACGCCCGACGGCGGGGTGGACATCAACGACCTGCTCTACTTCCTGGCCCGCTACGAGGCGGG
>JBGAOG010000214.1:0-1502 GCA_044221985.1 Phycisphaerales bacterium
CGATGAAGTCCCTCACGTGCATCGGTGTCCTGGCGGCCCTGGTCTTTGGAGCGTGCGCATCCGACCGACCGACTGGTCATCGCCCCCCCAAGGACCACCAGGGCGCTCGCCTGGTGCGGGACCAGTTCGCCAGGCCCCGCCCCGCGTCCCTCGAACCGATCACGGGCCAGGTGCGAGATTCGTTCGAGGCCTGGGGGAGGTTCTTCCGCCGCGTGGATCGATGAACGCGCCGGGAGAGTTCGCGGGACCTTGCGGCGTGGTCCGTCGGGCCCCGGCGCGCCGTTCTACGCGTTGCTCCCGACCAGACTCGCATTGGTGGGGAATCGCTTGAGGGCCGCGAGCAGCTGCTCGACCTGCTGGTGCGGGGGCATGGCCATGAGGCGGCGCCGCAGGGCCGTCATGGTCTTGAGCTCGTCCTCGCCCATGAGCAGGTGCTCCTTGCGCGTGCCCGACTCGGCGAGGTTGATGGCGGGGAAGAGCCTCCGCTCGCTGATCTTGCGGTCCAGGATCAGCTCCATGTTCCCGGTGCCCTTGAACTCCTCGAAGATGATCTGGTCCGCGGCGCTGCCGGTGTCCACCAGGCAGCTGGCGATGATCGAGAGGCTCCCGGCCTCTTCGGTGTTGCGGGCGCTGCCGAAGATCTGGCGCGGGACCTCCAGGGCCTTGCTGTCGAGCCCGCCCGTCAGCGTGCGCCCGCTGCCGGCGTGCTTCCGGCTCTGGTTGAAGGCCCGCCCCAGGCGCGTCAGCGAATCCAGCAGGACTACCACGTGCTCGCCCGCGCACAGCTTGCGCTTGCAGATCTCGATCGTCCTGGTGGAGATCTCGATGTGCCGGTCCACCGAGTGGTCGTTGCTGCTGGCCACGACCTTGACGCGCGAGGGGGGCGGCGCCGCCCCGGGCACGCCGCCGGCCAAGCCCGCCTCGACCTGCGCGAACGTGCGCCGGAAGTCCGTCACTTCCTCGGGGCGCTCGTCGACCAGCAGGAGGATGAGCTCGATGTCGGGGTGGTTGCGCAGCAGCGCCGTCCCGATGTCCTTGAGCAGCGTGGTCTTGCCCGCCTTGGGAGGCGAGACGATCAGCCCGCGCTGCCCGCGCCCGATCGGGCAGAACAGGTCGATCAGGCGGCATGAGGCCGGGCATCCGGGGTATTCCAAGGTCAGGCGCGGCTGGGGATCGACCGTGGTGAGATCATCCCAGGCGCGCAGGGCCGGCCTGGTGGGCTCGCTCAGCCCGGTGGCCGCGGCGGCGCTTTGGGGCGAATTGCTCCCGGCGGGCGCGTGGGATGGCTGCTGCCCCCCGTAATTGTGGAACCGACCCCGCCCGCGACGAGGCCTGCGATGTCCGATGGCCAATGGAACCTCCCCAACACGCCGTCCAGCGCACGCGCCGGCGCGCCCAACGAGCGCGTCCGCAACAGCCCCTCCGCACTGGAACACCAACACCGACCCCAACAGGGGCGGGCGAGCACGATCGCTTGCATTCGGGTGCCCCCGCGAGGGCGG
>JBGAOG010000215.1:0-1490 GCA_044221985.1 Phycisphaerales bacterium
GCCGGGCAGCGAAAGCGCGAAGGCGCTGTCGTCGTCGACCAGCTCGACCACGCGCAGGCGTGGCTGCACGGCGCGCAACTCCTCGATCAGTGCGGCGCACTCGCCGCGGTCGGAGGGCAGGCCGGTGACGAGCAGCTCGGGCCGGCGCTCTTGCAGCGCGGCGCGCGCCTGCTCGAGCGAGGCCGCCACGTCGACACGCAGGCCGGCGCGGCGCAGCAGATCGAGCGCCAGCACGCGCGGCCGCTCCAGCGGTTCGAGCAGCAGCACCTGGCGGCGCGCCACGTCCATGCGCGTGCGCGGCAGGCCGGTGAGCGGTGCCACCGGTGCGGCATCGGCGCCACCGGGTTCGCCGAGGTCGAGCATCAGCGTCACGCTGTCGCCCGCCGCCACGCGGTAGGGCGTCATGCCGCGCGCGCGGGCGAGCAGCTCGCACAGCAGCCAGTGCACTTCGTCGACGCCGTCGGCGGCGCGCCCGCCTTCGCGGCGCACGCGCAGCACCAGCATGGGCCGGGCGGCCTCGCCGTGGCGTTCGAGCGCGCACTGCACCTCGTCGCCCAGGCGCGTGGCGTGGTCGAGCAGCAGTTCGATCAGCTGGTCGAGCACGCCGGCCACGGCGCGCACCGCGAAGGCCTCGCCACGCGGCGGCGGCCCGGCGAGGCGCGCGCCGCGGCGCCGGGCCGCGGCCTGCCAGCCGGCGCAGGCCTGCACGAGCGCCTCGCGCAGATCGATGGTCTCGGTGGCCGGTTTGCCCTCGGCGGCGAGCACGCGGGCCAGCTCCTGCAACTGGATGGCGAGATGGCGCAGCCGCTCGACGCCGGCACGCACGGCCTCGCTGTCGGCGGGCGACGCCTGCGGTGCGGCAAGACGGCGCTGCAGCGCATCGAGCGAGACCGCGAAGGCCTCGCCGACCTTGCCCAGCACCTCGGGGGGAACGCTGATGTCGCTCATGCTCATGCGTTGGTGGCGGCCAGCACTTCGGCCAGGTCGGTGCGCCCGGCCAGCACCTTGGCGATGCCGTCCTGGCGCAGCGTCTTCATGCCGGCGGCCAGCGCCGCGGCCTGCAGCGCGCCGGCATCGTCGCGGTGGCGGATCAGCCGGCGCACGGCATCGTCGGCCAGCATCAGCTCGTGGATGCCCATGCGGCCGTGATAGCCCGTGCCGCCGCAGTGGTCGCAGCCGCGCCGGCGCTGCAGGCGGATGCGGCCGCGCGCATCGCCGTGCAAGGCGCGCCAGCGTTCGCGCAGGGCGGCGTGCGCCGCGCCGCGCGCGCACGCGCTGCCCGAGCCGAGGTATTGCGCGGCCAGCGCATCGAGTTCGTCCTCGCCGGCGATCTCGCTCTCGCAGCAGTGCGGGCACAGCGTG
The DNA here is from genome assembly GCA_044221985.1 of Phycisphaerales bacterium. Taxonomy (GTDB): domain Bacteria; phylum Planctomycetota; class Phycisphaerae; order Phycisphaerales; family UBA1924. The sequence goes on from JBGAOG010000215.1 coordinate 1,363, forward strand.
CGCACCAGCCGCTGCGCCATCACGCCCTCCACCGACGACGAGACCAGGAACGGCTCCACGCCCATGTCCAGCAGCCGCGTCATCGCACCTGCCGCGTCGTTGGTGTGCAGCGTCGAAAACACCAGGTG
>JBGAOG010000216.1:0-1288 GCA_044221985.1 Phycisphaerales bacterium
GACCGGATCGCACTTGATGCGGTCTTCTTCAACAGGGAACACACGGCCAGAGCCCATCGTAGGGATACCCTTGGTTCTGGCTTCCCGTTCGTGCGGCGGATAGCTCGCAATGATGCGGGCCTTCTCTTCTGCCGTGTAGTGATGCACATCATCAATCGTCATCGAGACGACGTGACGGCTCAACGTCCTCTCCTGTAGATTTTTATTTTTCTGCCCCGCTGAGCGACTCTCATTTCGTAGAACCTCATTTCTGCTCAAGCAGAAAAAGCGAAACCACATCCGACATGCCAAGCAGCGGTGTAAACGTGATGTAGACGAACTGGCTGCGCTGACCCCGGTTGGTACGCGTCAGCCCTTCCGTGTAGATGTCGAGCGGCGGCTCTTCGTCAAACCAGACCGCATCAATCGTTGGCCCCTGCCACTTCTCGCGGCCCTTTTCGTAGGCCTTGAAGTACAACAGCGCTTCACCGGCCTGCACATCTCCGCCGCCGCCCCATCGGATGATGGCGTTATCGAGCAGGTTCGGAACACCCATCGCCCGCCCGTAATCCAGAAGACAGTCTTTCGGGATCGTACCCGTTCCCCAGCTTTCCTCTTTCGGCGGATCACCGATAAGAACACGCTGCGGATTATCGCGCGTGCTTTCACCCGTTACGCCTGATGCCCAGATGATCGGCGGCTTGTCGAACGTCTGCCCCTCCCACCAATCTGGATAGCGGCCCGTCAGGTGCATTGCCGTCTCATAGCCGCCTGCCCATGTCTTGCCGAGCTGGTTTCCGGCCATGAACAGGCGTTCGTGGTACGTGGCCCCTGCAGTATGAAACTCCCGCTGCTTATCGTAAGGCGCGTAGAATTTAAGCCGGTTAGTGTCGCGACGGCGCTTCGTCTCCGCTTCCAGCCTGCGTATAAACGCCTGCAAGGATTGCGGACTGAACTGCTCCAAGGATGGCTGCGAGATCCTCATCACTCATCTCGGTAAGGGCGTCGGTCCTGACGTTCAATTCCTTCGGCAAGATTGACGCGACGACTTTTAGGTACTCATGCGGGCGCTCTTCGCGCACCTGCTGAATGGTTTTCTCACCGTGCTCGGCAAAGTCTGCCTGAAGCTTTGTGAGGAAATCTTCGCCAAGCTTATTGCGCGATCCCTTTGGGCGTCCCGCACGGTTTCCACTCCACTCAGAGCCGGATTTGAACGGGCGTCCAACCTGGCGCACTTCATTTGCAGTACCATCTGCATCTTTGGCCTTTGCTTCGGCCATCGCCGTATCCTCCATGGCTATGCTGTAAT
>JBGAOG010000217.1:0-1268 GCA_044221985.1 Phycisphaerales bacterium
GAGCCTTACAGCCGGAGTCCGAACGGGGGAGGGGAGGGGGTCAATAGGTACTTCCCCGCCGGAATCGAAAGCCGACGCCCGCGGGAACAGCCGCGCTTGGAGACTGAGTTTGTTTGCGCGTCCGAGCGCCGACGGTCGCGTGGCGGGGATTGGTACGCCCCGCCGCGAGGACGCGACGTGGGCGATCGTGGGCCAACCCGTGGCCAACGGGCGGGTGGGGAAGCCGCGCTGGGCGGCCCGCTTTCCCGCTCCACCCACATGTTTGGCTGAGTTGCCCACATGTCACGAAATCATCGAGAAATGCAGGCCGAACGCCTTGCCTGTTCCCCGTCAGCCGGCCAATGTGTGTCCAACGCGAGCGGGAACAACGCACCCCCCGCACGCGACGGAGACCACGACCATGAACGCGACCACGAAGACCACGATCGACCTCGCCAAGACCCTCGCCAAGAGCGGGTTCCACATCCCCGCGATCGAGATCCACACGCCCGACGGACGCACCTGGAACATCGCGACGGTCCCCGCCGGACGCGGCCGCCACCTTGACGGGCACTGGGGACCACGCCCCGGGTCGCTCGGCGGCTTCCGCCTCTTCGAGATCAACCGCGATACCGACGCCCCCGACGAGCACGACGCGATCGACGGCGACACCTGGGCCGCCGATGAGTTGGTCGACTACCTCCGGGCGGTTGGCCAACCGAAAGACACGACGAGTTGGGACCGCAAGAACGACAACCACCCGACGACCTGAAGCCCGCGAAATGCGGGCTTCGCTGTTTACCAGAGACCACCAACCCCAAGGAGCACGACCATGACGAAGCGCACGCCGAAGACCACCAAGCCCGAACCCACCGCCGCAGAGACCTACGCCGCACGCCGCAACGACATCGCCCGCCTGATGGACGTGCTGCAGATGGACCTCGACAAGCACGCCGAGGGAGCCAAGGCCGACCCACGCAACTGGGGCTTCGCGGGAAGCCTCGGGAAGGTCCGCAGCGACCTGATCGATCTGGTCGGGTTCCTCAGCAACATGGACCCCGAGCACGTCGAGGCCTTTCTGAACGACGCCGAGTGACCAGAACCACCAACCGCAAGGAGCAACGCCATGACCATCAAGACGATCGTGATCGAGGGCATCGACCAAGACATCAGCATCCGCCGCACCGAGCGCGGCGCAGAGGTGACCATCGAACAGCACACCCGCCGCGCGGGCAAGCAAGACATCTGCATCGCGCACATCGCCCGCGACGAGAACCGGGAGAGCCGCT
>JBGAOG010000021.1:0-24382 GCA_044221985.1 Phycisphaerales bacterium
ATGGCCCGGGCGATGTGCGAGAGGGGCACGGCCGAATCGGTCCAGGAGACGCGGAGGATGGCCCGGCGCAGGTCCAGGCGTGCCTCGACGACGCCGGGGATGATCGAGGGGAGTTTTTCCAGCAGCCACACGCACGCGGCGCAGTGGACGCCCTCGAGGAACAGCTCGCACGACCAGAAGCCCGCGTCCAGGTCGCGGGCGTGCATCTGGCGGAAGACCGGGTCGTCGAACTCGGCGTACTTGCGTCCGCTGACCTTGGCGGGGCCCGCGGCGCCGCGGGCCCCCTCGGCGTCCCGAAGCGCGGAGTCGCGGTCCAGCCCGCACCCGGAGATGATCGCGTGCGCGGCGCGGCAGCCCTCGCAGCAGAACTGGGTGACCTCCGCCGCGCGCATCAGCCCGGCGGGGACGTCGAGCCCGCAGTGGGTGCAGGCGCACGCCCGGGCCACGCCGGGGCCTTGGAGCGCGAGGCTAGCGGCCATGGCACTCGCCCTCGCTCGATGCCGGGTCGCTGGCGCCGGCCTTCCCCACCGCGGGCGTGGGCGTGAACGTGTGACCGATCAGCCCCGCGCGCCCGCCCAGGGTCCACACGCCCACGGCGACCAGCACGAACGACGTCAGCAGGGGGATGCGACGGGCGAGCGCCCCGCCGGCACGCTGGAGCCCGAACCCCAGGCCCACCAGCGCGGGGAGGGTTCCCATCCAGAACACGGCCATGGTCGCGGCGCCCCAGAGGGCGTTGCCGGTGCCCGCGGCCGTGATCGCGAAGGCGTACAGCCATCCGCAAGGCAGGAGGGTCGTCAGGAGTCCCACGGCCAGGGCGCGGGCCACGGGCGACCATCCGACGACGTGCCGATGGGCCCGCACCAGGGCGTCCCGCATGAACGCGGGGGCGGGCGGAGCGACGAGGCGGACGCCGAACTGTCGGAGCATGGCCGCCACACCGAAGCCGATCATGAGCGCGCCGGCGACGGCGAGGGCGGAGCGTTGGAGCCCGGCGGCGCTGCCCCCCAGGTCCACGGCCTGGCCCACGAGCCCGGCGACGAACCCGAGGGCGGTGTACGTGACGAGGCGTCCGCCGTGGTAGGCGATCTGGAGCAGGTACCTGGGCGCGGCGGGTCCCTGCCCGGGGGGGCCCACGACCGCGAAGGCCAGGAAGGCGCCGCACATGCCCACGCAGTGGAGGCTGCCCAGGACGCTGGCCAAGAAGACGGCGGCGATGAGCGCGAGCACCTGGCTTCCTCACGGCCCCGGCACGGTCAGGTCCTTGGCGGCGGTGAACTTGGAGTCGCCCCGCACGGCGCTGAGCCGGAATTCCCAGCGCCCCGGCACAGGATATGCGATCTGGGCCCAGTACACGCCCGGCTCGCGCTCCTGGAATTGGATGGTGCGCCGGTCATTGGAACGGACGAAGGGGAAGCACACGGCCACGACGGAGGCCCCGGCCACGGGGGCGCCGTCGCGGGCCTGGAGGCGGACCAGGGTGGGCCCGCGGGGGCCGGCATCCCTGGCGATTTCGAGCTTGGCGTCCCAGCCCAGGGCGGCGCTCCTGGAGTTGGCGAGCTGGGTCTGGTCCCAATCGAGGCCTTTCTGGTAGTAGTCGGGCTCGATGGCGAAGGTGGGGTCGGACGTGGCGCGGTAGAGCGTGTATCCCATGAAGCCGACGCTGGCGAGCAGGAGCCCGACGATGAGGGCGAGGAACAAGGCGCCCTGGCGTTTCTGGCGAGGCGTGGGCTCGCTCATCGCCCCCCTCCGGCCCCGCCCGACGCGGGGCCCATCAGGCGGAACTCGACGTCCTTGGAGAATCCCGCGTCGTCGCTGATGTGCAGGATGAGCCTGGGCCCGCGGACGTCGAACGCCTCGCGGGGCACCTGGAGGGTCACGGGGAAGCGCTTGACCTGCCCGATCTCCAGGCGAACGGGGAAGTCCTCGCCGACGATCCGGGCTCCGGGGATCTGGCGCGCCTCGATGGTCACGCGCACCGGCTGCTCGCGTCGATTCGAGAGGTTGATGGCGGCGAGGTTGGTGATGATCTTCCCGCCCTCGAGGGCGGTGAAGGGCGCCCCGGGCCCGCGCGTCACTCGCACGTCCAGGGGCGGGCTGGTGAGCAGGACGGCGACGAAGCCCGCGAGGAGCACGCCGAGCACGACGAAGTACACGACCACGCGCGGGCGGACGACGTGCTTGCCCTCGCCCGTGACCAGCGATTGGGAGCTATACCGCACCAGTCCCCTGGGCTTTCCGATCTTCTCCATGACGGCATCGCACGCGTCGATGCACTGGGCGCAGCCGACGCACTCCATCTGGAGCCCGTTGCGGATGTCGATGCCGGTGGGGCAGGTCGTCACGCACATCCCGCAATCGACGCAATCGCCGGGCTGGGCGGGCTGGAGGAGGGAGACGCCCTTGGGGCGGCGACCGGGCTTGCCGCGGGGCTCGCCGCGCCTGGGGTCGTAGCCGACGATCATGGACTGGCGGTCGAGCATGACGGCCTGGAAGCGTCCGTAGGGGCAGGCGACGATGCAGGTCTGCTCGCGGAAGTAGGTGAAGTCGAACATCATGGCGGCGGTGACGACCATGACGACGATGAAGCCCGTGGGGTGCTCGATGGGGGAGCGCGTGACCCAGATCAGCAGCTTGTCGACGCCGACGAAGTAGGCCAGGAACGTGTGGGCCAGGAAGAGGGAGATGAGCAGGTAGGCCAGGGTCTTGGCGAGCTTGGCGGGGCCGGTGCCCTGCCAGGGTTTGGCGCGGCGTCCGGGGGTGCCCTCGAAGAGGCGCTGGATGGGGCGGTAGACGAATTCCATGTAGACCGTCTGGGGGCAGGCCCACCCGCACCAGATGCGCCCGAGGATCGCGGTCACCAGGAAGACCGTGACGAAGATGCTGACGACCAGCAGGGCGAAGGGGAGGGTGTCGGTGGGCAGGAAGGTCTTGCCGAACAGCGTGAAGTGGCGGGTGGGGATGTCGAGGAGGACGAGGGGCTTGCCGCCCATGCGGAGATAGGGGATGCCCGAGAAGATCAGGATGAGCACCCAGGCGGTGACCCGGCGCGCGTCGCGGAAGCGTCCCGGGCTGGGCCTGGGGTTGAGCCAGCGGCGCGAGCCGTCATCGTTGAGTGTGGAGAGGACGCTGGTGGCTTCGCTGGTCTCGTTCTGGGCGGGGCCCTGCGGCCCGATCGTGTCCACGCTCGTCACGTCACGCTCCTTCGCCGACCCCCCGGTCGAGCGTCGCTGCGCTCAGGGCCTGGGGCCCGGCGCCGTGGGCCACGGGGGAATTTCGGCCCCCTCCGCGGCCTTTCCTCCGCTGACGTTCTGTCCGCGCAGGGAGGCGACGTAGGCCGCCAGGACCACGCGTTCATCGTTGCCGAAGCGGTTCTCCCACGGGGGCATGGCCCCGCTGCCGGCGCCCTTGGTGATCACGGTGAAGATCTCCGTGATGGACTTGACGTTCTTGTAGGCGTTGTCGGTCAGGTTGACGCCCGGCAGGCTGGGGTTGGACGCGCCGTTCTGCCCGTGGCAGGCGGCGCAGATCTGGACGAACATGTCCTTCCCGAGGGCGATGGCCTCGGGATTACCCATGAGTCGCACGAGGTTTGTCTCGTCGTTGGCGATCACGCCGAGCTTGCCGAACTTCTTCTGGTAGTCCGCCTGGACCGACGAGTCGTGGACGTCCCAGATGGACTTGGCCGACGGGGAGAAGTGGTAGTAGGCGTAGTACATGATGGAGAAGGCGATGCAGGCGATGAAGATGAGGTGCCACCAGCCGGGCGTCGGGTTGTCGTACTCCCGGATCCCGTCGTACTCGTGGTCCATCACCTGTCCGGACGGCGTCACGCTCATGGCTTGGCTCCCATCTGGCTCGGGCCCGCCGAGGTGGGCTGGCGGGGGGTCACGACCTCATCGGAAAGCGGAATGGCGGCGATGGCGTCGAAGTCCGACTTCCTGGTCTTCCAGTACAGGCGGACCACCACCGACACGAACACGGTCAGGAACAGGATCAGTGCGGCGGAGGGGTAGAACGCCAGCCCCATCGCGCTCACGAAGTCTGTCAGCCACATGGATCAGCCTCCCTGCTTTGGAGCGTTGGCCGCCGGGGCGGGTTCCGCGGGCGGAGGGGGCGGGGCGGGGGCCTCGGTGACGGTCTTGTGGATGTCGGTCCCGAGGCGCTGGAGATAAGCGACCAGCGCGATGGCCTTCTTGTCCACGACCTTGTAGGGCTCGCGGTCCGCGGGAGAGAGTTTGCGTCCGTCGACGCCCTCGGGGTAGAAGTACTCGTACCCGCCCTGCTTGACCAGGTCGGAGACGATCTGGGCGGCCTGGGCCCGGGCCATGTCCTCGGCGCTGTTGACGGCCTCGCCGTAGGGCACGCCGAGCAGGGCCATGGCGTCGACCTTGGCCTGGATGCCCTTGAAGTTGAGGTTCTGGGTGAGCAGGTGCCCGTAGGCGGGCATGATGCTCTGGGGGGTCATCTGGCGCGGGTCTTCGAGGTGCCGGACGTGCCAGTCGTGGGATCGCAACCCGCCCTCGCGGGCCAGGTCGGGCCCGATGCGTCGGCTGCCCCACTGGAAGGGACGGTCGTAGATGAACTCGCCGGGCTTGGAGTACTCGCCGTAGCGGCGGGTCTCGGCGAAGATGGGGCGGATCATCTGCGAGTGGCAGTTGTAGCAACCCTCGGAGACGTAGACATCGCGCCCCGCCAGCTCCAGGGGTGTGTAGGGCTTCACGCTGGCAATGGACGGGACGTTGTTGCGGATGGCGAAGGTGGGGATGATCTCGAAGAGCGACGCGACGGCGACGGCGACGATCACCCACACGGTGAACTTCAGGGGCATGCGCTCCCAGACGCGATGCCACCAGCCCTGCAGGTAGACATCACCCTTGTGCCCCAGCTCGATGTTGGCTTCGAGGCGGGACTGGGGCCTGGGCGGATCGACGTAGGAGGGGGACATGGCCGGGGCGGAGCCGACGGAGTCGGCGTAGGTGGCCGGGCGTGCGGCCCAGGTCATGATGAGGTTGAGGCCGAGCAGGACGACGCCGGTGAGGAAGAGGAGCCCTCCCACGACGCGGATCCAGTAGAAGGGGATGAGGGCGGCCACGGTCTGGGTGAACTCATACTGGATGCGTCCGGACTCGTCGAACGCTCGCCACATGAGGCCCTGGGTGATGCCGGCCCAGTAGATGGAGATGACGTAGAGGAGGATGCCGATGGTGCCGATCCAGAAGTGGATGGTGACGAGCTTCTTGCTCCAGAGGGGCGCCTGGAAGAGGCGTGGCAGGAGCCAGTAGATCATCCCGAAGGTCATGAAGCCGTTCCAGCCGAGGGCCCCGCTGTGCACGTGGGCGATGGTCCAATCGGTGTAGTGGGAGAGGGAGTTGACGCTCTTGATGGAGAGCATCGGGCCCTCGAAGGTGGACATGCCGTAGAACGTGACCCCGACCACGAAGAACTTGATGATGGGGTCCTGGATGAGCTTGGCCCAGGCGCCGCGCAGGGTGAGCAGCCCGTTGATCATCCCGCCCCAGCTGGGCATCCAGAGCATGACGGAGAAGAGCATTCCCAGCGAGCTGGCCCAGGCGGGGATGGACGTGTAGTGCAGGTGGTGCGGACCGGCCCAGATGTAGATGAACACGAGGGTCCAGAAGTGGACGATGGAGAGGCGGTAGGAGTAGACGGGCCTCTCGGCGGCCTTGGGCATGAAGTAGTACATCAGGCCGAGGAACGGGGTGGTCAGGAAGAAGGCCACGGCGTTGTGCCCGTACCACCACTGCATGAAGGCGTCCTGGGCGCCGGCGAAGACGTTGTAGGACTTCATGATTCCCGGGGCGTCGAGCACCTCGCCGGTCTTGATGAGGTGGTAGACCGCCACGGGGAGGGTCATGTTGTTGCCGACGTGGAGGATGGTCACGGTGACGATGCTGGCGATGTAGAACCAGAGCGCGACGTACATGTGTCGCTCGCGCCGGATCTTGAGGGTCATGAAGAAGTTGGTGGCAAAGAAGCCCAGCCAGACGACGGCGATGGCGACGTCGATGGGCCACTCGAGCTCGGCGTACTCCTTGCTCTGGGTGATGCCCATGGGCAGGGTGAGGGCGGCGGCGACGATGATGAGCTGCCATCCCCAGAAGTGCAGGGAGCTGAGCGTGTCGCTCCACATCCGGGTCTTGCACAGGCGCTGGGTGGAGTAGTACACGGCGGCGAAGACGGCGTTGCCCGCGAAGGCGAAGATCACCGCGTTGGTGTGCAGCGGGCGGAGGCGTCCGAAGGTCAGGAACTCGCCCATGAGGCGGGAGAGGGCGCTGCCCGGGTCGTTGTAGAGGAACCCGAGGAAGGAGAGTCCCTTCATGCCCCCGACCTCGGGGCTGATAGCCAGGGGAAGGGCGAGCTGGAGGGCGACCAGAATGCCCACGAGCATTCCGACGAACCCCCACAGCATCGTCGCCATGACGAACTTGCGGACGATGGCGTCGTCGTACACGAATCGCTCGATGGGTCCCGTCTCGGCGTGGTGCGATGCCGTCGTTGTCGCTGCCATTGAACCGCTCCTTTGAGTCGAGGCTTGGCGTCGGAACGCAGACCTGGATTGTAGACTACTCTATCTGCTTCTCTTGAGGCCGGCCAGTCTCGTAACTCTGCTCCTGCAATCGACCAAGCATAGATCCGAGAACTCGATTTTGCTTCTGAATTCTGGATCGTCTTATCGATATCGGGTATGATCCGGTGTATTCGGCGTGTCGTGTCCGCAGTGACCGCGTGGAGGCGCTCATGCTCAGCCAATCCGTGGGTTATGCCGCGACGGCGCTGGGCTTTGTGGCCGCCGCGGGCGGCAAGCCGGTGCTGATCAAGGACATCGCCGACACCACGTCCATTCCAGCGCCGTACCTGGCGAAGATCATCAACCTCTTGGCCCGCAAGGGGTTGGTGAATACTCAGCGGGGCGTGGGGGGGGGCGTAACGCTGGCCAGGTCGGCGGTGCAGATCAGCCTGCTCGACCTCTGCAATGCGCTGGACGACAGCAGCTCCCACCCGCGCTGCATGCTGGGGACCGCGGAGTGTTCCGAGGAGCGAGCCTGTCCGGCGCATCAATTCTGGGTGGCCCAGCGGGCCCAGATCCAGGACTTCCTGGCGCGGATGACCATCGCCGATGTGGCGGCCTTCGAGACGCGGCGTCGATGGCGCGTGGAACCCCGCGCCGACCGCAAGGGCAACGGGACGTTGCCCCACGACGAGGCCGGGAGCTGAGTTCCGGCGGCGCATCCCTGGTGAGCGCGCGACCGGGCAGCGGCCGGCTCGTTCGCCGACCGTTGCCCGGCATGGGTCGCTGCGGCTGGGTTCCCGAACGGGCTACTTGCAGTACGCCTCGAGGCGCTTGATCACGAGCTTGTCGCAGTCGTCCCGCGTCCTGGGGTTGATGGACTGGAAGTCCGGCCAGTGGCTGTTCTGGAAGTCCACGACGACGAGCTCACCGTGCCTGGTGCAGATCGCGAAGTGGACGCCCCCCACGCCGCCCTTGCCCATGAGGTAGTCGGCGAAGAGGGCGTAGTCGGCGTTGGGGGGGTTCTTCTTGACCCAATCGCTGAACGAATGGGCCATGGACCAGAGCACCTTCTGCTCGTTCATGGCGCGCTCGATGCCGAATTGCGGGCCGTTCTCGCCCGGAACGGCGATCGTCAGCTTCTGCTCGTTGATCGCGGCCACCAAGGCCGTGGCACTTTCGGCGCTGAAGGCGTCGCCGGCATGTGTGGGGTAGACGACCACGGTGGAGCTGGCGACGGCCTTCTTGAAGGCGGCGGCGCGCTGCTTGATGGCGTCGAGCTCGGGCTTGTCGGGGACGCCGCTGCTTTTCTGGAAGCGTTGGGCGATCTTGCCCGTGGGCGCGCTCTCGCTGGTGGGATCACCCAGGCCGAGCACGGGACGCAGGCGTTCGGCGACCAGGATGCAGCACTGCATGGGTTCCCGGGGCCCGATGCGATCGAAGTCCGCGTCGCCCTTGGCCTGGCGGTCCTGCCACACGACCTCGCCCTGGGCGCTCACCACCACCGCGACGACCTCGCTCACGCCCTTGCCTGGGGTGCCCTGGAAGTCGGTGAAGAGGGCGTAGGGCGTGGAGACCGGGTTGGCCTTGATGAAGTCGGCGAAGGCGGCTGCGGCCTTGGGCAGGTCGGCGCCCTGGGGGGGCGTGAAGGCGGCCTTGGAGGTCTCGAGATTCGTCATCCCCCCGCGTTCGAGCATCATGGCGACGACCTCGCCGACCTGGGGCATGGGCGTCCCGGCCAGGCGGGCGGGGAGGACGGTGAGGGGTGCGGCCTTGCCCAGGGCCTTGAACTGGTCGAGGGCGGCGGACCTGGGGGCCGCGCCCTGGGTGGGCGGGGGATCGGCCTTGGGCTGCGCGCGGGCGCAGGAAACGGCCAGGGCCAGGCCCCCCACCACGGCGACGAGAGCTTGCATCGCGATCTTCATGGGTGCTTCCTTTCTCATGTTTCGTAAGCACATGCTTACACTCAAGGTCCAAGGACGCGGCGCACCGGCGGCCCCACGTGGGGTCACCCCGTGCGTCCGTCCAGCAAGGTCGTTCCGATGTCCACCATCAGGCGTCGCCGGTGGCGATCGGGGAGCAGGTGGAGTTCGCGGGCGATGCTCGACACGGTGCCGAGCCCAACCAGGGCCCAGGCGGCCAGGGCCGGATCGGTGCCCCGGGCCCGCCCGCGTGCGGCGCGATGAGCCCGGACCTGCTCGCGGACGAAGCCCTGGTAGTGCCGGTACATGCGGGCGAGGGCGCGCCGGATGTCGGGGTCGTCGGTCTCGCTCAGCCCGGCGAAGATGATGCGGGAGTGCCCGAACTCGCCGAGGTGCCTGGCCTCGTATCCGAGCAGGCGGCTCGCGGAGGGCGTCGAGCGTCCGTTCTGGAGCAGGTGTTCCCAGGTCCGCACGGACAGGTCGTACACGTAGTCGATGGCGGCGATGAACATGGCCTTTTTGTCGGGCCAGAGGCGGTAGAGGATGTTCTCCCGCACCGCGCAGCGTGACGCCAGCTCCGCCGTGGTTGTGCGCCGGTAGCCCAGCTCGGCGAAGGCCCGGGCGATCACGGGGAGGTAGTCGCCTCGCTTCTGATGGGCCTGGCTGGGTCGGGGCATGGGGGGCACCTTCGCCGAAGAGTAAGTGATCACTTACAGTATCGGGGGCCGGCTCGCCCGTGTCAAGGACTTCCCCGGCGGTTTTGGCGAGTCGGGCGGGACCGGGGAGTTCTCCCCGCGAGCGCCCGGGTGCGCTCGGGGGCGGGGCGGGGCGACCGCCATGGCGAGTTCGGGAATCGATCGGGCCCCGGGGTTCCCTCGCACCCCTAAGATCACGGCATGACCACTCCATTGATCGTCCTCTGCCCGGGACAAGGTGCGCAGGGCGTAGGCATGGGCAAGGCCTGGTTCGACGCCTCGCCCGAGGCCCGGGCGGTGTTTGCGCAGGGCGACAAGGTGCTGGGGAATCGCCTCGGCGCGCCGCTGAGCGAGCTTTGCTTCGGGGGGCCGGTGGATCGTCTGAACCAGACGGACGCGGCCCAGCCCGCGATCTTCGCGGCGTCGATGGCGTGCTGGCGCGGGGTGCTGGCGCGGCGGAGCATGGGGAACGGAGAGCAGCCCCTGGCCGCCGCCGCGGGGCTGAGCCTGGGGGAGTACACGGCCCTGTGCGTGGCGGGCGCGATCACGTTCGAGGACGGGCTGGAGCTTGTGGCGTTGCGAGGGCGGGCGATGCAGGACGCGGCGACCGCGATCCCGAGCGGGATGATCGCGCTGATCGGGGCGGACGAGGCGCAGGCGCAGCAGGTGTGCGATCGGGCGCGCGGGACGGGCGTCCTGGTGTGCGCGAACTTCAACGCCCCGGGGCAGATCGTGCTCTCGGGGAGCAAGGACGCGGTGGAGCGGGCGGGCGTCGTCGCGGTCGAGGTGGGGCTGCGGGCGAGCGTGTTGCCGGTGGCGGGGGCGTTCCACTCGCCCATCATGCGTCCGGCGGGAGAGAAGCTGGCGGCGGCGCTGGCGAGGGTCGCGATCCAGGAGCCGCGGTGCCCGGTGGTGTCGAACGTGACGGCGCTCCCGCACGGGTCCCAGGGCGGGCGGAGCGTGGGCGACACAATCCGGGCCCGGCTCGTCGAGCAGCTCGAGAGCCCGGTACGATGGGCCCAGTCCTGCGCCTGGCTGGGCGTGCACGCGGCGGGCGAGTACCACGAGCTGGCGCCCGGGAAGACGCTGGCGGGGCTGATGCGTCGGATCGACAAGAACATCAAGGTGAGCAGCGATGACACGCCGTAACAATCTCGTCCTGTCCACGATCCTTGGGCTGGCTCCGGCGCTGGCGTGCGTGGCGATGCTGTCGCCGCTGCTGGGCGGGTGCGAGAAGAAGAAGGAGGCGCCGCCCCCACCGCCGCCCGCGCCGCTCGCACCGCCCGCGCCCGAGCGTGTGTCGCTGGACCCGATCCTGGACGAGCTCAAGCCCAGCGCCAAGGTGCAGTACCCCGCGGAGCAGGCGGCGTACGCGGAGGGCCTGGCCCGCGCGATCGTGCGGTTTGCGGACGCGATGGCGAAGGGCGACGCGGAGAAGTTCGACGCGCTGCTGCAGCCCGACGCCAAGGCGTTGCTGGCGCAGCTGCTCGCGAGCGGGGGCTGGGACGAGGCGACGGGCAAGATCGAGGCGGTGCGCGTGGTGTACGTGGACGAGTCACCGGCGGGGCCCGACGCGATCAGCGCGGTGGTGTTCGTGGCGGTGCAGGACCCGGACGGGGCGTACGTCCTGGGCTGGAACGCGCTGAACGTGGACGACAAGTGGCTCTTCAAGGGATCCGCGGCCACGTCGAAGGTGAAGCGCCGGGCGTCGGAGTGGGACGGCGAGTCGCTGGGAGGCCTGTCGACGGACGAGGCGTCGGGCGGAGCGGACGAGGCGCCCGTGCCGCCGGCGGAAGACGCCAAGCCGGCACCGGGCGAGGGCGAGCAACCCGGGCCCGCGCCGTCGGAGTCGCCGGCGGGCGAGCCGCCCAGCAACCCTCCGCACAATCCGCGGCGCCCGACGGTCCCGACGAGCCCGAGCTGAGCCCGGTATCAGGAGGGGAGAGGAGAGCGATGGCTATTGACAAGCGAGTCGCGCTGGTGACTGGGGCTTCGCGGGGGATTGGGCGGGCGATAGCGCTGCGCCTGGCCAGGGACGGTCGTCACGTGGTCCTGATGTCCCGCAGCGAGGCCCCGCTCAACGACCTCAAGGGCTCGATCGAGGCGAACGGGGGGGCGGCCAGCGTTTCGCCCTGCGACGTGGGCGACCCCAAGGCCCTGGCCGGGGCGGTGGAGGGCGTGGGCGAGAAGCTGGGCCGCCTGGACATCCTGGTCAACAACGCGGGGATCACCAAGGACGGGCTGGCGCTGCGGATGAGCGACGAGGACTGGGACGCGGTGCTGGACACGAACCTGAAGGCGGCGTTCGTGGCCATCCGGGGCGCGGCGCGGTGGATGATGCGGGGCAAGTTCGGGCGCATCATCAACATCAGCTCGACCAGCGGGGTTGTGGGGAACGCCGGGCAGGCCAACTACGCCGCGGCCAAGGCCGGCATGATCGGGTTGTCCAAGACCATCGCCCGCGAGCTGGGGGGCAAGAACATCACGTGCAACGCGGTGGCGCCCGGGTTCATCACGACGGACATGACGGAGAACCTGCCGCAGGAGATCAAGGAGCGGGTGCTCTCGCTGATGGCCATCAAGCGGCTGGGCTCGCCCGAGGACATCGCGGCCCTGGTGAGCTACCTGGGCAGCGACGAGGCCGGGTTCATCACCGGGCAGACGATCTGCGTGGACGGCGGGATGACGATGTGCTGAGGATCGGCCCGGGGCTGGGGTGACGGGGGCGGACGTGAAACCGAACAGCAAGGGGCGGCCTGACGCGCTGGTCCCGAACGAGGCGCGCGGGTTCACGCTCATCGAGCTCCTCGTCGTGATCGCGGTCATCGCGCTGCTGATCGGGATCCTCGTCCCCGCGCTGGCCGGGGCTCGCGAGGCGGCCCGCCAGGTCGTCTGCCTGAGCAACCTGCGCCAGGCCTTCGTGATCTTCCGGTCGTACACCGACGAATCCAAGGGCGTGAGCCCCGCGCTGGGCCAGCCCTACACGAGCCTGCCCAACTGGGCCCTGGTCGTGCAGAGCGGCGCGGGGTTGAGCGGCTCGACCCGCGCCGAGCTGCTGGCGGCGCGCAGCGTGCTGGTCTGCCCGACCATCGGCGCGTACTACGGGCGCGCGATGGACCGCACCTACGCGACGAACGTGACCGGGCACGCGGGTCGGCCGGGCGACCCCGACGCCTACGACGACCCGGGCCTCACCACCCACGTGCGCGTCGACCGGATCGTCGATCCGGGCGCGATCGCGTGCCTGCTCGACTCGGCGATCACCACGATCGTCACCGACGGCCCGCCCCCCACCAGCACGAGCAGCGTGATCGACTTCCGCCAGGAATCGCACGTGCGCACGCGCGTGGGCCGCTTCCACTCGGGCGGCAAGCCCAGGCCCGACGGCGCCTTCGACGCCGCCACGTACGACGGAGCGGCCCGCGGCCGGACGGTGATTCCCGCGGGATGGTCGGATCCGCTGCCCTAGGAAGCGGAGTGCTCGCCCGGCACGCGCGAGGCCCGTGGGCCGCGGCATCATCCCCGCGACGCGGGAAGCTCGAGCTCGAAGGCCGCGGGCTGGGCCTGGACGAGGCTCAATCTCCCGCCCATGTCGCGTGCCAGCCCCTGGGCAAGGGCCAGCCCGAGCCCGAGGCCCGGGATGGAGCCGTCGCCCTGGGGCGTGCCTCGCTCGAAGGCCTTGAAGATGCGCTGGCGGTCCAGGGGTGCGATGCCCGGGCCGTGATCGCCCACCCGGATGATCAGGTGGGAACCCTCGAGGCGGGCGGAGACTTCGATCCGCTTGTCGTGGGCGTTGACCGCGTACTTGCAGGAGTTGTCCACGAGGTTCGCGAGGATGCGTTCGACGCTGCCGGCGTCCGCCCGTGCGGTGCTGCCCGCGGGGACGCTGCTGGCGAGCACGAGCGACATGCCCGACTGGGCCACGCGCTGCGCCAGGGCGGGCGCGACGCGTTCGAGCAGCTCGTCCACGAGCAGGCCCCGGGCATCGCCGCCCCGGCGCTGGGGGCGATTGCGGGGGCTCAGGCGCGCGTAGTCGAGCACCGTCTCGACGATCCCCGCCAGGCGTGACGACTCGCGCCGCAGCGTCCGCAGGTACTCCATCTTCGCCTCGCCCTCGGGGACCATCCCATCGGCCAGCATCTGCGAGTACAGGCAGAAGGTCGTCAAGGGCGTGCGCAGCTCGTGCGTGACGGCGGACACGAAGCGTCCACGCCGCTCGGCCAGATCGGTGGCGGCGTGCAGGACGGTCGCGATGGCGCCCAGGGCCAGGAGCATTCCACCCCACGAGACGCCCAGGGTGATCCGCAGGGGCGACCAACCGGCACCGGGCACGCCGGGCACGGCTCCTGGATCGAGGTCGGCGGGAAAGCTGGCCAGGCGCCGCCCCAGCTCCGCGGGCGAGGCCTTGTCGTCGGCGACGGAGAGCGGATGGAGTTGCGCGCGCGGGAGCAGGTCGCGCACGCCCCTGAGCAGCTCCCCGCGCAGCGCGGGCCAATCCACCCAGAAGCCCTGGCGGATCAGCGCCTCGCCCGCCGCCACGTCGCGCATGAAGACCAGCTCGCCCCCGCCGGCGTGACCCAACCCCACGGGACGCGGCGCGCCACCCGCGGGCAAGGCCTCGGCAGGCGCGGGCGCTGCGCCCACCCAGCGGGCCTCGAAGGCGCCCACCTGCACCTGCGATTCGAGCGTGCCCGCGGCCTGGGAGCCGAGCGACAAGTCGTCGTGAACGACACTCGACCGGGCGAGCGGGGCCGCGGTCGCTGGTCCGGCCCGGTCCTTCTCCACTTCCTCCTTCGGTGCGGGCGAGGCCGTGGCCTTGTCCTCGACCAATGCGCGCGCGCGGTTCGCGTCGTGGTCGTGCAGCTCCTTGGCCTGGACGGGCGCGGGCGAGGCCGCCGGAGCCGAACTCGACTCGACAGCGCCGGCTTCACGGACGTGCGGCGTCGGGCGGTCCGCCGGCGCCGCGACGGGCGGGACGGGCGCCTTCTTGCCGTCGCTCCCCGGCTCCGCCGGACGCGCGAGCTCGGTCTTCTCCTCGACCTTCTCCCCGGCCCGTGGCGTGCCGAGGGCGGACTGGTTGCGGACGGGCGCGGGTTCGGCGACCTGCGCGGCATCGCTCTTCGACGACCAGACCTGCTGCCCGATCTCGAATTGCGGCGCGGCGTTCTGCGTGCTGAGCGCCTGGCGGGCCCGGTACTCGTCCGCCGACTGCTTCATCACCATCTGCGTCTGGAGCTCGGGCGACCGCGCGAGGGCATCGAGCGCCTGCGCGTCGGGACGCGCCCCCTGCAGGGCGTTCTCGATGTAGCTGACGACCGCGTCGGACAACTCCACCCTCCCCGGGGACGCCTGGCCCTCGCGCCGAACCAGGTTGCGCGACTCGCCCAGGACCTCGGCGAGGCGTCCGAGCCGCTGCACGGCGGCCTCGACGGCGCCGCGCGGGACGTACGAGGCCTCGGCCAGGTCGCGCAAGTTCCCCGCGGGCGCCTGGGGCGACGTGAACGCACCGTCCGCGCCGATCTGGAAGTGCAGGCGCACGAACCGGTCCGGCGCCGCGAGCAAGGGCGAGGGAACCAGCACCTCCCCGCCATGCACGGGCTCGAGCATCTTGGTGTACGCCCGCTCGGCGGGGTAGAAGGGCTGGTAGACGAAGTAGGGGCGGGCCGCCTCGCGCGACAGGATCGCCCCCACCGTCGAGTCCATGCGCCACAGGGCCAGGCGGATCCGCTCCTGGATCACGGCCTGGGTGCGCGCGGAGCGCTGCTCGCGTTCGAGGCGCAGGGCGTGGGCCGTCACCCAGGCCAGGGCCCCGCATGCGGCGAGGGCGGCGACGACGAACGCCAACAGCGTGGGATGGCGACGAAGCACGTTCAACGTCCGCTCCTCACGGGCCACCCTCCGCCAGCATGTACCCTTTGCCCCGCAGGGTGAGGATGATCTTGGGGTCCGCCGGGTCGTCGCCCAGCGCCTCGCGGAGGCGGGCGACGGCCATGTCGACGGTGCGGGTCTGCATGCCGCGCGGGTCCAGCCCCCAGACGCGCTCGAGCAGTTCGTCGCGTGCGATGGCCCGCCCACGGTTGGTGGCGAGGTACGCCAGGACTTCCGCCTCGCGCTGCGACAGCAGCACGCGCTCGCCACCGGGGAGGGTCACCTCGCGCCGGTTCAGGTCGATGCTCCGCCCGGCGATCGCCAGCGTGCCCAGCGGGCTGGGGCGTTCGGCGGTGCGGCGCATGACCGCTTTCACCCTGGCCAGCAGCTCGGTCGCGGAGAACGGCTTGACCACGTAGTCGTCCGCGCCGTCCTGCAAGCCCCGGATCTTGTCCGCCTCTTCGCCCTTGGCCGTCAGGATGATGACGGGCAGTTGGGGCTTGGACCTGCGCACCTCGCGGAGCACGGTGAACCCGTCCATTTTGGGCATGAGGACGTCGAGGAGGATGAGGTCCACATCGCCCGCCAGGGCCGCATCGAGCCCGGCCTTGCCGTCGCCGGCCTCGCGCGGAGAATACCCGGCGAAGCGCAGCGCATCGACCAGCCCGCGCCGGATGGCCGCATCATCCTCAACGATCAGCACCGTGCCCAACGACATGCGTGACCTCGCCTGGGGAAAAGACCCGGGGGCCCTTGGGCCCCCGGAGCCCGGTTACTGATTCTTGACCAGCACGCGCTGGTTCTGGTGCAGAATGTAGATCTCGCCCTGATTGGCCAGGATCGACTGTCGCCCCTCGGCCACGAGCTCGTCCACGAGCCTGGAATAGGCCGGCGTGCCCAGCTCGATCGTCACGTCCGGCTTTTCCTGCTCCTTCTCGATCAGGCGGGAGTCGACCCAGCGGTTGTTGCGGAAGTAGAAGGCCCGGTCGGCGTTCTGCTGGATGGTGTGGACCTCGACCTTCTTCATGTCGGCGTCGAGGTAGGCCTGGGTGGTCGGCGCCGGCGCGGCCGTCACGCCGCCACGTCCACCCCCGGACGGAGCCCGCATGGGCATCAGGCGCTGCAGGTTCGCCTCCTGGTTCACGCCGCCGGTGCCCGAGCGTCCCGCCTCCGCGCGTCGAGACAGGTTGGTGAGCGAAGAGGCGGACAGCCCCTCGCGCAACTGCTCTCCCGACAAGCGCTCCGCCTCGGGCGTGGCAAGGAAGCTGGTGTACTCCGTCAAGATCCCCCACTTGGTGCTCAGGCGCACGATCTCGTCGGCGAGCTCCTTCATCCTCGCCTCGCCCACGCCGCCGCTGGCGCCAGCCTGGCGGATCTCGTCGACCATCATGGCGATCTTGGCCCGCGCCCAAAGGCGCGCCACATGCGCGTTCCGCACCGTCGCGCCCTTCGTGCTCGCGTCGAACTCGAACGCGACCTTCTTGTCGTGCTGCTCACCCTCGAGCCTGAGGCGCAGGTTGCCCGCGCTGGCATACTGCCCCAGCACAACGATCTGGTCGCCCTCGAAGACATCCGGCAGCTCGCCGGGCATCAGCTCGCGCAGCATGCCCCCGGGCGTGTGATCGCCCAGGACCGTCAGCCTGGGCATCGCGAGCACCGGCCCGTTCAGGCGCCGGAAGACCTGCGACACCTTCACCTCCACGTCCTCCTGGGGCAGGACGAACGTGCTGGCCCCGCGCGAGGCCTTGCCCAGCCCCGACAGGAGCGGGGAGTTCACGTCGAACCCCACGCCGAAGGTGAACACGCGCCGGTGGAACTTGTTGGCCGCCTTGACGTCGTCGCGGATCTTCACCTCGCTCCGCTCGCCGACGGTGGGCAGCCCGTCGGTGAGGAAGATCACGAGGGGCAGCATGGCCTTGGTCGGCTCGGATCGCATCGCCTCGATGAGGGCGTCGTGCAGGTTGGTCCCGCCGTTGGCTTGGAGGCCGCGGATGTACGCCCGGGCCTTGTCCAGGCTGGCCTGGTCCTTGATCACGGGCTTGTCGGCGAAGGCGGCGATGCTGTCGGAGTAGTCGATGATGTTGAACGCCTCGCCCCACTCGAGGCCTTCGACAACCTGGAGGGCGGCGTTGCGGACCTGCTCGATCTTCTCGCCCCGCATGGAGCCGGAGCGATCCAGGACGAGGACGACCTCGCGTTTCTGCTTCTCGACCTCGGCCGGCGTCGGGGGCATGCCCGCCAGGAGCAGGAAGTACCCGCCCTGGCCGCCGCGCACGTCGGCGTCGGGATAGGCCATCAGCGTCGCCGCCACCCCGTCGCCCTTGCGGGGCTGGAGCAGGTACGAGAGGCGGAACGAACCGCGGGCGGCGTCGGCCTGGGAACCGCCGGCGACCTTCACGCGCACCTGCCCGGGCGCGTCACGGATCACGTCCACCTCGTGGCTGGCCGAGTACACCCCCGCGATCGCGCGCGACGACTTGATCGTGGCGCTGATCGTCCAGGACACGTCGCCTTGGGCCAGCGACTCGCTGCGGGGGAGCCAGTAGTCCACGCGGTCCCCGTCCGCGCCGAGCACCTGCTCGAAGGTGATCGCCAGCTTCTGGCTCTTGCCCGGCGGGATCGGGAAGGCGCTGGTGCGGATCATGTTCGTCCCGGCGAACTCGACGAGCGCGGGATCGCGCATCTTGTTCACGATGGCGTCGTAGATGCGGCGCGCCTCGTCGCGCGGGAGGACCTTGGCCACGGGCTCGGGCCCCACGCCGTCGTATTCCAAGGAGCGCACGGCCACGCCGTCGGGCACGGGGATCATCACCACGGCTTCCTGCTGGATGCCCGACGGGTTGCTGAGGGTGAGTTCGAGTCGGGTGCCCGCGGCCTGCTCGTCGATGCTGATGGCCGCGCTCGCGGCGGTGAGGCGCACGGGTTCGTGGTGCATGGGGTGCCGGCGCGGCAAGGGCCGCGGGGGCAAGATGATCACGACGTCATCGCCGGGCAGGATCGGGGACGGCGCCCGGTCCGACACCTGGGCCGGCGCGCGCGCCGCCAAGATGCCGAGAACCGAGGCCGCCAGGAGCGTCAACGCCGCCAATCGCCTTCGGGTAGCCATGTGAACCTCCCAGGGAGCATCGACCGGGCACCCCGCCCGTCACCAGAGTTGAACGCACGCCGAGGGCCCGCGGTCGTAACGGCCGCGCAACAGCGGGCTTTCTAGACTGTGGACATGCGAGCCCTGGGCCTGGATATCGGGGGTACGTCGGTAAAGGCGGCGTTGCTCGTTGATGGGAGCCCGGTGGCGACCGCGCGCAGCGGCACCTACGCGCGCCCGGATCGGCGGACCCTGCTGGAATCGGCCCGGCAGGCCGCGGGGGAGGTCACGGGAACGCGGGGTGTCGACGCGGTGGGGCTGTGCGTTCCGGGGTTGCTGGACGAGCAGACCCAGCGAACCACGTACTCGGCGAACGTGCCGGGCATGGTGGGGCTGAGTCTGACGGAGCTGGTGGCGGGCGCGGTCGGGCCCGCAAAGAGCGCGCCGCCCACGGTGTGGACCGACGCGCACGCCGCGGCGTACGACCTCTGGGTCACGGAATCGCCCCGGCTTGCGGGACGGCTCTTGGCGCTCAGCCTGGGCACGGGCGTCGGGGCGTGCGTGCTGGACGAGGGGGTGCCCCTGCTCGTGTCCGGTCGCTCCCCGGGGCACCTGGGGCAATTGGATGTCACGATCCATGAGCCGGGCCGCGAGGTGCCCGTCGGCCCGGACGGCTCGCGCGGGGGGCTGGAGGCGTACGTCGGGCTGCCCGCGATGATGGAGCGGTATGGGTGCGATGTCGAACATATTCCGAACCATCTGGCCAGAGATCCCGTCCCCATGCTGGCGCTTGCGCGCGCGATTCGAATCGGGCACGCGATATACCGCCCGCGTCACGTTCGGCTCCTCGGGGGCCTGGGGCTCGTGATGCAACCGTACCGCGATGCCATCAAGTCCATGGTGGACAAGGACTTGACCGGCGTTGCGCGGGCGGATTGGACGCTCGGGTTTGGGCGCACCGCGTTCCACGCCGCGTGCGGCGCGGCACGGTTGGCGCTGGGGCAGTGACGCCTAATTGAGCGAAGATCGTCTGTATTTGTGGTGGGTTGGCGGCGGTCTTGGTTCCGTAGGCTGTGCGGGTCCGTATACTGGGATCCTCGGGGCCGCCGTGGCGGGATGCGCAATTCATGCATTGCGCCAAGGAGACGGCTCGGCCGTGCGATTCTCATGAGACTGATTGCAACACCAATCGTGATCCTCGCCACGACCCTGGCGACCGGGGCGAGCGCGCAGACGTGCATGCCGTGGACGCAGAGCGCGGTGACCGGGCCGTCGATCCGCAGTTCACAGGCCATGGTGTTCGACGGCTCGCGTCAGCAGGTCGTGCTCTTTGGCGGATACGGGCCCAAGCCAGACGGGACGGAATACCCCCCGGAGACGTGGGGTTTCAATGGGACGGCGTGGGCGCCATTGTCGTCGAGCGGCCCTCTGGGGTATGAGGGGCCGAGCATGGCGTACGACGCCGCCCGGCAGAACGTGGTGATGTTTGGCGGGGTGCGGTACACCGCGGAGAACCCGGTGTTCAACTCGTCGACGTGGGTATGGAACGGCACGACCTGGACTCAAACGACGGCCTCGGGACCGCCGGCACGATACCTGGGCGCGATGGCGTATGACGAGGCGCGCCAGCAGACGATCTTGTTTGGCGGGACGTCCGACATCAATTTCCGCGACACGTTCACGTGGGCGTGGAACGGATCGGCCTGGTCGGCGGTGAGCAACACGGGCCCGGCGTTGCGATTCGGGCACGCGATGGCGTACGACGCCGGGCACGGCGTGGTCTTCCTGTTCGGCGGCTATGGCGGGAGCGGGTCCCAGAAGCAGGTGCTGGGCGACACCTGGGCGTGGGACGGGACGCGATGGTCGCAGATCTCGGCGGTGGGTCCTGGCCCGCGGATGTACGCGTCGATGGTGTTCGACCAGACGCGCGGGAACGTCGTGCTGTTCGGCGGTCGCGGTCCCGACGGGCAGTCGCTGAGCGACCTGTGGGAGTGGGAGGCGGGGCACTGGCAGCGCATCGATGACGTGGTGGCGGTGGCCCGCGAGTCGGCGTCGATGACGTTCGACGCGGCCCGGGGCAGGCTGGTGCTCTTCGGAGGGTTCGGGCCGCGCGGGCGCTTCGGGGACACGTGGCAGCGCCGCATCGGGGGGACGTTCCCGATCATCACGAACTCTCCGCGCGACACGCGAGTGGCACCGACGGCGACGGCGATGCTGTCGGCGCAGGTGGCCGGCGCCGGGCCGTTCACGTATCAATGGCGTCATGACGGGGCCTTGCTCACGGACGGCGGTCGCGTGAGCGGTTCGGGAACCAATCGGCTGGGCATCGCCGACGCGCGGGTGTCGGACGCGGGGTTGTACACGATCCGCGTGTCGAACGGCTGCGGCGAGGTGACGAGCACGCCGGCGGTGCTGACGGTCCGCTGCCCGGCCGACATCGACGACGGGACGATGACGGGGACGGGCGACCAGGCGGTGACGATCGATGACCTGGTGGCGTTCCTGGCGTTCTTCGAGGGCGGGGACGCGCGAGCGGACATCGACGACGGCTCGTTCACGGGGGTCAGCGACGGGGCGGTGGAGGTGGCGGACCTGCTGTTCTTCCTGCATCGCTACGAGCAGGGCTGCTGATCGGCGACGCGCAAGATCAAGGGGAAGGGGAAGGGCGGCTCCGGCGGCGGGAGGGGCTCTATCCTTGTGCCCGTCGCCGGAGTGGCGGAATGGCAGACGCAGCGGATTCAAAATCCGCCGGGCTCACACCCGTGGGGGTTCAAGTCCCCCCTCCGGCACTTTGAGGGTGAGCGCAGCGGGTCCGAGGGGCCCGATCGCAATCCGAGCGGGGGGATTCCGAATCACCCGTTGGGACGGCCCGGGCGAATGACCGCCCGCCCGCGTGGGGAAGGCGATGTGGAAGTGGATCCTGATCGTGGCGGGCGTGCTGGCGGCGTGCGTGGTCGGCCTGGGGGTGTGGGCCAAGAGCAGCGGCGCGCTGGACTCGCTCGTGGCCACCATGGATCCCGAATCCAAGCCGCTGAAGGTCGCGCTCTCCAAGGTGGACACGGGCGACGTGGTGCGGATCATTTCCGCGCCGGGGCAGATCGAGCCGCGGACGAAGGTGGAGATCTCGGCCCAGGTCTCGGCTCGCATCGTGGAGATCCCGCTGCGTGAGAACGCGGTGGTGCGCAAGGGCGACGTGGTGCTGCGCCTCGACGACCGGGACGTGAAGGCGTCGCTGGATTCGGCCAGGGCCAACCACAGCAGCGTGCAGGCCCAGCTCGAGCGGTCGCGCGCGGAGTATGCCCGGGCCTCGCGCGAGTTCCGGCGTGCCAAGGACCTGTACGAGAGCAAGGACCTGAGCCAGGCGGACCTCGAGGCGGCGGAGACGGCGCACGCCTCGGCGGAGGCCAACCTGCGCAGCGGGGAGTACGCGGTGGACATCGCCCGCGCGAACATCGACCGCGCCGAGAAGGACCTGGACAACACGATCGTGCGTTCTCCGTTCGACGGGATGATCGTGAAGGTGAACGCGGAGGTGGGCGAGCTGGTGGTGGTGGGCACGCTGAACAACCCCGGTTCGGTGATCATGGAGATCGACGACCTGACCACGATGCTGCTCAAGGCCCGCATCGACGAGGCCAACGTCCAGAGCGTCCGCGACGGCCAGAGCGCCAAGGTCTTCGTCAACGCCCTCCCGGATCGACCGCTGACGGGCACGGTCGAGCGCGTGGCCCTGATCCGCGACGTGGAGCGTGACGGGACGGCCAACTTCAAGGCCGACGTGGTGCTGGATCGCCCCGGCGACGTGCTCCTGCGTTCGGGGATGACGGCCAACGCGGAGATCGCGGTGGAGAAGCAGGCGGGCGTGCTGCGCATCCCGAGCCACGCGGTGGTGGACCGGAACCTGGATGACCTTCCCAGGGCGGTGGTCGACGCGGCGCCGCAGGTGGACAGGACCAAGCGGTTCGCGCAGGTGGTGTTCGTGCTGGAAGGGCCGCGGGCCCGGGCGCGGATCGTGAAGGTGGGGATCTCGGACCAGACGCACAGCGTGGTGGTGGACGGGCTCAAGGAGGGCGAGGTGGTGGTGTCGGGCCCGTTCAAGATCCTGGGGGACCTCAAGGACGACCGCCTGGTGGAAGAGGACAAGGGCAAGGCGCCCGCGGCCAGGCCTGGCGCGGCGTCCAAGACGTGAGGCCCCCATGATCATCCGCACGCGCGGGCTCACGAAGGTCTACCGCATCGGCAGCGAGCTGGTGCACGCGCTGCGCGGGATCGACCTGGACATCGACGCCAACGAGTTCGTGGCGATCATGGGCGCCTCGGGTTCGGGCAAGAGCACGCTGCTCAACATCCTCGGCTGCCTCGACCAGCCCACGAAGGGCTCGTACGAGCTGGCCGGAAGGGGCACGGAGGGGATGAACGCGGCGGAGCTGGCGGCGGCCCGGAACCAGTTCATCGGGTTCGTGTTCCAGAGCTTCGAGCTTCTGCCGCGGGCGACGGCGCTGAAGAACGTGCAGTTGCCGCTGTTGTACTCGAAGCTGCGCTGGCGCGGGGCCACGAAGCGGGCGCGCGAGTCGCTGGAGCGCGTGGGCCTGGCGGACCGCACGCACCACCGCCCCAGCCAGCTCTCGGGGGGGCAGCGTCAGCGTGTGGCGATCGCGCGGGCGCTGGTCAACGAGCCGACGGGCAACCTCGACAGCGCGACCAGCGACGAGATCCTGTCGCTCTTCCACAAGCTGCACGCGGAGGGGCAGACGATCGTGATGGTGACGCACGAGGAGGACATCGCGGGGCACGCCACGCGCATCATCCGGCTCAAGGACGGTCGCATCCTGACGGACTATCCGACCTCCCGCGACCCGATGCACCAGGACTATCTCCGGCGGGTCGCGGACGCCCACGCCCGCCAGCGGGAGGGCACCGCGTCATGAACCTGGTGCGGCTGGTGCTGCAGACCGCGGGGCTGGCCCTGGCCCAGATCTGGGCCAACAAGGTCCGCTCGCTGCTGACCACGCTGGGGGTGGTCATCGCGGTGTTCGCGGTGGTGGTGATCGTGGGCGCGATGACGGGCCTGAAGCAGTTCGTGCTGGACCAGTTCGCGACGTTCGGGGCCAACAAGGTCTGGATCTTCCCGCGCATGCCGCCCAACCGGCGCGACCGCTACAGCTTCCAGCAGATCCGGATGACGGTGGCCCAGGTCGACGGGATCGCGGCGTCCTGCCCCTCGATCAGGCAGATCACGCCGGTCATGATGCTGAACGCGGAGGTGCGATTCGGCGACCGCAACGTGCCGATCGTGAACATCCAGGGCGTGCGTCCCACGTGGCACGAGATCGAGCAGCGGTCGGTGACGCGGGGGCGACCGCTCAGCTCGATGGACGAGCAGGAGCGTCGGCAGGTCTGCCTGGTGAACGACAAGGCGATCAACGAGCTGGCGCTGCCCACCGATCCCACCGGCGGGTTCGTGCTGGTGGAGGGTCGTCGGTTCCAGGTCATCGGCGTGGTGGAGACCAAGCAGGTGAGCCCCATGTTCGGGGGCAACGAGACCCAGGCCGAGGTGTTCATCCCGTACCGCACGGGCGAGTCCATGCGACCCGAGCCGCGTCTGTACGCGATCGCCTGCACGCACTCTCCCGAGCAGTTCGACGACGCCAAGGCGGAGGTGAGCCACTACCTGCGTCGTGCCCGGCACCTGGGCCCGGAGGAGCCCGACACGTTCGGGGTGGAGGCCATCGAGCAGGCGATCTCGCAGTTCAAGAAGGTGGCCGGGGCGATCACCGCGGGCGCGGGGGCGGTGGTGGGCATCTCGCTGATCGTGGGCGGGATCGGGATCATGAACATCATGCTCGTGTCGGTGAGCGAGCGCACGCGGGAGATCGGGCTGCGCAAGGCCGTGGGGGCCCGCCCGGGCGTGATCCTGCTGCAGTTCCTGGTGGAGGCGGTGACCTTGTGCCTGGTGGGCGCGGGGGGGGGGCGGGCGGGGGGGATCGGGTGCGTGGCGCTGATGCGTCTGGCGAAGGACACGGCCCTGGGCTCGGCGAGCATTCCCATGTGGGCGATCGGCGTCTCGGCCGGGTTCGCGGCGCTGACGGGGATCGCGTTCGGGATGTTCCCGGCCATCAAGGCGGCCCGGCTCAACCCCATCGACGCGCTGCGCCATGACTGAAAGGGCAGGTCCGCCGTGAAGACTCGCGTGCTGCAACCCGCGTTCCTCGTCGTCCCGCTGGTGTTGGCGTCGTGCGTCTCGCCGGGCGACACGCCGGCCTGGCCCGTGCATCGCCTG